>NZ_VOYB01000004.1:0-275898 GCF_013420445.1 Acinetobacter sp. YH01006 | reverse complement strand
AAATGCATTTGCGAGATTAAAACATTTCCGTGCTATTGCTACCCGATTTGATAAGCTTGCACGAAATTATCAGTCTATGATCTACATTGCTTGCATGTTTATTTGGTGCAAAGCCAAATGAGGACACGCCCTAGATCGCTTTCATAAACCAGAAAACGACTACTTTTTTGATTGATATTTGTACTCTAATTTTCTTGGCATTCATGCATTATCTGCGGATGAAGTACCTCGACTCCAAGAAGCTTTCGGAACCAAAGTGTAAATGCTAGCGAGATTTCATCGAGTGGTTAAGCAGCAAGGAACGCATTCTAACTCGATGTAGACTACTCAGATAAAGTCATTTTTTGTCTGACTATTGGCGCGAATACCAAACTTTATTTCACGTTGCTACGAATGATAGGATTTTAGAGCCCAGAGCCTCAGGAATTGTACGTTATGCTGAAGACTGTCTGATTCAGTCCTGTCTTTTTCATTTACCGAAGAATTTGCCCGAGGGTGCAGACATAAACTGATCTAATATATAAATCTGATATTTTTCTTCTTTGGTAAGATGAGTGTAATTCATGATGCAATTTTGACTTTGGTCAGTCGGAAACAGCATGCTAGCTCATCTTGCATCTTTCAATGATTTAATCTCTGTTGCACTTCATTTGAGATTCTAAGTTATTTATGTTTGTTCAGAAAATACAGCAGAACAAGGTTCTGTAGAAATGCTGTTGATTTGTTTCCTAAGCTTATAAATATCTTTATAACTCTCTAGAATGCTAGAGAAATATGTATACAGCACAATATTGAAAAATTCAAAGAAAGACTTTTATAAATTGCTTTGATGTCAAAAAACACCTGATCACGCGGCTTAAGAAGAAAATTTCTATTCATATTCTGATAAAGAAAATTTGAATTTACGGGTCATTAAAGATCAATCCGGTTTAAAGAATAAATAACCTAATTTGCTCCAGCAGTATATAGATTTTTCTGAGTCATATCGAAAAACAGGAACCAAAAATTATGCAGCATCGACTTCAATATTTTCCTATAAAAATCGCATTATCCTGTCTAATCGCTTGTCTGACTCAGATGCTTTATGCCGAAAATGCGGTAACAGAAGTACAAAAACTTGCACCGATTATTGTGCAGGCGACCCGTACTGACCGGGAGCGTTTAAGCACACCCGCTTCAGTGTATTATCTCAATCAGGAACAACAGAACAGCCTGAATGTGAATCTTTCGGAAACCTTAAAGGGTGTTCCAGGGCTACAGCTCAATAATCGTGAAAACTATGCCCAAGATTTGCAAATTTCAATGCGTGGCTTTGGTGCCCGTTCCAGTTTTGGGGTACGCGGCGTGCGTTTATATGTCGATGGAATTCCGGCGACCATGCCGGATGGGCAGGGGCAAACCTCGAATATTGACTTGAACAGTCTGGAGCATATTGAAGTTTTAGGCGGTGCATTTTCATCGCTATATGGTAATTCTTCCGGAGGGACAATTTTAACCACCACACGGGAAGGGCAAGGTGCTGATTCGATCGAACTGGGTCATTCTGCCGGCAGTCAACATAAAGGTCAGACCAAGCTGGTTTTGCAGGGCGGTTCAGAAAATGCCAATGAGCCGAGCTATATGATCAGTTCATCCTATTTTGATACTGACGGTTTTCGGGATCATAGCGGTGCGCATAAAGTTCTGAGTAATGCCAAGCTGACTTGGGATCTGGAGGACGGCTCTAAAATTAACTGGATTAATAATTACGTTAAAATTGCTGCGGATGATCCCGGTGGTTTAACTCGCGAACAGTGGCAAGCCAATCCTAAACAGGTCGCTGAGAATGTCCTTTTATATAATGCACGTAAGGAAACTGAACAGCTGCAAACCGGGATAACCTGGAATAAACCGATCAATGATCAGCATGAACTCTACGGGATGGCCTATTGGGGACAACGGGCAGTGACCCAGTACCAGTCGATTCCTCGTACAGCGCAAGGTGGAGTCAATCATGCCGGTGGCGTGATTGATTTTGACCGTCATTTCTACGGCACTGACCTGCGCTGGACAGGTAAAGATATTTTTCCAAATACTAAACTGATTTCTGGTATTGCCGTGGATGCCATGAGCGAAGAGCGCAAAGGCTACCAAAACTTTGTCGGTGATACCTTGGGGGTAAAAGGTGAACTACGCCGGGATGAAGACAATCGCTTGTGGAATCTTGATCCTTATTTACAAGCATCCTATGCATTCTTGCCAAACGGGACATTCGATGCTGGTTTGCGTTATAGCAATGTGCATTTTAAATCTAAAGATAAATTCCTGTCCAATGGCGATAATTCCGGTAAAACCGATTATCAAAAGTTATTGCCCTCTTTAGCTTTAAGCTGGCAGCCCTTACCCGAATTGATGGCTTATGCCAGTTATGCCCAAGGTTTTGAAACCCCCACATTTACCGAAATGTCTTATCCGGCAAATACTGCTGAAAACCGCAGCTTGAGTTTAAAAGCAGCAGAAAGTGAAAGCTATGAAGTGGGTTTGAAATCTGCTAATGCTTGGGGGGATTTCACCGTAGCCGCCTTTCGGACCAGAACCGAAAATGATATTGTTTCTGCGGGAAATGAGGGTGGGCGCGCTACCTTCCGTAATGCAGATAAAACCTTAAGAGAAGGTGTAGAACTTTCCTGGAACAAAAACCTGTGGCGAGATCTGACAGCACAAGCCAGCTATAGCTATATTGATGCCACTTTTGATGCAGATATTCCTGAACTTCGGAATGATGAAGGAGAGGTTGTAGTATCTAGAGTAGCATCGGGGAACTATATTCCGGGGATTGCCAAAAATCAGGCATTTTTAAGTCTAGGCTGGAAGCCTGAAAATGGTTTAAGGGCTGGCTTTGATGTGCGTTACTCCGACAAGATTTATGTGAATGACTTAAATTCTGATACTGCACCAAGCTACACAGTCGCTGGTGCAAATATTGGCTATCACTGGAAAATGCAGGATTGGGCAGTGAATACTTTTGCACGGGTGGACAATCTGTTGGATAAAGACTATTCGGGTTCAGTCATCGTCAATGAAAGTAATGGTCGTTTCTATGAACCGGCAGAAGGGCGTCATTGGAGTGCGGGGGTGAGTATGACAAAAGTATTTTAATTCAAAGCATTAAAAGTTACTTTATTTTTATGTGTCTAGAAAATAAAAAAACGACAGGTGATTGGTATATTTTGAAATCTGGGTCAAAATATATAAAACTTGCCATTCGCATATTGATTATTTTAATAAGTCCATTTTTTACTGACCTGAAATAAATAAACTAATCACTAACAGTCTTTGCTTAACTTAATAAACGCTTTATATATTGCTTAAAAAAACAACTCAAACATTACACTGTTTTTAATCTAATTCACCTATTTTATAAAGGCAAAATTAATCAATAAAACCTTAAAAGGATGCCATTATGAAAGCTATTTTAATGAAGAAGATGATTCAGTGTGCTGCAGTCAGTGGTGTATTGGTTTTTGCTGCAGGCCAAACTATGGCAATGAATCAACAATCTAAGAATACTGCTCAACAGCATTCCCAAGTGTCGAATGACAGTCGTGTGACTTTAACTGACAGTCAGGTGATTAAGGTATTAAGTACAGCGAACAACGGTGAGATTAAGCAGGCAAAAACAGCCCTGCCTAAACTGAAGACAGATGAAGCCCGCAAGTATGCCCAAATGATGATTAATGATCATTCAGCAAATGAGAAAAAAGCTCAAGCCTTGGCAAATCGTTTAAATTTAACGCCACAAACCAGCACTCTCAGTACTGGATTGCAAAATGATAGTGATAAGGTGGTGGCCAAACTGAGTCAGTCATCCGTAACAGATAAGGACTATATGATGAGTCAAGTTGAAGTCCATCGTAAAGTGGTGACAATGCTCGACAAGCAGTTGATTCCAAATGCTAAAAATATAGAGTTAAAGAATATGCTGACGCAAACCCGTACTGCGGTTGCTGCACATTTGAAGAAAGCTGAACAAATCGTTGAAAAGATGAAATAATTTAATAATCATTCAATAAAAAAACCGCCATTAATGGCGGTTTTTTTATTCATAATATTTAATTAAAGTAGAGAAGAAGTAAGTAAATAGAAAATCTTTTTATTTCAATAGTCATTTGAAATATAGTATTTTTTCTATAGTGGAATGCTTATAATTTAACATGTAAATAACACGTAAAAAGAGATAATAATGCAAGGATCTATTTTAGATTATTCAGTGCAGCATAATACCGGTATTATTAGTGGGGATGATCAGAATCGTTATCAATTTACTGGTAGTGAATGGAGAGGCCAAGCGCTACCAGCACGTGGACAACGTGTAGATTTTGAGGTGTTAGGGCAGGGACAAGCCAAAGACGTTTATTTAGTATCGGCTCCTAATCCCTTTACCAATCAAGTCGGGCAAAAAAATCGAATTGTTGCGGCATTGCTCGCATTTTTCTTGGGTGGATTTGGTATACATAAGTTTTATCTAGGTCGTATCGGTTGGGGAATTGTCTATCTAATTTTCTTCTGGACATTTATTCCGGCAATCATTGCATTTATTGAGTTTATTATGTACCTATGTACTTCCGATGAAGATTTTGCACGAAAGTATGGTTAAGTTTTCATTGAGAGAAAGGGCGATATCGCCCTTTCTTTTTGGTCAAGTTATTTGGCAGGCTGCCCCCATTCATTGGTTTCTTGTTTGGTCTCTGTTGCTAGCCAGATAATTAATAAAATACTGCCAATAAGCGGGATAAGTGCAATTAAAAGCCACCAACCGGATTTATTAATATCATGTAAACGACGTATCGTTACTGCTAAGCCTGGAATAAATAACGCTAAAACTACTAAGGCATAAAGTACAAACTCAGTTCCAATGACTGCATCAATAATTTGAGCAATAATTAATAAAATAAATTGGACTAAGGTAAAAAACCAGAATTCTTTACGACGAGCACGCCCTATAAACGTCGCATAACTTTTTAAACACTTTACAAACCAATCAATCATATTGAATTGTTCTTCAGCTTTATTCTGATCAGAAATTTTGTCTAATTGCTTGGAAATATTTTGTACAGGATTGCTGTGACCTAATGCTGTAAAAATTTGAATGGCATTCCCTGTAGGATCGATATCGAAATCGACTTGATCTCCACGAGCAGGCGGATGCTGTCCACGCCATTCTGCACCGGTGAAATTGTACCGATTTTGGTCGTCGCCACTAATCACACCAGCATTATGCTGCACTGAATAATCTAAAATAACCCCTTTCATTTTTACCCTCTTTCTTTGTGTTTAAATTTATAAATTGTTTTTAAATTCATGTGGATAATATCATAATAGTATATTTAGGCACTTATTTTTTATAATATTTTTAATGTAGATGGTCGGTTTTTTTATGCATTGAATAGGCTATATTTCATATAAAAAATCCCGCTACTGGGGCGGGATTTCACTAAACTTTTTCTTTTTGACTTACCAGCTTAAAGCACCGCCGGTCTGATAATCCGTAACACGCGTCTCAAAGAAATTCTTCTCTTTACGCAAGTCCATCATCTCCGACATCCACTGGAACGGGTTATTCACACCAGCGAACTGTTCAGGCAAACCCAACTGCGCTAGACGACGGTTGGCAATAAACTTCAGATATTCTTCCATCATGCCCGCATTCATACCCAATACACCACGTGGCATCGTGTCACGTGCATATTCGATTTCCAGCATTGTGCCTTCAAGAATCATCTGAATGATTTCTTCCTGGAACTCGGTTGTCCATAGACCCGGGTTTTCGATCTTGATCTGGTTAATCATATCAATACCGAAGTTCAGGTGCATGGATTCATCACGCAAAATGTACTGGAATTGCTCGGCAACACCATTCATCTTGTTACGCCGGCCCATCGACAGGATCTGGCTGAAACCGCAGTAGAAGAAAATCCCTTCAAGTACACAGTAGAACGCGATCAGGTTGCGCAGCAGGATTTGATCATTTTCAGGTGTACCGGTTTTGAAAGTAGGATCACTTAAAGACTGGGTGTATTTCAGACCCCACGCTGCTTTACGTGCCACTGACGGAACTTCGCGGTACATGTTGAAGACTTCGCCTTCATCCATACCGAGCGATTCGATACAATACTGGTAAGCGTGTGTATGAATCGCTTCTTCAAATGCCTGACGCAAGATGTATTGACGGCATTCAGGGTTGGTAATGTGACGGTAAATCGCCAATACCAAGTTGTTTGCAACCAGTGAATCGGCAGTCGAGAAGAAACCGAGTGAACGCATGACAATGGTACGTTCATCTTCAGTCAGGCCGTTTTCAGATTTCCAAAGTGCGATGTCATGGTTCATGTTGACTTCTTGCGGCATCCAGTGGTTGGCACAACCGTCTAGATATTTTTGCCAAGCCCATTCGTATTTGAACGGAACAAGCTGGTTCAAGTCGGCACGACAGTTGATCATCGCCTTGTCGTCAACCTGTACACGCTGTGCACCCATTTCAAGCTCTTCCAGACCTGGAGCAACATCAAGTTGTTCTAGGGAAGCAGATGCTCTTGCCAGCGAATCGGTTGGATTTGATCCTCGGTTTTGAGTGGCTCTAAGGGGTTGTGCAGTTGCCACATCCGGCGATGCGTTGCCTGCATCAGATACCATCTGTGAATTAGTCGCTTTTTGCGGCTCGACGGGCGCAGGCTGCTGTTCAGGAGCAGCCGGTTTTTGCGAATCATCTTCGAAATCGTCCCAACTTAGGATAGACATATCAATTCTCTCTACGTTGCTTTATATCTTTTATGAGACATTCAGCTTGGCTGAGATGTCTTACTATACGCTTAATTTGTGTAAGCAAAATTAAGTTTTGTCGATGAATGCTGTGAATTTATACAGCAGCACTATCCTCACTACTTATTTTGCTTACGCTGCTGGCGTAGTTTGAACCAGAAATAAGCAAGTGGTGCGTAAAAGGTAATAGCAAAGGAGATCAGCAATGCCGCAAGTCCTAACATGTAGTTGTGGGTCATATGGGGCATTGAGGTTTCCTTTTACTTTTAGTTTGTGAATCCTAGCCGAAACTAGGATTCACGTTTAAATCATTTTTTAGATGATTTACTAGGCTTGATTGTTTCAGTAACTGTAGTTTTAGGATGCTTTTTTGCATAGCCTTCAGTTACGAAACGACCAGTTCCTGCATCACGAGAAACTTTTTTCGTAGCCATAGAGATAATCTCCATTACAAATTCAAGATGACTCTTACTGGCTCGTTTCTCGAATCGATGATACAATCCGTTCACGCATTTTGTGATGCCAGCCTCGTTGTGACCATCTTGGTATCACTTCGAGATTGAAAGCCTTCTAGTTAGTTTTGACGGACGCTAGAGGGCTTTTTTATTGCCTGAATTTCGTAATCCCCCTAAGTCCCCCTTTGAAAAGGGGGATTTTCTCCCTCCTTTATTAAAGGAGGGTCGGGGAGGATTTAAAACCTGTCAGATTACTGACAAGCCTCACAATCAGGATTGTCAATTGAACATGCCATTGGCACTGGTGCTGCTTGCGCAAAACCATCTTCCTCTGCAGGAACTTCAGGTTTTTTCGCTTCAACCACCGGAGCGGCTGCTGCAACAGGTGCTGCAGTTGCAGTCGCTTTAACCGCATTTAGTGCGCCAGTGTTAATGGTCGATTTCTCAGCAGACGTCGCACCCAATGCACGTAGGTAATACGTCGTTTTAAGACCACGTAACCAAGCCATCTTGTAAGTGATGTCCAGTTTTTTACCATTTGCACCAGCGATGTAAAGGTTCAGAGACTGAGCCTGATCGATCCATTTTTGACGGCGTGATGCAGCATCTACGATCCAACGTGTATCTACTTCAAACGCAGTCGCGAAGATGGCTTTAAGCTCTTCAGGAATACGGGAAATCTTCTGTACAGAGCCTTCGAAATGTTTCAGGTCGTTGACCATTACTGCATCCCAAAGGTCACGTTCTTTCAACGCACGTACCAGGTACGGGTTAATCACGGTGAACTCGCCAGACAGATTCGATTTCACATACAAGTTCTGGAAAGTAGGCTCAATCGATTGAGACACGCCACAAATGTTAGAAATCGTTGCAGTTGGCGCAATCGCCATCACGTTTGAGTTACGCATACCGTCTTTTTGAACTTTGGCACGTAAAGTGTCCCAATCCAAACGTTGAGTGCGGTCAACTTCGAACATACGTTCAGGACGTGTTTTTGCAACCAGATCCAGTGAGTCGATTGGTAAAATACCCTGATCCCACAATGAACCTTTAAATGTCTCATAGGTACCACGTTCAACAGCCAAATCACTTGAAGTTGAAATCGCGTAGTACGAAATCACTTCCATTGATTCATCAGCAAACTCAACCGCAGCATCAGAACCATACGCCAGGTTCATTTCGTATAAAGCATCCTGGAAGCCCATGATACCCATACCGACTGGACGATGTTTCAGGTTTGAATTACGTGCTTGTGGAACAGCGTAGTAGTTGATGTCAATCACGTTGTCGAGCATACGCACAGCAGTTTTTACTGTACGTGCCAGTTTTTCGCGATCCAGTACACCGCCTTGCACGTGTTGAACCAGGTTGATCGAACCTAAGTTACACACCGCGATTTCTTCTTTGCTGGTGTTCAACGTAATTTCGGTACACAGGTTAGAAGAGTGCACTACACCTACGTGTTGCTGTGGTGAACGTAAGTTACATACGTCTTTGAATGTGATCCACGGGTGACCAGTTTCAAACAACATCGACAGCATTTTGCGCCACAAATCTTTTGCACGGATTTTCTTGTGCAGCATGTTTGTTTCTTTGGCAATACCTTCGTAGTAAGCATAACGCTCAGCGAATTCTGCACCGGTCAAATCATGTAGATCTGGGGTTTCAGAAGGTGTGAACAATGTCCATTCCGCATCTTCGAATACACGTTGCATGAACAGGTCAGGAACCCAGTTCGCTGTGTTCATGTCGTGGGTACGACGACGGTCATCACCAGTGTTTTTACGAAGTTCCAGGAATTCTTCAATGTCCAGGTGCCAGGTTTCAAGATATGCACAAACTGCACCTTTACGCTTGCCACCTTGGTTGACCGCAACAGCCGTATCGTTCGCGACTTTAAGGAATGGAACTACACCTTGCGACTTACCATTGGTACCTTTGATGTAAGAGTTTAAAGCACGCACTGGTGTCCAGTCGTTACCCAAACCGCCTGCCCATTTAGACAGCATGGCGTTATCACGCATTGCGCCATAAATATCATACAGGTCATCATCAATGGTGGTTAAGTAGCAGCTCGACAATTGTGGACGAAGCGTACCTGAGTTAAACAGGGTAGGCGTCGATGCCATATAGTCGAAGCTAGACAACAAGTTATAGAACTCGATGGCACGTTCTTCACGGTTTTCTTCATTGAGCGACAAGCCCATAGAAACACGCATAAAGAACAATTGCGGCAATTCGAAACGTACGCCATCGGAATGGATGAAGTAGCGGTCAAATAAAGTCTGTAGACCTAGGTAGGTAAACTGGTTTGAGCGTTCTGGTTGAATCGCCGCTGCCAGTTTCGCCATATCAAAGTTAAGCAGTTCTGGTGAAATAAGCTCAAGCTCAATCCCTTTTTTCAGGAAAGTTTCAAGTGCTTCACCTTCATGCGTATCCGTAGGCAGACCCAGGAATTTCAAACCAGTCGCCACCAGATCATCACGCAACAAACGTGCGGTCACATAGGTGTAGTTCGGCTCTTGCTCGATCCGGGTACGGGTCGCCATCATCATAGTGGTGGAGATGTCAGACTCTTTTACACCGTTGTACAGGTTTTTCACGGTCTCATCGACAATGGCTTGTACATCAATTCCTTCAAGGCCTTCTGCTGCTTTAGTAACATGCGCAGTTAAAGCACTTAAATCAAGTGGCTTAAGTTGGCCTTCAGCATCGGTAATTTGCAGGGTCGGATGATGGTGTGCACCTAATTGTTTACGTGCTTCAGAACGTTGTTCACGGTAAATGACATAAGAGCGTGCAACTTTCTGTTCGCCCGTACGCATTAGCGCAAGTTCAACTTGGTCTTGAATTTCTTCGATATGAATCGTTCCGCCAGAAGGTAAACGACGTTTAAAGGTATTCAGTACCATTTCCGTCAGTTGCTCGATACGATCATGGATTCGGCTCGAGTCAGCGCTTTGCTGGCCTTCAACCGCCAAAAACGCTTTACCAATTGCGACAGAAATTTTTTCTGCATCAAAAGCGGCAACATCACCGGTGCGTTTAATCACCTGAAGTTGACCAGGAGTTGAAGTGATTACGCTCATGTTAGCATAGCTCCATTGTCATCTATTTTTATGTTTATGGACCGTTTGAACTGGGCAAGTTTCATGCACAGTGTTTGAGGAATAAACACAAGACCTAGTGGTTTTAAAATTAATTGAACACAAGATACGGGAAAAATTAGGGTAGATCAATATTGACATTTAGCTAAATATTTTTCTTAAGTTTTGCTTTAATCCTTGTAAAAATATCGCTATTTTTATTGATTTTTGTATAAGCCTTATCAGGCAAGGCATAGCATAACAAAGTCCCGAGAAAGTGCTTATAGATAACATTGTGGATAACTAAAAAGTGCTGAATCAAGCAGTCATATTTTGTTCATGTAATAGTTGTGTAAATCACAAATCAGATCTAAATCACTGTTTCAAGCATAGTTGCCCAAAAAATGCACGATAAAATATTACAAAATGCTATCTTGATGTATCAGTTTGGTGAACGCTATCTTGTTTACAATGTAAACGTGTGTATATTGCAAGCATATTAAAAACGTATCTATTGGATTTCAAAAGGATACGCCTATAGCGTAGATCCACCAAATAAGGGGCAATACATGAGCCAAGAAGAAAAGTTACCCAAGATTTTAATTGTTGAAGATGATGAGCGTCTTGCTCGTTTAACGCAAGAATACCTCATTCGTAATGGACTTGAGGTTGGGGTGGAGCCGGATGGTAACCGTGCCATTCGCCGGATTATCGCTGAGCAGCCAGATATGGTGGTGCTGGATGTGATGTTACCAGGAGCGGATGGTTTGACCATTTGTCGTGAAGTGCGCCCGCATTATCATCAACCGATCTTGATGTTGACTGCGCGTACTGAGGACATGGATCAGGTCTTGGGTCTGGAAATGGGTGCCGATGACTATGTCGCTAAACCGGTACAACCACGTGTATTGCTGGCACGTATTCGTGCATTACTGCGTCGTACGGACAAGGTGCCTGAAGATGAAGTGGCACAGCGTATCGAATTTGATGATCTGGTCATCGACAATGGTGGTCGTTCAGTTACTTTAAATGGTGATCTGGTTGATTTTACCAGTGCGGAATATGACCTGTTGTGGTTGCTTGCATCAAATGCTGGCCGTATTCTTTCCCGCGAAGATATTTTCGAGCGTTTACGTGGCATCGAATATGATGGTCAGGATCGTTCAATCGATGTGCGTATTTCGCGTATCCGTCCAAAAATTGGTGACGATCCAGAGAATCCGAAGCGTATTAAAACCGTGCGTAGTAAAGGTTATCTATTCGTTAAAGAAACTAATGGTATTTAAGCAAATGTACGTTGTTGCTTGAACGAGCGGGATAAACTATAGGTGTTTAAACACAGTATATTTTTGCGTATATACGCAGGACTCGTCATCCTTGTTGTGTTGGTGGCTGTGTTCGGCTATCTGTTGGTACAGATTATCAACTATCAGCGTGCGCAAGAATATCGTGAGTCTCTGACTGATGGTATGGCCTATATCATCAGTGAGGGTGTCGCGCGCCAGCCAAATCTTCAGCAAAAGATGGATTGGGTTTCCGATGCTTCTGATTTGCTGGAATTGCCAATTCACTATGTAGAAGCCAGTAAGGTGGATATCACCCGTGCTGAAGGTCGCCGTATTGCAGATCGTAAAGCCGTGGTGCGCTGGGATGCCAAAACCGGCATTGCCTATATTGTGGTGGGGCTGCGCGATGACCCGAATCATTACCTGTATATAAAGGCCGACAGTATTACCGAGCGCCAGATGAAGGCGCTGCCGGTCTTTATTCTGGATTATCTGGTCTATTATCCGGGTCAGGAAAAAGAATATCTGTCCGCTATTCAGGATCATTTTTCTTATCCGGTATCGATTGAAAACGTACAGAGCTTACCTTTAGATTCCGAGCAGATCGGGCGCTTGCGTCTTGATCACAGTATCATTTTGTATCGGGATAGTGCCTCAATCCGTGGCACCACCATTTCAATTATTTCGCCAATTCCAGGTTCGACCTCACAAGTCTTGGTGATGGGGCCGGTGCCATTGTTTAACTGGATGCCATTCCAGTTGGCCACCGGTATTACTTTATTGAGCCTGTTTGTGCTGAGTCTGGGGGTGTATGGTTTGCTGGTGCCGATGCAGCGCAAGTTGCGTGAAGTCAGCTATGCCTTAAACAAAATGAAAACCGGTAATATGTCATTGCGTCTTCCTGTAGAAGGAAGTGACGAAATGGCAACGCTGGCCTCTAGCTTTAATAATATGTCTGATCATATTCAGCGCCTGATTGAAGCCCAGCGTGAACTGATGCGTGCGGTGTCGCATGAACTGCGTACACCAGTAGCACGGATTCGTTTTGGTGTGGAAATGATGGCAGATGAAGATGATTACGATTATCGTCTGCAACAGGTCGAACAGATTGATAAAGATATTGAGGCGCTGAATACCCTGATTGACGAGATCATGACCTATGCCAAGCTAGAACAGGGCATGCCTTCGATCGAGTTTGAAAAGGTCAATCTGTTTGAAGTGCTGAATCAGGTAGCTCTGGAAACTGAAGCATTAAAAACCCAGAAAATCATTGAGCTACATTCAATGCCTGATGTGGTGGTTGAGGCAGAACGCCGTTATCTGCATCGCGTAATTCAGAATCTGGTCGGCAATGCGGTGCGTTATTGCGACAATAAGGTGCTGATCAGTGGTGGTCTGGATCAGGATGGTCAGGCCTATGTCTCTGTTGAAGATGATGGCCCGGGAATTCCGGAAGTGGATCGTGCCCGGGTCTTTGAAGCCTTTGCCCGGCTGGATGACAGCCGCACCCGTGCTTCGGGTGGTTATGGTTTGGGTTTATCCATTGTCAGCCGGATTGCGTACTGGTTTGGTGGCAAGATTCACGTGGATCAAAGTCCGAGCTTGGGTGGTGCGCGCTTTATCATGAGCTGGCCTGCACAGCGTTATGTAAAGAAGAGCAAGCGCAAGTTGGCAGAAAAGACTGAGGAAATCAGTGATCATTCAGCTTGATGTTATATAAATGCTTTTGAGTTATAAAAAAACGATGTCTGAGCATCGTTTTTTTTATTGGGGAAGAATTTTATTCCTGAATGGTGGCATCCGGCTCAATCAATGGTTTGCCTTCTTTTAGGCCATGCAGGGCTTCAGGATTGAAGTCGATCATTAGCTTGGTATTTTTTCCATCAATGCTATAGCGCTGGATCAGCCTCTGATCACCAGATAAAGTTTCGACTTTGTATTCATCGGCAATATTCATGATGCCATCCAGATTAATGCTGGAAGAGGCATGATCCTCTTGAAACAGTGCATGAATATCGCGCAAGTCAAAAGCGACCTGACTCATATTGGGGTGTTTCTGAACATAATCTTGGATATGTCGCACCAGTAACTGGGCAAATAAAAAATAATTCGGCTTATGCGAGAAGCGTAGAGACATGCAAGGACTCCTTATTGTTACTTTATTAATGTCATTATGTGGCTTAGAAATACAAATAACATATTCTGAATCAGTCTGTTGGGTGTGTTGCAAAAAGATACAATTGCTTGCCTTGAGTGAGGCTGGGCTTAAAGTGCTTTAATCCAAGTTAAAATGTGAAAATCATGTTAAATATCAAATTAAATCAAAAGCTTTATCCGCTGAAAGTTATGGATAGAATAAGTTTTTGTCTGATTTTTCTTTGCTTTGGCCGTGAAAGGGGCTATATCTAAGCCAGAGGCCAAGCAAGAATGATCTGAAATGGATTTATTTTTCAGGAATACTGTTTATAGAAAAATTAATAGAAAATTAAAACTTAATCCAATAAAACGATTAAATCGGATGTTGAGAGATCAAACGCAAATTAAATGCTGAAATGCCTAAAAAATCATCCCAAAGACTAAGGCTTATAAACTAGCAAGTGAAATCCAAAATCAGGTACAATTGGCGGGATTAATTTTGTGTTTGGTGTATTTGAAGGCCAATACATACATTCTTTGTTAACAAATAGGCCTGCCAGGAGTTATCCCCGCATGAGTGCTATTACTCCATACGAATGGGCAATTATTGCCTTCGTGATCGGCGTTACATTTTTATGCGTCTTTATGCTGACCGTCCCATTACTCCTCGGGGGTAAATCATGGGGCCGTGCCAAGCAGGAGCAGTTTGAGTCAGGTGTTGTTGGTGCAGGTGGGGCTCGTATCCGCTTGTCTGCAAAGTTCTATTTAGTTGCAATTTTCTTCGTGGTGTTTGATTTAGAAGCACTTTATCTATATGCATGGGCGGTTTCTGTTCGTGAAGTAGGTTGGATTGGTTTTGCAACTGCAGCTATCTTTATTTTAGTTTTACTTGTTGGTTTGGTTTACGAATTATCCACAGGCGCACTCAACTGGGCACCTTCAGACAAACGTAAAGCCGCAGGAATTAAAGCTAAGATTGGTTCGCCAAATATGGATCTAGCAGAAATTACGCGCTTTAACTCAATTGAAGAATTGGTAATCGACCCTACAGGTCAAATCCCAGCTCAATCCTCTGGTCGTGTGAAAAGCTCACCGGCTAAATCATCTGATAAGGAGTAAGACGGGATGAAATATACATTAACCCGTGCGAATCCGGATGCTGATCAATATCCACTTCAAGAGCGTATCCTTGTAGAAGATCCGTTACTTGAAGAAGAAGTGAATAAGAATGTATTCATGACTCGTTTAGAGGATGTGGTACATACAGCAGTCAACTGGGGTCGTAAAAACTCAGTTTGGCCGTTTAACTTTGGTACATCATGCTGCTATGTAGAGTATGCGACGACCTTAACCGGTGTGCATGACTTGTCACGTTTTGGTGCCGAGGTGATTCGTGCTTCACCGCGTCAGGCGGATTTAATGATTGTGGCGGGTACCTGCTTTGTGAAAATGGCGCCTGTCATTCAACGTTTGTATGAACAGATGCTTGAACCGAAATGGGTCATTTCAATGGGGGCATGTGCCAACTCAGGTGGGATGTACGACATTTATTCAGTGGTACAAGGTGTGGATAAAATCATCCCGGTCGATGTTTATGTTCCCGGCTGCCCACCACGTCCTGAAGCTTTGATTCAGGCATTAATGCTGTTGCAAGACCAGATTCAACTCGAGCGTCGTCCGCTTTCTGCGGTGATCGGTGATGATCTTAAGCCAGTGTATAAGCCAAAGATGATGCCGGAACGTGACCGTAAGAAAGATCAGCGTGTTGCTGTGAAGAACTTGCGCTCTATGGATGAAATTAAATAATTTAAACGACTGGTCTTTTTTGCTGCACCCGCTATGGGTGTAATTGTCGTTTAGGTTGACTGAATTTGTATTAAATAGGAAGCCAAGCCAATGGCTGAAACTGACATTGCTATGCCAGAATCAACACCAGTTGATTCACGCCCAGCATTTGCCATCATTGAAGAACTCAAAACCAAATTTGGTGAGAACTTCTATGTGCAAACGACTTTCGAGGATTTCCCGACAGTCTGGGTTGAGCGCGCACGTGTACAAGAAGTTTTAATGTTCTTGCGTACAGTATCACGTCCTTACGTGATGTTGTTCGACTTGTCTGCGGTAGATGAGCGTCTGCGTACGCACCGCGACGGTTTACCTGCGTCTGACTTCACAGTGTTCTACCACTTGTTGTCGCTCGAGCGTAATACTGACATTCGTATTAAGGTTGCCTTAGCTGAAAGTGATCTGAATCTTCCGACGGCAACCAACATCTGGCCAAATGCCAACTGGTACGAACGTGAAGCTTACGATATGTTTGGGATCAATTTCGAAGGGCATCCAATGCTCCGTCGTATCTTGTTGCCAACCTATTGGGAAGGTCATCCGCTACGTAAAGAATATTCTGCACGTGCGACTGAATATACCCCGTATTTACAAGACAAGGCCAAGCAGGACTACGAACAGGAACATCTGCGTTTCGTGCCTGAAGATTGGGGTATGAAGCGCGGTAATGCCGATGAAGACTTCATGTTCCTGAACTTGGGGCCTAACCATCCATCTGCGCACGGTGCATTCCGTGTGATTTTGCAGCTGGACGGCGAAGAAGTGAAAGACTGTGTGCCTGATATCGGTTATCACCACCGTGGTGTGGAAAAGATGGCTGAACGTCAAACCTGGCATTCATTCATTCCGTATACAGACCGTGTCGACTACTTGGGTGGTTGTGCACAAAACATGCCTTATGTGATGGGCGTGGAGCAAATGGCGGGCATTACTGTACCGGACCGTGCGCAATGTATCCGTGTGATGATGTCGGAATTGTTCCGTATCAATAACCACTTGTTGTTTATTGGTACTGCAATTCAGGATGCCGGCGGTATGACCCCAGTATTTTATATGTTCGCTGACCGTCAAAAGATTTATGACGCGATTGAAGCGATCACGGGTTACCGTATGCACCCAGCTTGGTTCCGTATTGGCGGTACTGCGCACGACCTTCCAAACAACTGGCAGCACCTCATTCGCGAAATCCTCGACTGGATGCCGAAGCGTATGAATGAATACTACACAGCTGCATTACGCAACTCTGTATTCATGGGTCGTACCCAAGGTGTAGCGCAATATGACGCTAAATCTGCATTGGCTTGGGGTGTAACCGGTACTGGTCTTCGTGCAACAGGTATTGACTTTGACGTTCGTAAATATCGTCCGTATAGCGGCTACGAAAATTACGATTTTGAGGTTCCTTTAGAGTACGAAGGCGATGCTTATGCACGTGTCATGGTTCACTTCCGTGAAATCGAAGAATCACTGAAAATCGTCAAGCAATGTCTAGACAACATGCCGTCTGGTGCGTACAAAGCAGACCATCCACTGGCTGTTCCACCACCAAAAGACAAGACATTACAAGATATTGAAACCTTGATTACGCACTTCTTAAGCGTATCTTGGGGTCCTGTAATGCCGGCGGGTGAAGCATCTGTGATGGCGGAAGTGGTGAAAGGTGCGTCGAACTACTACTTGACTTCAGACAAGTCAACCATGAGTTACCGTACCCGTATTCGTACACCAACCTTCACGCATTTACAGCAAATGCCTTCTGTGATTAACGGCAGCCTCATGTCTGACTTAATCATTTATTTAGCGACCATTGACGTCGTAATGGCTGACGTGGATCGCTAAGGGGTAAACGCATTATGATGATTTTGACTGATAAAAAGCCACGTGTGAACGTTGAAGGAATTTTGACTGCGGACGAAATTCACGATATCGAACATCACATGGGGCACTATCCATACCCACGTGCGGCGTGTCTGGACGCGCTAAAGTGTGTACAACGCCGTAATGGCTGGGTAGATGATGCGCAAATGAATGCCATCGCGCAAATGCTGAACATGAGCGTTGCAGATCTGGAAGGTGTGGCAACCTTCTATAACCGTATTTACCGTCAGCCAGTCGGGCGTCACGTAATTTTGTTATGTGATTCGATTGCGTGCTTCTTGATGGGTGCGGAAACTTTGGCAGAAGCATTCCAGCGCGAATTAGGCATTCAGTTTGGTCAAACGACTGCAGATGGTCGCTTTACCTTGTTGCCAATTTGCTGTCTGGGTAACTGTGACAAAGGCCCAACCTTAATGATTGATGAAGACACGCACGGTCTGGTTGAAGTGACTTCGGTGAAACAGCTGTTGGAGAAGTATGTATGAATACTGAACCAAAACCAATTTATGGCGACGGTAACCCGGAAACGCATCCACTCACATGGCGTTTAAGCAAACAAGCGAACGTACGTAATGCAGATGATTACGAAGCGCTCGAAGGTTATGCAGGCTTTAAAAAAGCCCTGTCGATGTCGCCTAAAGATGTATTGGACGTGGTGAAGGCAGCGACTGTTAAAGGTCGTGGTGGTGCAGGCTTCCCGGCAGGCATCAAATGGTCACTAATGGCGCCAAATGACAATTCAGGTCCACGTTACCTGATTTGTAATGCCGATGAGATGGAACCAGGTACCTTCAAAGACCGTTTGTTGATGGAAGATCTTCCACATCAACTGATCGAAGGGATGCTGATCGCGGGTTATACGCTTGAAGCAACCCATGGTTATATCTTTATCCGTGGCGAGTACATCGAAGCGGCTCAGTACTTAAATGAAGCGCTTGAGCAAGTTCGTGCCAAAGGTTACTTAGGGGATAACATCCTGGGTACCGGCTGGAACTTCGAGTTACACGTGCATACCGGTGCAGGTCGTTATATCTGTGGTGAAGAAACTGCATTGATTAACTCGCTTGAAGGCCGTCGTGCCAACCCGCGTACCAAACCGCCATTCCCGCAAGTTGCAGGTGCTTGGGGTCGTCCTACGATTGTCAACAACGTAGAGACCTACAACAACTTACCCGCCATCATGCTGCGTGGCCCTGAATGGTATATCGGCTTGTCTGCGGGCAAATCGAAAGATCCAGGTACGAAAATCTATGGTGCATCAGGTAAAGTGAAATTCCCGGGTCTATGGGAATTGCCTTTTGGTACGACTGCGCGTGAAGTGATTGAAGATCACGCGGGTGGTATGCGTGACGGCCTGAAGCTGAAAGCATGGTTACCGGGTGGTGCATCAACGGACTTCCTGGCGGCCGAGCATATCGATCTTCCGATGGATGCGGAAAGCATCATGAAAGCAGGTTCTCGTTTAGGAACATGTCTGCTCATGGTGGTTGATGAAACTCAATGTATGGTTTCAGCAACACGTAACCTAGAAGAATTCTTTGCACGCGAATCATGTGGTTTCTGTACCCCTTGCCGTGATGGCTTGCCTTGGGCAGTGAAAGCGTTAAAAGCGCTGGAAAATGGCACAGGTAAACAGGAAGATATCGATCACTTACAAGAGTTAACGCGTAAGCTTTGGATCGGTAAGACTTTCTGTGCCCACGCACCGGGTGCAATGGAACCGCTCATGGGCGCACTCAAACATTTCCGTGGCGAATTTGAAGCGAAGGTGGTGAATGCCGCTGCTCAAGTTAGCTCCGTAGAACAAGCTTAAGGAATTCGACTATGGCTACAATTCATGTCGATGGCAAATCGTATGAAGTCAACGGCTCGGAAAACTTGCTACAAGCATGTTTGAGTCTTGGCATTGATATCCCATACTTTTGTTGGCATCCGTCCTTAGGTTCTGTTGGTTCTTGCCGTCAATGTGCCGTGACTCAATACGCGAATCCGGAAGATACCCGTGGTCGTTTGGTCATGTCATGTATGACGCCTGCATCTGACAATACCTACATTTCGATTGAAGACAAAGAAGCAAAAGATTTCCGTGCTTCGATTGTTGAATTCTTGATGACCAACCACCCGCACGACTGTCCGGTCTGTGAAGAGGGTGGTCACTGTCATTTACAAGATATGACCGTAATGACGCAGCATGACCGTCGTCGCTACCGTTTCACCAAACGTACCCATTACAACCAAGAGCTTGGCTCATTCATTTCTCACGAAATGAACCGTTGTATCGCCTGTTACCGTTGTGTGCGTTATTACAAAGACTATGCAGGTGGTACGGACTTCGGCGTGTATGCCAACGCATCACGTGTGTATTTCGGTCGTCCGGAATCAGGCACTTTAGAATCTGAATTCTCGGGTAACCTGACTGAAGTTTGTCCAACAGGTGTATTTACCGATAAAACTCATTCGGCACGTTATAACCGTAAATGGGACATGCAATATGCGCCAAGCGTATGCCAAGGCTGTTCTTCAGGTTGTAACATCTCTCCGGGTGAGCGTTATGGTGAACTTCGCCGTGTCGAAAACCGTTTCAATGGTGAAGTTAACCAATACTTCCTATGCGATAAAGGCCGTTTCGGTACAGGTTATGTGAACCGCGAAGACCGTCCGCGTCAGCCACAATTCCGTAAAGGTGCGACTGTAGAAACTGTTTCAGTAGATGCAGCACTTGATACGGTCATTGCAAATATCCAGGACAAAAAAGTTTTGGGGATTGGTTCACCGCGTGCATCACTTGAATCAAACTTCGCGCTGCGTGAGTTGGTGGGTCAAGAGAACTTCTCAACAGGTTTATCTCAAAAAGAGCAAAATCTGGTTGAACTTGCAGCTTCAATCATGCAAACCGAGGGTGTTTACAACCCGAATATGCGTGAAATTGAAAGCTATGATGCAGTTCTGATCTTAGGTGAAGATTTAACCCAAACTGCGCCTCGTATGGCTTTATCTGTTCGCCAAGCTGCGAAAAATAAAGGCAAAGAGATGGCAGCGGAACGTCGTACCCAGGAATGGCTGGCTGAGCCGGTACAACGTATTGCTCAAGATGCGAAATCTCCGATTTACATCCTGGCTGCGACACAAACCCGTTTGTCTGACGTAGCGGAAGGCGAAGTGGTTGCTTCTCCAAACGACATCGCGCGTTTAGGTTTTGCTGTTGCTGCGGGCGTGAAGGGTGAAGCAATTCTCGGTTTAGATGACGATGCGAAAGCATTTGCACAAACGATTGCCGACACCTTAAAAGCTGCGAAAAAACCATTGATCATCTCGGGTACCAGCTTACAAGATGCATCAATCATGGAAGCTGCTGCACAAGTTGCACAAAATCTGGGTAATGCAGGCTTGACCTTGACAGTTCCTGAAGTGAACTCGATGGGTATGGCAATCTTCGGTGGTCAAAGCTTAGAGCAAGCCTTTGCACAAGATTATGATGCAGTGATCGTGGTTGAAAACGATCTGTATCGTCGTCTACCTGCTGCACAAGTGGATGCTGCACTTTCAGGCAAAGACGTGATTGTTTTAGATCACTCTGAAACTGAAACAGTGAAAAAAGCCGACATCGTGCTTTCTGCTGCAAGCTTTGCTGAAGGTGATGGTACGGTGGTATCGCAAGAAGGCCGTGCACAACGTTTCTACCAAGTGTATGACCCGAGCTACTACAATCCTGAATTGGCAATCAAAGAATCTTGGCGCTGGTTACACGCTCTGGAAACCGGCGTGAAAGGCAAAGCGATTTCTTGGACGTTGCTGGATGATGTGATCGAGTCAGTTGCGAAAAACGTACCTGCACTTGAAGGCATTCTGGATGTTGCGCCTGATGCGGGCTTCCGTGTCCATGGTCTTAAAGTAGCACGTGAACCACGTCGTTACTCAGGTCGTACTTCGATGCGCGCGCCATTGTCTGTCCATGAGCCAAAACAGCCAGTGGACAACGACTCTGCATTAACCTTCTCGATGGAAGGTTATGTCGGAACTCAAACACCTTCAGCACTGGTACCATTTGCATGGTCTGCCGGCTGGAACTCGCCGCAAGCCTGGAACAAATTCCAGGACAATGTCGGCGGTCATTTGAAAGGTGGTGATTCAGGCGTTCGTTTATTCGACCGTTTGGCAAAACTTCCGGCACGTACCTTTGTTGCACCGGCACCTGTTTTGGTTAATGCTGAAAGCTTCCGTCTGGTACCAATGCACCATATCTTTGGTTCAGGTGAATTCACCGTAAAAACACCAGCAATGGAAACACGTATTCCTGAAGCGGTATTTGCGGTCGGTGAACAGGATGCAGCCCGCTTGAATGTTCAAGATGGTCAGACAATGACAGTAAAAGCAGGCGAGACCTCTATTGTTCTGCCTGTACAAGTCATTGAATACTTACCGACAGGTTATATTGGCTACCCAATCGGTCTTGCACCGACGGTATCTCTGGCAGAGCCTGTTTCAGTCGCGGTTGGAGTGTAATTCATGGAACAAGAATTAATCCGTCAAACGCCGTTGTGGGCTGAAAACTGGCCAATCGCCTATTCAGTCATTCAAGCGATCGTGATCTTACTGGTTGTGGTATTGATCGCTGCGTTGATGTCTTTTATTGAACGCCGTTTACTCGGCTTGTGGCAAGACCGTTACGGTCCGAACCGTGTCGGTCCGGGCGGTATGTTCCAGATTGTTGCCGACATGCTGAAAATCATGTTCAAGGAAGACTGGACACCAAAATTTGCTGACAAACTGACTTTCCGTATGGCGCCAGCAGTTGCGATGGCAACTGCTGTGCTGTCGTTCATGGTTATTCCTGTTTCACCTTATCTAGGTGTGGCAGACATGAGCATCGGCCTGTTGTTCTTTATGGCAATGGCAGGTATTGCAGTCTATGCAGTACTGTTCGGTGGCTGGTCATCCAACAACAAATACGCCTTACTCGGTGGTTTACGTTCTGCGGCTCAGACCATTTCTTATGAAGTGTTCCTGGGGATCTCGCTGATGGGTGTGGTGGCAATTGCCGGCTCATTCAACATGCGTGAAATCGTTGAAGCACAACGTGATGTCTGGTTCGTAGTGCCTCAGTTCCTTGGCTTCCTGATCTTCGTGGTTGCGGGTGTTGCGGTGACGCATCGTCATCCATTTGACCAACCAGAAGCAGAACAAGAACTGGCTGAAGGTTATCATGTCGAATACGGCGGCATGAAGTGGGGGATGTTCTTCGTTGCGGAATACGTCAACGTAGTACTGATCTCTGCTTTAATCGTGACGTTATTCTTCGGTGGCTGGCTCGCGCCATTCAACCTTGAAATTCCGTTCCTTCCAGCAGCATTCTGGTTCATTATCAAAACAGCATTCTTTGTAATGATGTTCGTGTTGGCACGTGGTTCATTAATGCGTCCACGTTATGACCAGGTGATGAACTTTGGTTGGAAAATTTGCTTGCCATTAGCTCTAGTCAACCTGTTGGTGACTGGTGCCGTGATCTTGTGGTAAGGGCAGGGAGAACAAAATGTTTAAATTTCTAGCTGGATTTGGATCGATTGTTCGTTCGCTTTGGATGGTGTTTAGCCATGTAACGCGTAAACGTGACACGATTTTATATCCAGAAGTGCCGGCCGAAGAAATCGTGCCACCACGTTTCCGTGGTCGTATTGTATTAACGCGTGACCCTGATGGCGAAGAGCGTTGTGTCGCATGTAACCTGTGTGCGGTTGCCTGTCCGGTAGGCTGTATCTCATTACAAAAAGCAGAACGTGAAGATGGTCGCTGGTATCCGGAGTTTTTCCGTATCAACTTCTCACGTTGTATTTTCTGCGGTATGTGTGAAGAAGCCTGTCCAACCACAGCCATTCAAATGACCCCGGATTTCGAACTCGGTGAATATGTTCGTCAAGACCTGGTCTATGAAAAAGAACACTTGCTGATTTCAGGTCCTGGTAAATATCCTGACTATAACTTCTACCGTGTCACCGGTATGGCAGTTGCAGGCAAGGACAAAGGTCAAGCACAGCGTGAAAGTGCACCTGTTGATGTACGGAGTCTATTACCATGATGTGGCCATTTTATTTAATGGCCCTTGTGGCCATTGTCTCTACGGTTCGCGTGGTGACTAACGCGAATCCGGTACATGCTTTATTAAGCCTGATTGTATCCTTGCTTGCTGTTGCAGGCATGTTCATGATCGTTGGTGCGCCGTTCGCGGCTGCCCTCGAAATTATTGTCTATGCTGGCGCGATCATGGTGTTGTTCGTGTTCGTGGTGATGATGCTGAATCTGGGTGAACAAACCGTTGAACAAGAACGTAAATGGTTAACTTCATCGGCGTGGGCTTATCCGGCGCTGATGAGCTTCCTGATCGGTCTGGTACTGGTATGGGTATTAAACTCTGATTACGCACAGCCTTCACTGGTAATGGGTGTGGAAATGGTGGGCCCGAAAGCCGTGGGTCAAGCACTCTTTACGCAATACTTGTTGTTGGTTGAAGTTGCCGCGATGTTATTGCTTGCTGCATTAGTAGCTGCATTCCATTTGGGTAAACGTGAGCCAGATGCAGAAGAGGAAAAAGAATAATGGGCAACATCCCTTTAGAGCATGGTTTGATCGTTGCATCTATTCTCTTTGCACTGGGTTTTTACGGTGTAATGGTGCGACGCAACCTACTATTTATTTTAATGAGCCTTGAAATCATGATGAACGCTGCTGCTTTGGCGTTCGTCCTGGCGGGCAGTGCATGGGCACAGCCAGATGGTCAGATCATGTTCATCCTGATCCTGACGCTTGCTGCGGCAGAGGCTTGTATTGGTCTCGCGATCGTCCTTCAGTTCTATCATCGCTTCCATCACCTGGATGTGGATGCTGCTAGTGAGATGCGCGGATGAGTTATTTATATCTAACAATTTTATTTCCGCTCATTGGTTTTGTCCTGTTAGCGGCGGGGCGCAACAAGCTTCCTGAAAATGTTGCAGCGATAATTGGTGTCGGTGCAGTTGGTTTATCGGCACTGTTTGCACTGATTGCAGGTCTGGACTTTGTTAACAATGGTAAAGAACTCTATGTTCAGCACCTGTGGACCTGGTTCAATGTCGGTGGTTTTGCACCGGGCATCAGCTTGCAACTCGACGGTTTGTCTTTACTAATGCTGGGCATGGTGACAGGTGTGGGTTTCTTAATTCACATCTTTGCTTCATGGTACATGCGTGGTGAAGAAGACTTTGCACGTTTCTTCTCTTACTTCAACCTGTTCGTTGCAAGCATGTTGCTTCTCGTTCTTGGCGATAACTTGGCGTTATTGTTCTTAGGTTGGGAAGGTGTAGGTCTGTGTTCATACCTGCTGATTGGTTATTACTACCAGAACCCTGCAAATGGTCTGGCGGCAATCAAGGCGTTTACTGTTACCCGTATCGGTGACGTATTCCTGCTGATTGCCATGTTCCTGATCTTCCAGCAATTCGGTACTTTGAACATTCAGTACATCGTTGAAAATGCAGCGACTGTAATGACGCAAAGTTCTTCGCTGACCATCTGGACAGCATTGTTATTGTTCTTGGGTGCGGCAGGTAAATCTGCACAGATCCCATTACAAACATGGTTAGCCGATGCAATGGCAGGTCCAACACCTGTTTCTGCATTGATCCATGCTGCGACCATGGTAACGGCGGGTGTTTACCTGTGCTGCCGTCTGTTTGCAGTCTTTGAACTTGCGCCAGAAGTGATGGTGTTTATTTCGATCACAGGTGCGGTGACCTTGCTTGTAGCTGGTTTTGCTGCATTGGTTCAGACCGACATCAAACGTATTCTGGCTTACTCAACCATGAGTCAGCTCGGTTATATGTTTATGGCAGTAGGTGCTGAAGCATACCAGGCGGGTCTATTCCACATGCTGACTCACGCATTCTTCAAGGCACTCTTGTTCTTGTCGTCTGGTGCGGTAATTTTGGCTTACCATCACGAACAAAACATCTTCAAGATGGGCGGTTTGTTCTACAAGAACAAATTCCTGTTTGCATGTTTCGCGATTGGTGGCGGTGCCTTGGCAGCGATTCCATTCCTGACCATTGGTTTCTTCTCAAAAGACGCAATTCTTGCTGCAGTCTGGACGCAAAGTCATATTGCTGGTTTACCAGTGTATAACACGCTGTACTGGGTCGGTGTTGCAGGTGCTTTCTTAACCTCGATTTATACATTCCGTCTAATCTGGGTGGTATTCTTCGGCAAAGAAAACACGCCTTATCATGAAATCAAAGGTGCAACTTACTGGGCGCCACTAGCGATTCTTGCTGTCCTTTCGACAGGTCTGGCAATCGTACTGAAAGCACCCGTGATGAGCATTCTAGATGCAGCCCAAATTCCAGCCTTCATTATTCCTGAAGCGCTTGAAGCAGGTGCACATGGTGCTGAATACATCGCCATTGCTGTTGCATTGACGGGTCTTGTGGTCGGTGTGGTGCTGTTCGCTTTTGCTTACAATGCAGTCAAACGTTTTGCTGCCACTTCTGTAGGTGCGGGTCTGGTTAATATCTGCCGTAATGCATTAGGTTTCGACAAGCTTTATGACCTGATTTTCGTCAAGCCATATTTGCTGTTCGCTAAATTGTTCGGTCGTGATCCAATTGATGGCTTATGGCTAGTACTTCCTGCACTGGTCAAAAGTGGTCACAGCTTTACAAGTTCACGTCAAACCGGTTCACTGCGTGAATATGCATCTAGTATGGGGCTCGGTGTCGTTGTCCTACTGATGATCTTGATCGTGATTCAGGTCGTGGGGAAATAAAATGGAAGCTCCAAACAATATTATTTTGCCGGCTCTGATCCTCATTCCGTTCATTGCAGGTTTCATATGCTGGTTGGTCGATAAACTCGACCAACACTTGCCGCGTTATATCGCGCTGATCGGTATGCTGGTGACTTTGGTCTTGACCATCGTCCTTTGGCAGACTGGTACCTATAACTATGAATTGGGCGCTGCGACACCTTCGTGGGCTGCCGAATTCAAACTGCCTTGGATTCAAACCCTGGGCATTAACATTCACCTTGCCGTGGATGGTTTATCTCTGCTGATGGTTGGCTTGACGGCACTCCTTGGTGTGCTGGCAGTAGGCTGTTCATGGGGCGAGATTCAAAAGAACGTTGGCTTCTTCCACCTCAACCTTTTATGGTCTCTGGGTGGTGTCATCGGTGTATTCCTGGCGATTGACCTGTTCCTGTTCTTCTTCTTCTGGGAGATGATGCTGGTGCCGATCTACTTCCTGATTGCCCTTTGGGGTCATAAAGGGGCAGAGGGCAAGTCACGTGTTTATGCAGCAAACAAGTTCTTCATTTACACGCAGGTTGCCGGTTTGGTGATGCTGATTGGTATCCTGGGTCTGGTGACTGTAGGCTATACCATGACTGGCGAAATCCGTTTCGACTACAACTATTTATTAGGTGTGGCGAATACGCTTGACGCTCAGGTTCCAGCGCTTGCTTATGCATTCATGATCTGTTTATTCATCGGTTTTGCGGTAAAACTTCCAGTTTTCCCATTACACGGCTGGTTACCAGATGCGCATGCGCAAGCACCAACCGCGGGTTCTGTTGACCTTGCAGGTATCTTGATTAAAACTGCGGCGTACGGTTTATTGCGTTTCGTGATTCCGTTCTTCCCGGCAGCTTCGGCTCAGTTTGCAGATATCGCGATCATTCTGGGTTTAATCGGTATCTTCTACGGTGCCTGGTGTGCTTTCCAGCAAACCGACATGAAACGCTTACTGGCGTACACATCTATTTCCCACATGGGCTTTGTTTTACTTGCGATTTATGCAGGTAACATCCTGACCTTCCAGGGTCTGATGATCATGATGTTGGCACATGGTATTTCCTCTGCTGCACTGTTCATTATGTGTGGTCAGGTATATGAGCGTGTGCATACGCGTGATATGCGTTTGATGGGTGGTATGCGTGGTCAGTTCCCGTATCTTGCATTCTTCCTGATGTTCTTTGTTGCGGCGCTTGTCGGTATTCCAGGTCTGGGTAACTTCATTGGTGAGTTCCTGATCTTGATGGGTGCTTATGCACAATTCCCGGCGTTCACTATTCTTGCGGCAATCAGTCTGGTCTTTGCAGGTCTGTATGGTCTGATCCTGATTCACAAAGCCCTGTTTGGTGTGCCAAACGAAGCGCAAAAACAGCACTATACACATCCGTTAAAAGATCTGAATGCACGTGAAATCGCGTTATTGTTGATCTGCGCGTTTGGTCTACTTTGGCTTGGTCTATACCCACAAAGCTTCCTTGATGTGTCTAACTCAAGCATGGCGTGGTTAGCGAATAGCTACATTCCAGTTCAAGAAGTGGTTGAAGTTGCTGATCAGGTAACGACTCAACTTGAAAATGTGGAGATCCAATAAGCCATGAACTTCACAATGTCTTTTTCTGAGCTTATGCCGCTCGCACCTGTGATGATCGTGTCGTTAACTGCGATCGTCGTGATGTTGCTGACGGCAATCAAGCGTAACCATAATCTTGTTGCGACGACGACTGTTGTTGGTCTGAACTTAGCAGCGTTCTATATCATTTTCGTTCTGTTGGCAGGCACATTTGCACCTGCCAATGTGATGAATCTGTTCATCGTAGATCCATTTACGATGTTGTACCAGTTTGTGATTCTGATTGCTGCACTTGCCTGTAGTACCTTGTCACACGCGTATATCGAAACTTATAAAGATAACCGTGAAGAGCTATATATCTTGATGTTGATATCCGTCGCGGGTGCAATGTTAATGGTGGCAAGCTCGCACTATGCATCATTCTTTATTAGCCTTGAGTTGATGTCGATTCCTGTATACGGCCTGTTGGCATATACACATCAACGTTCTCAATCGCTTGAAGCAGGTGTGAAATATCTGGTGCTTTCAGCAACTGCGTCTGCAATGCTGCTGATGGGTATGGCCTATATTTATGCCTACACAGGTACTTTAAGTTTCGTTGCTGAACCGGGCAAACTGTTTACTGTATTCAGTCAGCCAGCTGTGATAATTGGTCTGGCCTTAATTGTATTTGCTGTGGCATTTAAATTATCGCTGGCACCATTCCACAAATGGACACCAGACGTCTACGCAGGTGCACCAGCACCAATCGCGACTTTCCTTGCGACTGTGGCAAAAGTGGCGATGATTGGTCTGTTTGTTCGTTATGTTTTGTCTTCAGGTTTAATCCTGGCAGACAGCTTCGTAACGATCATTTCGATTATTGCAGTATTGTCGATTCTTGCAGGTAACTTGCTGGCTGTTCGCCAAGTGAACCTGAAACGTATTCTGGCATACTCTTCAATTGCGCACTTTGGTTATTTGCTGGTTGCCATCGTCAGTTCACGTAATACCGATTTCTTACAGGTTCAAGGTTTCGCGACTTTTGAAAGTGTAAACGTGTATGTGATTACTTATGTATTAACCACGATTGGTGCTTTCGGTGTTGTGACGCTGATGTCGAGTCCGTATAACAATACGGATGAAGCGGGTAGTCTGGCTGAATACCGTGGTCTGTTCTGGCGTCGTCCAGTTCTGACTGCTGTATTAACCGTAATGATGCTGTCTCTTGCTGGTATTCCTTTAACTGCCGGCTTTATCGGTAAGTTCCTGGTGATTAAAACCGCAGTTGCAGGCGAAGCCTGGTTCCTGACTGCAATGGTTATTCTGGGTTCAGGTATTGGTTTGTATTACTACCTGCGCGTGATGGTCGTGCTGTACATGACACCACCTGAAACACCACGTCTAGATGCGGTGAATCATTGGGGTCAAAAAGTCGGTGGTATCATGGTATTACTTGCTGCACTTGCGGTACTTGTGATTGGTGTTTATCCAGATCCAGTGATTGCGATTTCTAAATATGCGTTCTTCGCAATATCACCTGAATTACAGCAATTCATTTTCACTTTGGTTCAAAGTGGTTTTAACTAATATCTGTGAAGATTGACGTTATTACAAAAAAGCCTCCATGATTGGGGGCTTTTTTATTTATACAAATCTATAAAAGCCTTTATAATAGCGGAAATTTATCTTTAACCTTTTAGGTGTTCTCCTGTGGCAATCCATGAAATCCGTCATCCGCTCATCCGACATAAGCTCGGCTTACTCCGTCGTGCAGATATCAGTACCAAAAACTTCCGCGAGTTAGCTCAAGAAGTGACCATGCTTCTGACTTATGAAGCGACTAAAGACCTGCCAATGGTTGAACATGATATTGATGGCTGGAATGGTGCTGTCACAGTTGACCGTATTGCCGGTAAAAAAATCACGGTTGTGCCGATTCTACGTGCCGGTATTGGCATGCTGGATGGTTTCTTAAACCTGATTCCAAGTGCAAAAGTATCTGTACTCGGTTTAGAGCGTGATGAAGAAACCCTGGAAGCCCGTACTTATTATAAAAAACTGGTTCCAGACGTACAAAACCGTATCGCGATGATCATTGATCCGATGTTGGCGACAGGTTCTTCTCTTGTAGCTGCAATTGATGTACTCAAAGCCAGTGGCTGTAAAGACATTCGTGTTATGGTTCTGGTTGCCGCACCGGAAGGTATTAAGCGTGTAGAGGCTGCACATCCTGATGTGATCATGTTCACTGCATCAATCGACAGCGGTTTAAATGAAAATGGTTATATCGTTCCGGGTCTTGGTGATGCTGGCGATAAAATCTTTGGTTCAGTTCAGAAAGACTAATTTTTGAACAGGACGAAAAAAAGGGGCTACTACAGCCTCTTTTTTATATAATGTAGATCGGGCATTTTCAGCATAGGACAACAGCATGAAAGATGAATTATATCAGGGCAAAATCAAACAGTACGACCCTGCAAAAGGTTTTGGTTTTATTGGTTCAGCTGAGGGAGATGTGTTCTTCCATATTTCAGACTTTCCTGCGGCAGAAGGCGAGCCAAAACGCAATGAACGCGTGAAATTTAATGTGGTAGAAAATGGCGATAAGTATAAAGCCATTAAGATTGAACGTGTTGAGGATACTTCAAAGAAAGCTAAAAAATCTAAGGTCGCTGCACATAACCAGTCAATTACTTCCGCATTACTATCAAATCTCAAGCGTTAATTAACCGTGAATTTGACTAAATGAAGAGGCATTTTCGCCTCTTTTTTATCTAAAAATTCATGAACTATAGTCTTACCTCAGGTTTTGTAACTTAAAGCTTATACTTCGTTACGCAAACAATAAAACGTCTACCAAAGCGCTACAATCATCTCTATTTCTTCTCACTTAAAATACTATCTGTTGATTTATAGGGATAAATGTCATGTTTAGGAATGGAAAAATTAAAACTTATGATTCCGAACGTGGTACAGGCAGCATTGAGTTAGCAGATGACGCTCAAGAACTAAGTTTTAGGCTACAGGATTTACCTTCACTTGAAATTGATCCTCAAATTGGAGAACTGCTTAAATTTAGAATGATTCCTCATCAGGAAACCATAATATTGGACAATATGGTACGCCTAGATGTCAAAGTACAGGACGAGTTTGTAGCGGAAGTTGTGGCATTACCATCTTTGGCACCCACAATATCTGTTCCGTTAAAGCGTTCAATTCTTTTTAGCCCAACGCTATGGTTGGCACTGGTATCCGCAGTTGGTTTTATAATTTTGGGTGAAGTATAAATTTAAACCAGAAATTTTTAATTTTCTATTTTTAACTCGGTATTTCTCTATTCTTCAATTTAAAAAAGCGCCTATAAGTGCTTTTTTGGTTTTTCTATTAAAGAATTTCATAAAAGCTTTTTGATGTATTTTTTATTACAATTATTAAAAATATCAAAGACAAGAGTGAATTATGTTTCAAGAGGGGAAAATCAAAACCTATCACGAAGCACGTGGTTTTGGTTTTATTCAAATCGAAGGGGAATCTAAAGACTTATTTTTTCACATTAAAGACTTTCCCAATCAAAATATTCCACTAAAAATTGGGGAAAAATTAAAGTTTTTAATGGTTGAAGATAATGGAAAGTTTAAGGCAGACCATATTGTCCGGCTGGATATTAAATCAAAATTGGTTATTAAGCAGAATAATGATTTATATGAAGATCCTGAAGTACATGTTTCTCCACGTTATGAAAAGACAAAATCATCAACTCGATCCAAATTAATCACAATATCGGGACTAATTATTATTGCGATTCTTGTTGGGCTTGTTTATAACAAATACCAAAGCTACCAAGTTCAAAAACAGCAGAAGCTTGAACAACTGATGGTAGAGCAGCAACGAATCGTAGTTGAGCAGCGAGCGGCACAAGGTGATTTAGCTATGGAGGGATTATCTGAGCAGGGTAGGCAGAATCTAGAAAATCGTGGTGCTGAGTTACCAAGCCAAAGTTACTCTATTAATCCGAAAACTTCAGAGACGGCTTCGCAATCTATATCTCAATTCAAATGTGATGGAAGAGAACATTGTAGCCAGATGGGTTCTTACGAAGAGGCTTTATTTTTTATCCGGAACTGTCCAAATACTAAAATGGATGGTGACAGCGATGGCATCCCGTGTGAAAGCCGATTTTAAGATAGAATAAAAAGCACCTTAAGGTGCTTTTTGATTGAAAACAAATTTAGGCTTCACAGAAATTCATAAAGGCTCTCAGGCCTGGCCCCTGATATTTCTGGCGATGTACCAGCATAAACAATGGACGCGTTAAAGACCAGAACGGAGTATTGAGAATCACCAGTTGACCTTTCTCGCGTAAAGGCTCAATCGCAAGTTTGGAAATACAGGACATGCCGATTCCGCCGGCTACGATTTTCAAAATTGCTTCATTATGGCCAAGTGTCAGACGGATATTGGCATCCGGCACATCTTTCAAAATGGCATTATCAAAGACTTCGCGAGTACCTGAACCTTCTTCGCGCAGAATCCACTCTACAGATTTGAAATCTTCCGCGGTCAGCTCACGGTTCAATTGCGCTAGGGGATGATCCGGTGCACAGCACACCGCCAGCTCATCATCGCGCCAATGGATACATTGCAGTTGTGGCAGATGACAGGAGCCTTCGATCAAGGCCAGATCCAGCTGGAACTGATTCACCGCTTCAATCATTTGACGGGTATTACCAACTTGCAGCTGTAAATGCGCTTGAGGCTGAATTTTTAGAAAATCGGCCATCAGGTCAGGAATCAGGTAATCTGAAATGGTCAGGGTTGCACCTAAACGTAAATCGATACTTTGAAGCTCACCTTTCGCAACCTGTTCAAAAGATTCGCATCGACCTAAAATTTCCAGCGCTTGAGGGAGAAGAAAGCGCCCCAGGTCATTGAGCTGTAAACGTTTGCCTAGACGGTCAAATAATGGAGCACCCAGACCATCTTCCAGATCTGCTAAAGCCATACTAGCCGCACTTTGAGTAAGTTTGACGGCATCGCTAGCCTTCGTTACGGTACCCTCTTGTGCCACTGCTACAAAAACAGCCAATTGGCGTAAAGTCATGCGCATGAGTAGAGCCTTAACATTTAAAAAATATTAATAAATTATATTGCCATGCTACCATGAGCACAGTCTTTCATGCCACGTTGAAATCATGTCAATTGAAAAATTTAGCCTAGAAAAAGTTTTATCTGTACACCGTTGGACCAATACATTATTTAGTTTCACCATGACACGCCCGGCACACTTCAAATTCACTGCGGGGCAATTTGCGCGTATTGGCCTGCAGGTGGGAGATGAACTGGTGGTTCGTGCCTATTCGGTGGTGTCATCTCCTTTTGATGAAACTCTGGAGTTTTTTTCGATTGTGGTTCCAGAAGGTAAATTTACCTCCAATTTACAGCACCTTAAAGTAGGGGATGAGCTGTTTCTGGAAAAAATTCCGTATGGTTATCTGACGCTGGCCCGTTATCAGTTGCCCTTGCCCAAAGACTTGTGGTTACTGGGCACTGGAACTGGTCTGGCACCTTTTCTGTGTATGTTGCAAGACTTTGAAACCTGGAGCAAATACGAAAAAATCAATCTGGTATATAGCGTGCGTAGCCGGGCTGAACTCGCTTATGTGGAACGGATTCAGGAAATTGCCGAAACCTTTGGCGAAGGACATAGCGGATTTAAATTTATTCCGATTATTACCCGTGAGCCTGATGCACCTTTGCACGATCGTTTACCGGTGCTGATTGCCAATGGTGAACTGGAAAAAGCCGCAGGTATGCAGCTCAATCCGCAAACCACCCATGTCATGCTTTGCGGTAACCCGGAAATGGTCGATGATACCAAAGAAGCCTTAAAAGCCCGTGGCCTGATCATGAACCGGCGTGGCGAAGGCAATATTGCAGTCGAGAATTATTGGTAAGTCTGAATTGCAGATAAAAAAGCTCATCCAAGGATGAGCTTTTTTATCTGCAAGGTGAATAATGACAGCTTAGTGCAGAATCTTGTTCAGGAATTGCTGGGCACGCTCACCACGCGCTGTATTAAAGAAATCATCTTTACTGCAATCTTCCACAATTTTTCCCTGATCCATAAAGATGACCCGGTTGGCAACCTGTCGGGCAAAGCCCATTTCGTGGGTGACACACATCATGGTCATGCCTTCTTTGGTCAGACCGACCATGACATCGAGCACTTCATTAATCATTTCAGGGTCAAGCGCAGAAGTTGGTTCATCAAACAACATGGCAATCGGATCCATGCTCAGCGCACGGGCAATCGCGACACGTTGCTGTTGTCCGCCAGAAAGTTGTGCCGGGAATTTATTGGCCTGTGCACTTAAGCCGACACGATCCAGATAGGCAAGTCCTTTCTGTTTGGCTTCGGCTTCAGAACGACCCAATACCTTGATCTGGGCAATGCTCAGGTTCTCGGTAATACTGAGATGCGGGAACAATTCAAAATGCTGAAATACCATGCCCACGCGACTTCTTAGTTTATTTAAATTGGTTTTCGGATCATTAATTTTAATTCCATCGACCAGAATACTGCCTTGCTGAACAGGTTCCAGACCATTGACAGTTTTAATCAGGGTGGATTTTCCTGAACCGGAAGGACCACAAACCACCACCACTTCACCTTGCCGAATCTGGGTGGTACAGTCGGTCAGTACCTGAAAATCTTTATACCATTTACTGACATGCTGGAGGTCAATCATGACTTTGGCTTCGTTCATACAGTTAACCTCTGCTGTAATTTTTTAACAATATAGGTGGCGATCATACTGATGGTGAAATAGACCAAACCGGCAAAAAGAATATATTGGGTGAGTAAACCCATCAGGTCACCACGCACATAATTGGTGCGGAAAAAGTCCAGCAGGCCAATTGCATACACCATGGTGGAATCCTGAAACAAAATAATGGTCTGTTGTAATAATAGCGGTGTCATTTTGCGAAAGGCCTGAGGCAGTACAATCAGGCGCATGGACTGGCCATAGCTCATGCCGAGGGCAGAGGCCGCATCTGTTTGTCCCTTCGGAATAGACTGGATTCCGGCACGGACAATTTCGGAAAAATAGGCGGCTTCAAACAGCATAAAAGCCACAATACTGGACACCAGTGCCGTATCCACGGTCAGATATTTTCCAGTCACCCCAGTATAGATAAAAGGCACAGCGAAGTAGAACCACATCAGTACCAACAGCAGGGGAATTGAACGGAACAGGTTGACATAACCCTTGGCAATCCAGTTCAACACCTTGATTGAAGACAGCCGCATTAATGCCAGTAAGGTGCCAATAAAGACCCCGCCAATGGTGGCAAAAAATAAGACTTTTAAAGTAATACTCAGACCATGCCATAGGGCAGGTGCGGATAATTGTAAATCCTGAAAAAATGCAGTGAACCATTCCATTATTTAGTCTCCGCAATCAGACCGGGCACCTGAAGGCGCTTTTCCAGAAAGTTCATCAAGCCAATCAGGCAGACATTGATCAGGATAAAAATCAGGGTGACATAGGTGTAAATCTCAATGGTATTTTGCGTATATTCGCTGATGGTTTTCATCTGGGAAATGAGTTCCGCAACCCCGACCAGTGAGGCCACCGAGGTGTTCTTGACACAGTTGGTCAGTTCAGAACTTAAGGGGGGTAAGATCATGCGAAAAGACTGCGGTAAAATCACATAGCGATATAATTGTGTGGTGCTAAACCCCACGGCATAGCCGGCATTGATCTGCCCGGGTGGAATGGCTTCAATCCCGGTACGCACCTGCTCACAAACCCGCGCTGCGGTAAACAGTCCCAAACCAATACTGGCTGAAATCAGCGCCGTGGTATTGGCTCCCAGATCATTGATCCACCAGCTTTGAATGCTGTTCGGCAGAAAATTCGGAACCACATAGAACCAGATAAATAACTGGATCAGTAAAGGCACATTCCGAAAAATGGTGACATAAGCGCTACCAATCGCCCGGGCCGTTGGGCTGGGCAAGGTGCGCATGATGCCCAGCAGGCTACCTAAGAGCATGGCAATCGACCAGGCTACAATCGCAATGACCGCTAACCAGCCGAGGCCAGTCATGATCCAGTTGAGATAGGTGCTATCACCAATCCCGGTCGGTTGTAATAAGACACCCCAATTCCAGCTGTAATTCATGATCACTCCAAAATGGGCTTAAACAGGTGATGCTTAAGCAGATGAATAAGATTCAGAATCTATTGATCGCGGTCATGCGGGGTGCTGATCAGGGCCTTCAAGTCATCAGACATGGCAAAGTTCAGGTTGATATTTTTCGGTGGAATTGGTGACTGGAACCATTTCTGGTACATGCTATTGATTTCACCGGAGCTATATGTGGCTTTAATCGCGTCATCTACCACCTGCTTAAATTCGGGGTCTCCCTTACGTAACATACAGCCATAGATTTCATTGATGGGCGCTGTACCTACAATGTGCCATTGTTGCGGATTTTTAGCCTTGGATTTTTCTCCCGCCAGTAAAATGTCATCCATCATAAAGGCAGCGGCACGGCCACTTTGCAGCATTAAAAAGGATTCTGCATGGTCTTTGGTCGAAATAATTTCACCAATGCCCAATTCTTTTTCATGCTGACGAATATAGCGTTCCGATGTGGTGCCGGCAGTGGTCACCAGTTTTTTGCCTTTCAGATCGCTAAAATCTTGAATACCAGAATTGGTTGCGGTTAAGAGACGGGAACCTACTTGAAAAAAGCCGACAGAGAAATCGACCTGTTGCTGGCGTTCCTTATTATTCGTCGTCGAGCCACATTCCAGATCAACCGTACCGTTGGAGACCAGTGGAATCCGGTTCTGGCTGGTCACCAGGTTGTAGCGGATTTTTAAATCAGGAAGATTCAGCTTTTGTTTGACGGCTTCGACCACTTTTAGTTGCAGGTCATGGGCATAGCCGACCGGCTGATTCGGATTGTCAGCGATATAAGAAAATGGAATCGAGGAGTCACGATAACCTAATACAATCGTGCCGGACTGTTTGATCTTATTGAGCGTGCCAGAAGTATTCTCGCTGCCTTGCTGATTGCTTGGTGCCTGATTATCACTACAGGCACTCAGTCCCAAGGTCAGGGCACTGGCACACAGCAGCGTAGCGAATTGAGTCTTTGTTTTCATCGTGAAACTCCATTTTTCATTTTCAATTATTATGAGTACGCCCGTTTTCAGGCGCTGCTAAGACAATATTCTGATTATTGCTATAAAGTCTAAGTATTCGTTTATATTCATCTTAGTTGATGATTCAAGCATGACTCAAGCTGAATTTATTGCTGAAATGTTACTGAATCAGAAAAGGAAATCTGTGGGATGCTCAAAGGAATGCAAATAAATAAAGAGATTGAACTACAAGTATAAGAAAGAAAAAGTCACAAAAAAACCTCCAAACTGGAGGTTTTTTTATCGGTTCAAGCTTAATGCACAAACATATCCATCGATTCACGAATTTCTTGAATGGCCGTTTCGACATCGGAACTGAGCCAGGTCGGTTCAAAGAATCCAGCGTAGTGCTCAAGACGATCCGCAGGGACGACTAAGCGTACCGGACAATCCTCTTCCAATAAACGCCATGGAATAATTGGCACTTCATTGTCAAGCCATGCTGTTACATCTCGGATATCGATAATCATTGCGTTGACACAGTCCGGGAAAGGCATCACGGAAAACTCTTCAGTACGACGACGGAAATACTCCAGGTCTTGCCAGCGCAGTGCAAAACTCGGTTTACTGAATTCGATAATCCCGATCAGATGCTGATCGCGAGTATGATGCAAAGTGCATTGGTGGGTGACATCAGTGTCAAGATCCAACGATACACTTTGTTGACGATACGCCATAGAGCTCGATGAAATAAAAAAATGAGGGACACATTATAGCCCATTTTATAGAAACTGAGCAGTGCTATTGTTTAGCGCAAATTTTAGTGTTGGTTCTGCCCTGAGGTCGCGTACTGAAGCTCTTGAATTTCAAAGGACTGCATATCACTCAGGCAACTCAAGCAAACTGGGATTGGAAAAGAATGGAGAAGCTAAACCTCATTATCAGCGTGATTATAGAGCCTTTTTCTTTTCTGGTACGCTTTATATAGCTCTATAAAAAGGTTTAAGCGAATAGTGTTGCAATTATTCAAGCAATTAGATGTGTTGATCTGCCAGTAATTTTCTATGTCATTCACATGAGGGAAAAATGAATAGCAGGATAATACTGAGTTAAACCTGTTCACCATCAACCAGTAGCGATCAGTGAATTAAAAATGAACACGATTTCTTAAAGATTATTCTAAATATTATTCATACATATAACTTACATCCCGTCACCATCTCACCATGTTTTGTCACAGAAGCTGTTTTAACTGCTTGTTATGCTAAAAATCTACTTATGAATAACAAAGAGTGAGGATGGTTATGGTCGATGATTTCAATAAAAAACCACCTTTAGATCATCAGGCAGAAGTGACGCAAAAAAAGCGTATTCCTGTTTATATCTTGATTTTGGTAGGTATCTTTTTACTGGCATTACTGTTCTATATGTTTGCTGACATGAATCCAGACGCAAATGATGCACCTGCTGGACATCCGAACCCTAATGTGCAACCTGCGACACCAAACAATACGACTCCAGTCGGTGAACCTACAGAAGCTACTGCAACGCTAGGTGATGGAACAGAAGCAACAGCAACTGCGACAGATGATGCACAGGCGGCTCGATAACTCAGACATATATCAAAAGCTCTAGTGAAACCACTGGGGCTTTTTTGCAATATATTGTGATGTTTAAGCTAATGATAGCTAGCTGGTTTAAATCTAAAAACATCAAATCTGAAAGTGAATCCGAAAGAAGAAGGGGCTGAATGTTTCAAGGATAGGCTCCCGATTTCAGATAAATAGCTTAATAACAAAGAGGGTAAAACAACATGAATGATTATATGAGAAGTCCGCGTGGCGGCTTCGACGCCATGTATTATTGGGATCAGTTTCATCCCATTCTGAGTGCAATTGCCATATTAGTCATTGGTTGGATCATTGCATTACTGGTTTCGGCAGCAGTCAAGAAAGTCTTGCAAAAACTTGGAACCAATACACACTTAAATACGGCGACAGGCCATCGCTCTAATATCGAAAGTATTATTGCCCGGGTGGTGTTCTGGATTATTCTGATTATTGCCGTAATTGGTTCACTGAATGTACTCAACCTGACCAGTATCAGTGGTCCTTTCAGTAATATGATTCAGCAATTCCTGTTATTTATCCCGCAGTTACTAGGTGCAATTGCAGTCGGATTCATAGGGTGGATTGTCGCCAACCTGGTGAAAATAGGGCTACAAAAGCTACTTGACCGAACCCAACTAGACGAAAAACTCAGTGCTGAAGTGGGTGTCAGTCCCATTAGTCAGAACATCAGTGAAATTGCTTATTGGTTAATTTTATTACTGTTCTTGCCAATCGTACTGTCTATTCTGGGACTCAACGGTCTGTTGTTACCAGTTCAGAATATGCTGACTGATGTCGTAAGCTACTTACCAAATATCTTTATTGCTGCAGTGATCATTTTTGTCGGTTATATATTGGCAAAAATTGTTCGCGGTATTGTTGAAGGCCTATTAAACAGTCTGAATGTACAACAACAAGCTGAAAAAGTAGGTATTTTCAAAAATTCCAATGTGGCACAGGTGATTGGTTCATTCATCTTCGCTGTCGTGATCATTACTGCATTGATTATTGCTTTTGAAGCATTGGGTGTCGAAGCGATTTCTCAGCCTGCCACGGCAATGCTCTATGAAATCATGAATGCCATTCCGAATATTATCGCTGCTGCCTTAATTCTGATTCTGGCTTATGTGGTCTCTAAACTGGTCGCACGTCTGGTGGTTGAAGTGGTATCGGGTACAGGTGTTGATGAAATTCCTGCCAAACTGGATGTACAGCGTTTTTTAGGCACCACTAAACTTTCAAGTGTAGTCGGTTATCTGATCGTATTGTTCACCATGTTATTTGCAGTGTCCGAAGCAGCAGACCGTCTCGGCTTTGAACAGGTGAGTGGCCTGATTGCGATGTTTATTTACTTCGGCGCCAACATCTTGCTCGGTGCCGTGATTCTGGTGATCGGTTTCTGGCTGGCAAATATTGTCGCGAACATTGTACAACGCGGTGAATATAACAGCTCACGCTGGTTAGCGAATCTGGTGCGTGTCCTGATTATGGGCTTGGTCGTTGCCATGGGTCTACGTGCCATGGGTATTGCCGACTCGATTGTGAATCTGGCATTTGGTTTAACGCTGGGTGCTGTCGCAGTAGCATTTGCTCTGGCCTTTGGTCTGGGTGGTCGTCAGCCTGCGGAGCGAGTTTTAACAGATCTGATTGATAAAGCAAAACGTGAAGCCAAAGAACCGAATCCAGTCAAAGATCAAGCTGAAAACAGCATGTTTTCAGGATTAGGTGCTCAGAGTACTTCAAGTACAACGGACATGGCAGGCACGACAGGTGCAGCGATGGGGATGGGTTCTACAGATACATCAATCGGACAATACTCCGACCGTTCACAAAACATGACCGGTACTAATGATTCTTCAACCACTACGCCAGGAGCAGGTATTGTGCCAAATCAAGATTCAGACGCAGAGGGTACTACGCCAATGAGTACGGACTTATCGCATACCACACCGGCAATCCTCACCACTGCACCGCAGGATGAGAATAGTCTAGATCCGGATCAGATCGTACCTGATTCAGTGGAGGTTGATCCTAAACATCCACCAGCCAATAATCCATTTGGTTCAACCGGAGAAAAAGAGCCTGATGTAGATCTTAATCATTCTACTCAAAAAAAAGATGACCTGAAATAACCTGTTATTTTTAACCAAAATCGACCACATTAGCGTGGTCGATTTTTTTCAGTCACGAGGAAAAATAAATGAATAGCAAGAAACCCAACAACGTTCTGGCTCCTTTGGTTATCGCGGGAATTACCATTGGCTTTTTTACCGCGGCCTATCGATTTATTTTTGTGAAGAGCAAACAGGACGAGCAGTCAGAGCGAGCGCTGGATAGGAAAATACCTGATAGAGACGAATTTAACTGAAAGAATTCTACTGAATAACAAACAATAGAATTTGGCCTTTAAGAAATATATAATATTCAGGTGAATACTAAAATGATTTTGGTATTCTTCTTGCATTAAAAATATAAAAAAGGGAGATCAACATCATGTGGCAAACACTATCATATACATTCAAGAACACTTCAGCAGATGAAGCACCGCTATATTTGCGAGAAGCCACTCGAAAAATGCAGCTGACGATTGACCGTTTAGGAAATACGGCCAATCTCAAGCTGTTTAAGACAGATTATCTGGAATGAACTAAATATCAGTCTTGATGATCTATTGATTAAACATATTCCGATGCGGCATGCGCGGATGACCATGCCCATTGGAAATTATAGCCGCCCAAATGCCCGGTAACATCCAGCACCTCACCAATAAAATACAGGCCTTTCTGCTTTTGACTTTCCATGGTTTTTGAAGAAACCTCGCTGGTATCCACACCGCCCAAAGTCACTTCCGCAGTACGGTAGCCTTCTGTTCCGGATGGTTTCACTTCAAAACCATGCAGCCGTGTCGCAATCTGCTCCAGTTGATTATCACTGATATTGCCAATTGGGTTTTCTGCGACGTCAGTCCAGATTAGACCCTGTAATTCAGCCACGACACTTTTCGGTAAAAATTCATTGAGTAAAGTGCGCAATAACACTTTGGGCTGGCTTTGTTTTTTGGTTTTAAAGAAATCCAGAAAATCTACACTTGGTAAGAAATCGACTTGAAAGCTTTGACCGACATTCCAGTAATTGGATAATTGCAGGGAGCTTGGGCCACTTAAACCACGATGGGTAAACAGCAGTGCTTCGGTGAAACTGTTGAGCTCATTGGAGAGTGTCGCTTCTACGGCATTGCCACTCAAACGAGTCGTCACCTCCTTAAATCCATCAGAGAAAGTGAAGGGCACCAAACCGGCACGGGTTGGATAAACATGATGTCCAAACTGTTTTGCGATGTCATAGCCAATGCCCGAACCACCCAGCGTCGGGATGGACAAGCCACCTGATGCCACCACCACAGATTCAACCTCAAAATATCCAAGTGACGTGGCGACTTGAAATCCTTGATCATCGACTGGATTGACTGCCTTTACTTCGCAGCTGGTTTTAAGATCGACCAGACCGGTTTTGTCACATTCTGCCAACAGCATCGACAGAATATCTTTTGCACCATTGAGGGTAAAAAGTTGTCCATGTTTGCGCTCTTCATAAGCAATACCATATTCACAGACCAGGCCAATAAAGTCCCAATTGCTATAACGCGTTAATGCTGAAATCACGAAATGTGGATTATGCGAAATATAGTGGCTTGGTTCGACCTCCAGATTGGTAAAATTACATTTACCGCCGCCAGACATCAGGATTTTTTTGCCAACTTTATTGGCTTTTTCCACCACTACGACTTTACGCCCACGTTGTGCAGCCATATACGCCGTCATTAAACCTGAAGCACCGGCACCTATGACGAGAACATCGTATTGCTTGGAAGACATAAAACACTCGAGGGAGAACAAAAGGAAAGCATTATAGACAATTTTATTTCCGCTTTCTCTATTCCTGAACAATCAACAGGCTGATTGCCGATTCGTATTAGAGTTTAAACATAAAATATTTGTAAGTCGGCTTAAAATCATGCATAGTTTTTGTACAGTTTTACAAAAGTCACAATAATAAGGCAGGGCTTATGGCAACCTCAGAGGATCTAAAACAATACAACCTGATCAGTTATATTCTTTATATTCTGGGGTTTTTTCTGGGTGTGACCCCATTTATAGCCATTATCATGAACTATATTAAACGTGATGAAATGCGCGGCACCTGGCTGGAAAGTCATGTGGACTGGCAAATTAAAACCTTCTGGGTCAGTTTGCTGGGTTATATTGTTGGTGGCTTATTAACTATGATCTTGATCGGATTTCTAATCATATTTTTGGTCTTTATCTGGCATATCTACCGCTTGGTCAAAGGGATGATTGCGCTGAATAATAATCAACCGATTCAGGCTTAAGCAATTGTAGAAGTAGTATCCATGTTACGGCCTTGCAACCCACCGCTATGAATCACCAGCAGTCTAGATCCTGCTGGGAAATAATCTTTTTCAATCAAATCAAAGATGCCCATCAACATTTTAGCGGTATAGACCTGCTCTAGTGGAATTGCAAATTCAGTTTCAAAATCCCGAATAAACTGTATGAGGGCTGTGCTGGTTTTGGCATAGCCGCCACAGCAATAATCATCCAGAATAGTCCAGTTGGTTTTGCTGGTTAGTTGCGCGACTTCATCTTTTAAAAATGAGCCTTGCAGCGCTGAAAATCCTAAAACCTGCTGATGCGCCTGACTGGCTTCGATCAGACCGGTGATGGTTCCACCAGTGCCTACTGCGCAGCAAACCACATCAAATTGAGTATCTTGCGGGCTTAAAATTTCCTGACAGCCCTGAATGGCCAAAGCGTTGGTTCCACCTTCAGGAATGAGATAATGCTCAGGAAATTGTTGTGCGAGTTCGGCCAGATACTCAGGCTGTTGCTTGCGACGATAGTGTTCACGACTGACAAAATGTAGCTGCATCCCCAACTGCCGTGCGGTGGCTAAAGTCGGATTGAGTGGTCGATGGGCCAGCTCCTCACCCCGAATAATCCCCACACTCTGAAGACCAAACTGCTGTGCGGCAAATGCAGTGGCCGCAATATGATTGGAATACGCACCACCAAAGCTGAGAATCTGCCGATAACCCTGTCTTTGTGCTTCCAGAAAATTGTATTTCAGTTTAAAAAACTTGTTGCCTGAAATTTGCGGATGTACCAGATCCAGACGACGTATTGTTAAAATAATATCGTGAAAATTAATCTGTTGATCGGGAATATTTTGGGCAATCTCTGCAAACATAAAAATTAACACAGTCAGTTATTCGGCCATTATAGCGAAAGCAGTAAAGATCAGGGATTGAGAATAAGTCATTTTCAGGCATGAGATAAAAATTGACGCAGAATGTCACAAATATTCTGCTGATTATTTAAGCAGGGATGCTAATCTAAATACAGGAAACCCTTGAGGAGGGTAGAATAATGAAAATATTGTCCTATGCTGTTTTGGTTGGTGTAATGCTCAGTTTGTCGGGCTGTGATGATGCGATGAATAAACCTAAAACAGAGACCCGTACCATGATTATTGGTGGTGTACCGGTACATGATCAGGATTACCAACTGTTAGGCACGCAATTCATTGCTCAGGATCAATTAAAACAGTAAGCCATTACAGTAACTAAAATTCCTGACCAATACTGAAATTTTTAAAGCAAATCATCCGGTTTTTGCTTAAAATAATCCTTCAATTTTTAAGTCAGGTTATCTCGTGGAATCATTCTGGATTTTAGGCTCAATTGCTGTTGCCCTGATGTTAGGTGCAATGAGTCCCGGGCCGACTTCTATTTATGTGGCAAAAAATTCAATTGCGATTTCACGTAAACATGGTTTATTTACTGCACTGGGGACTGGTCTAGGTGCTGCAATTTTCGGTTTGCTGGCAGTACTGGGTTTGCAGGCATTTTTGCTGGCTGTGCCGTCGGCTTATCTGGCCTTAAAAATTTGTGGGGGGCTATATTTACTTTGGCTGGCTTTTAAAATTATTAAGCATGCCAAAGATCCGATTGAGGCAGATTCGAGCATTACCAAACAGATGTCTTTACGTCGCGCTTTTACCACAGGTTTAATCACGCAGTTGTCGAATCCAAAAATTGCGATTGTGTTGGCCAGTATTTTTACCGCCTTATTACCAAAAGAAATTCCGAACTATTTCTATTTTGCTTTGCCCATTTTATGTTTTTTTATTGATGCTGGCTGGTGCTCACTGGTGGCCATTGCACTTTCTGCTGAAAAGCCGCGCCGTGTGTATTTAAAGTTTAAGGCATTGTTTGATCGGGCAGCAGGTGCGGTGATGACCGTGCTCGGATTAAAACTTATTTTCGGGATGAAATAGTTTCAACACTTGAAGTCATCATCCTTGGAAAGTGATCATTCTTACTAGCTTTCCAAGGGACAGCTGATCATTTGAACTTAATCTTTAAAATGCACGGGAATCCATTGATAGCTTTTAGCATCTTTAGAATAAACATGCCCAATTCCCGGAAATGGTAAATGTGGTGCTGCCACCGTCTGGCCATTCTTTGTATATTCCGCAAAATACTTTAAGCGGGTTTCAACCGCTTTTTTCGGATCGATATCAAAATCTATAGCTGTCTGTGGACGATCAAACTGAATGGTATGGGAATGTACAATATCCCCAATAAATATCATTTCCTGACCTTGTGATTTTAAGCTAAAACCAAAATGTCCCGGTGTATGCCCAGCTGAACTGATCACATCAAAACCATTGATTTTATCGCTAGCCTTAAAGGTCTTTAACTGACCTTTGGCCTGATAAGGTGCGATGGCTTTCTTGATTTTATCGACTGTACCCAAAAAACCGGCCTGTTTTGCTTTTGGTAATTTTTCTACACTTTTAGGATTCATCCAGAAATCCAGTTCGGCTCGCGATACATAAATATTCGCATTGGCAAAATTGGCAACGCCGTTATTACTGATGCCGCAAACATGATCAGGATGTAAATGCGTTAATAAGATCGTATTGACTTGCTCAGGCTTTTGTCCAGATGCCTGTAAATTTGAATAAATAGACCCAAAGTTTGGCCCATTACAGCTAGAAGCACCGCTATCCACCAAGACCAGTTCTTTGCCTGTATTTACCAGGAAAGCATTGACGGAGGTCTGGATGCCTTTGCTTTGGTCAACATAATATTTTTTTAAAATCTGATTCACTTCTGCTTCAGGAATATCCTTAAACAAGGCTTTGGCTAAATAATTGGTGCCATCCAGCAGGGCAGTAATCTGGTAATCTCCAAAGCTGTATTGATAATATCCGGGAACCTGTTTTTGTTGTTCTAAAGTGGAAGGCGTTTGTGCGTGTGTTGGGGAAATACCTGCCAATGAACCTAAAGCAAGGAGTGATCCGACAAGATAAGAGCTGAGGTATTTCATGGATATTCTTATGTAATTAAAGTCAACTCTATGTATTAGCATGGATTCCAGCAAAAAAGAATATGAATATATTTACCATTTTTTTTAAATCGAAATGGCGATTTAGCATCTGTACTAAAAATTCAATCTAAATCTGTATATTGATTTTTTGAAAGTAAAGAATGTGTTTTTTGTAAAAATATTATTATAAATAAAATGCTTAGATGTATTTCACTTTTTATTAAAAGCTCGTTAACATAGGGTATTACGAACAAGCTTTGGATGTCGCTATGAGTTTTTGGAAAAGAAAAAACAATGCCAGCTTTGTATTCTTCATCATTACCTTATATGCGCTGATTGGTTTTGGACTGGGTTATTTCATTTGGGAATTTGTGTTGCAAGGCTAAGTGACCCACTAATAAAAAGCCTCTAGAAATAGAGGCTTTTTTGATTGTGTGAAGGTTTCATTTTGAGATGCTCTAGAAAATAAGCATTTACTTTTGTCGGGGCAAAAGTAACAAAAATCCTTTGTTCGTTAGAGGGCACGTCCTTGTGCCCCTAACGAACGGGCGACATCCATGTCGCAACGCATTAGTAGGCATACTTCTAAAATTTAAACTTAATCAAGCTTAATGGCATATGTTTTATCGATTGTGTGTTATGGCAAAAATACGCTTGATAGAAGTTAAATTCTGCTCTTTTATGTTCATGACATTTTTGTTTAATGATTTCGATAATTTCAATTTTTTTTGCTTGAGGAGTATTGATACCAAAAACTAGCCCATCGAAGGAAGAGAAATCATATTTAAGTTTTCTAGAGTTTTTCTTTGAACAATCATGGAGCATTGAAGAGTAGATAAGTCGATATTCATTTTCATACTTCCAGTCCTTTGATTTTCGGGTAATATTATTTAAAAATTTTTTATGATATTCATCTCGCCAAGATTCAATACTTGAATATATCGAATTGTAGAGATTACTTAATTTTCTGTCAGCACTTCTAAGCCAATTATTTACTAGTTGTGGCGTTGGTAATTGTCCTAACGAAGTAAAAAAGTTAATTGGTGAGGGAAATCTCGTATAGTCTACAGGATAATATTGTAACGCTTGAAATTCATAAGCAATACCATTTGTTGAATTCATATAACTCGGTTGATTTAAGGATAAATAGTAGTTGTTATCTTTAGTATCTGCTTGGAAAATTAGACAAATACCCGTGTGATTTGAACCATATGATCCCCAAACGGAGGATGAATGACTTGATTCTTCATTCATAAAACAAGCTGTATACCAATCTCTATGCATCAATGCTCTTATTTTTCTTTGAAAAAAATAAGGAAATTCCTGTATTAGGAATGTTTTTTCAGGGGTTAGATTCTCTACAGTCAGATAATGAATTAAATCTATTTGCTCATTTACTGAATTAATTGACTGAAATAATGCAGGACGTTGTTCTTCATTTAACTGATCTAGCAAGGAAAAATATTCATCATTAAGCTGTTCGGGATACTTAAGATCAATTGGTTTAGTATGAAATAATGACACATTAAATTGACTATAAACTTCATCGACACAAAAGGGTGCAGTTAAATGAATAGATCTTAAATAATAAGAAATAATTTGCCATGAGAATTTCCTCTGATTATCACTAAGATTAAATATTAATTTTTGTATGTGATCTAAGGATAAAAAGCTATCAAAAATACTATTTAAGTGAGATTGTAATTGTGGTGAAAAATTATCCCAGACATAAAATAGACCTAAATGTTCTGGTACTTGATATACATCTCCTTGTTTTCTCAACAGAATCTCTCGAAAAACTTGATCAAGCAAAATTAAATAGTTTTTGAAAAAGTTAGTCCAAACAATAGCATCTCCTTGAAAATAAATTTCATGATAACCTTCCATAGGATCATTTTGCTCACTTGGTGAAGCAAAATAAATTTCCTGATTTTCAAGTTCTTTATATTTTCCTAATAAATTATCTAGAGATCTAAATCTGTAAAATTTCATATTTTTATGCAAAAAAAAGCCCCACTAGAATATAGCAGGGCTTTTTATAAGTGTCTAAATCTTAAGACACTTTATCACCCGGTTGAGCACCAGATTCAGGTGAAATCACCCAAACGCCGTCGCCATTACCCGCAGCTAAAACCATTCCGTTTGAAATACCAAAACGCATCTTACGTGGAGCAAGGTTAGCCACCATTACCACCAATTTGCCTTTTAGGTCTTCAGGTTGGTAGAACTCACGAATACCGCTAAATACGTTACGTGGCTCAGCTTCACCTACATTTAAAGTCAATTGAAGCAGCTTGTCAGAACCTTCAACCGTTGCAGCTTCCAAAACCTCAGCCACACGCAGGTCAACTTTCATAAAATCATCAATATTAATAATTTCAGCTTCACCAACTTTAGGCTCAGGCTTCGTCGAAGCAACTTTCTTCTCTTTTTTCTTTTCCACTTTAGGCGTTTCAGCAGGTGCAGTTAAAGAATCTTTAGACGCATCGACCATTGCGGCAACCGCTTTTGGATCTACACGTTGCATCAATGGTTGGAACAATGCAATTTCATGACCGACCAGAATCGTTTCACGAGAAGCGAAGTCGAAAGATTCTAACTGCAAGAAATCTTGAACTTGTTGCGCCAGTGTTGGCAACACCGGAGCCAAATAAACAGCCAATTGACGGAACAAGTTAATACCAACAGAACATACGTCATGCACTTGTTGTTCTTCGCCTTCAATCTTCGCTAAAGCCCAAGGCTTTTTCTCATCGATGTATTGATTGGCTTTATCTGCAAGCGCCATGATTTCACGAATCGCAGCAGAGAATTCACGTGACTCATATTGCGCTGCGATTGAATCACCCGCATCAATGAAGCTTTGAACCAATTCAGGCTCTGCACAGTTTGCACTTAACTTGTTATCAAATTTAGTATTGATGAACTTCGCACAACGGCTGGCAATGTTGACCACTTTACCAACCAAGTCAGAATTTACTTTCTGCACAAAATCATCCAGATTCAAGTCAGAATCTTCAACTTTATCCGAAAGTTTCGACGCGAAGTAGTAGCGTAAATATTCAGGGTTTAAATGTTCTAAATAGGTTTCCGCTTTAATAAATGTGCCGCGAGATTTCGACATCTTCTGACCATTGACAGTCAAGAAACCGTTTACAAATAAACCTGATGGCGTACGGTAGTTAGCACCTTCTAGCATTGCCGGCCAGAACAGCGCATGGAAATACACAATGTCTTTACCAATGAAGTGATACACCTCATTTTTAGAATCTTTTTTCCAGTAGTCATCAAAGCTTAAATCAGGACGTTTGGTTTTGATATAGTTTTCAAAACTCGACATGTAGCCAATTGGCGCATCGACCCACACGTAAAAGTATTTGTTGGGTGCGTCTGGAATTTCAAAACCGAAATATGGCGCATCACGCGAGATATCCCAATCGTTCAGGCCATTTTCAAACCATTCATCTAATTTGTTGGCAATCGAGACCGGTAAGCGGCCTTCATCACGTGTCCATTTTTGCAGGTATTCACCAAAATTCGGCAACTTAAAGAAGTAATGGTCAGATGATTTTTCGACAGGTGTTGCACCGCTTAAAGTCGAATGTGGGTTCAATAATTCGGTTGCATTATAAGTTGCACCGCAAACTTCACATGAATCGCCATATTGATCTTCTACTTTACATTTCGGGCAGGTGCCTTTAATGAAACGGTCGGAGAGGAACATGCCTTTTTCAGGATCGAAAAGCTGGGTGACAGGACGAACCGCGATATTGCCGGCATCACGGTTTTTGAGATAGATTTCAGATGCACGTGCACGGTTGGTATCGCTATGGGTAGAATCATAATGATCGAAGTGCACCGCAAAACCGTCAAAATCACGGATATGTTCTTTTTGCACGTTGGCAATTTGTGCTTCCGGTGAAATTCCGTTGGCTTCAGCACGTAACATGATGGCTGTGCCGTGAGCATCGTCCGCGCAGACATAAGTCACATCATGACCCATTGCACGCATCGCACGTACCCAAATATCAGCTTGGATATAACCGAGTAGGTGACCCATATGAATCGGGCCATTGGCGTATGGAAGGGCGTTAGTGACTAAGATATTACGCACGGATATGACTCTCTCATTCGTATATTATGCAAGGTGGATGATTTTACCTGATGCAGGTCCGAATACAAAGCAATCCTTTAAGCGAATCAATTCCATTTCACCGCGAATTCGTGTCGAAAGGTCTTTGTATTTACAGAATGTCTTGGAAATGTAGATTTCCCTATATTGCGTTGCCAATAATAGTGATAATAGGCCATTGATCTAAAAGCTTTGAGCTAGAAAACCATGATTGACGAAGATGATTTTGATTTTGACCAACCTGTCACGCGTATTAAACAAAATGCAGCGAGTCAAAAACAGTTGGGCAGTCAGATTTTAAAAGATGCAGAAGCTTATCTTGAAGACATCTCGGCAGATGAACATACACTTTTAATCAAAAACTTATCGGGTTTAGTCGCGCAAGATGCTTATTTCCAAGTGCTGGCAGATCAGCTCGACCAACCGATTGGCGCAAAGTTTGCCAATGATGCTTTAAATTTGATGCATTTTTGGCCGGCCACTCACCAGCTTGAAGATATTGAGCAATTTAAGCTACTCGATACGATCAATAGCGAATATTTCCAGACTGAAATGCTGAAAGCCTTTGATGCCTTAGAGATTGATGAAGACATCAAAGCCAAGCGCCGTTTGGTGCTGCTTGAAAGCTTGAAAATGTACAAACTTGGCTTTTACAGCGGTTGTATTCCAAATGTTTATGCGCAGCTCGAAGGTATTTTGACAGATATCCTGATCAAAGCAGGTTTCCTCAAGCAAAATGGCACCAAGTTTGTCGATGTCTATAAAATCGTACCGGGTTTAAAAGGCAATGAAATTAAAAGCCTGTGGCATAAGTCTAAAATTGCGATTGAACTGAATCCGTATTTTGCTGAACTTGCTGCCTATAAAATGGATTCAAGCTCGAATGTGACCATGAGCCGTCATAACATGCTACATGGCACAGATGTCGACAACTTCAATCAAGCACGCAGCTTCATTCTGTTGATCTGGTTGTTCTCTGCGCTCAGCTTTATGAGCACCTTGCGTGTCTGACTTGAAATAATATCTCCTGATGCATTTGCATCCTATAAACATCTGCTGTGAATTGGCAACACTGATTCTTTGGCTTTGGAAACTATGCTATAACGGCATTTGAATGAGAAGCCAAAGAAAATGTGCTGACAGGCTTTGTCGAAACCTCAAGTAATCGATGGACTTGAATCGCCAGAATCCAAAAGAGTTGGATTATTCATCTTTGCAATACTGATTGGGCGCAGCTCATGCTACAGACTGCAAACAATAGCAACAACATGTACAGGCTTTGTTGCAGTTTGCTTACTGCGCCCGATTTGCTCCACACTTTGTGCTAAAAAATGGCTGATTGTTTATATGATATGCCTAAGGAGGGTACCTCATGACTCAGCAGAACCAGAGCAATAGTTCAAAGCAAAATCAAGACAAAGAACAACATGAGAAACAATTAAATCAGAAAGCCAAAGAAGAGCAAAAGCAAAACCAGAATGACCAGAAGCACAATCAGTCGCATGATACACAAGACACAAAGCCACACCAGACTGATGAAAATTCTGATAGCAAACAAAACTCTAAAGATACAGGCGCTGACTCGGAATCGAAGGATAAAGACTCTAAAGAGCAGCCATCTGATCAAAAAGATGATTCAAAAAATGAGCAATCAGATAACAAAACTGAAAGCTTTAAGATGGATGATTTAAAAGCGAAGGCAATTGCGATTGGTGAGGAGCTATTACAAAAAGGCGAAAAACTTCTGAATGAGCTAAAACATGGCAAGTCCAACGGCCAGAAAAATGATGATCAAGGTTCAGATGACGCAAAAAAGGCAAAAGCTGATCATAGCACTGAAGATAAATCATCGAATCAGTCAGATAAACAAAATGCTAAAGAAGCTCAGACCGATCAACAGGCAAGCATGGCCAATTTAAAAGATGAGGCTGTACATAAGTTTGAAGATACAAAACAGAAGATTACTGAGTTAGTCAGTGAAGCCTCTACCAAGCTGGGTGAGCTGAAACAGATGGCGGCTGATAGCATGAATAAAATGAAAGAAAATCAATCTCAGGGCAATGATTCTGATCAGCAAAAAGATGCCAAAGCTCAAAATTCAGAATCGAAATCAGGTCAGTCTGACAAGAGTGAATCTAAAGAAGATCAGGATAAAAATGCCAAGGATCAGCAGCACAAGTCTGAAAATAATAAAAATCATAAATAGACTGTGATTATTGTAGAGCCACTTTAATCAAAGAGGGTTAAAGTGGCTTGCTACACCTAAAATCAATAAAAATTCTTTTCACATCAAAAAGAATCCAGTTGGCTTTACTTTGATTGATTCACTTTCAGCATGCCTATCCGCTACAATCCAACAAAACCAAGTAAAATGGTTGGAAATTGCAGATATCTCTTCGATCTTCTCGGCAGAGTGCTTAACCTTAAGCGAAAACCCCGTTAAACTATGCCATTCGGATATCTATCTATAGTTTTGGAGTAACCTATGTCGTGGCTTTCTTCGCTCAAATCGGTCTTTTCACCTTCGCAGGAGGTGAACGAAGAAGCTGTGCAAAAAGTATTGCAAAACTATCTGTTGCCAAATTCAAATGATCCGCTCAAACAGCGTATTACTCAGGTCAATGTTCAAGCTGAGATCCTACAAATCACCTTAAATACTTATCCTGAAGAAAAACAAGATCTGCAACAAATCCATGATGAACTGGCGCAAGCTTTGCAAAAATGTGGTATTCAAGAACTGAATATGCATGTGATTCAGCAAAAAACCGGGCCTAAAAGTCATAAATCGGATGGCTGCGGGCATAAGCATGCCGAAGGTGAAAGCTGTTCCAGTCAGCCTAAAGCAGAAGCAAAACCCAATCTTCCCCCTGTGGTGGATGCCTCCGCCCAGCCTGCAAAACAAGAAGAAGCTGATCCCAATAATCCACCGATTCAAAAAGCTGCACCTCAGCAACGTGATGTACCAAAACATCCACGTATTCAAAATGTGATTCTGGTGTCATCCGGCAAGGGCGGTGTAGGTAAATCGACGACTACAGTGAATCTGGCACTGGCTCTGCAAAAATTAGGCTTAAAGGTCGGTGTGCTGGATGCCGATATTTATGGTCCGAGTATTCCGACCATGCTCGGTAATGCGGGCAAAACGCCGATGATCGAAGCGGAACAGTTTGTCCCTATCGAAGCCTATGGAATGGCAGTGTTATCGATTGGCCATTTAACTGGTGATCACAATACTCCAGTGGCTTGGCGTGGACCGAAAGCCACCGGTGCATTGATGCAATTATTTAACCAGACCTTATGGCCAGATCTTGATGTTCTGATGATTGATATGCCACCCGGTACAGGGGATATCCAGTTGACGTTGGCACAGCGCATTCCGGTAACCGGGGCAGTGATTGTCACCACACCACAAAACGTGGCCCTACTCGATGCGACCAAAGGCATTGAACTGTTTAACCGTGTGCAAATTCCGATCATGGGCGTGATTGAAAATATGTCGACCCATATCTGTTCAAATTGTGGTTTTGAAGAACAGATTTTTGGCACAGGCGGTGGAGATAAACTGTCTGAGCAATATCATATTCCATTATTGGGTCGCTTACCTTTAGATGCTGAAATTCGTGAAAATGCCGATGCTGGCACACCTTCAGTCATTGCCGGAGATGATGCAGCCGAAAGCTATATGCTGATTGCAGAAAAAATTGCAGCGCAGCTACCTAAGGCCGAAAAAGATCAGAGCCGAATTTTCTAATTGACCCATTAAATAGAGAGTTCACATATTTAAGCCCTAATTCAAGTTAGGGCTTTTTTATTAATAATTCACGGAAATAAACAGCTTTAAATTAAGAAAATTGACTGAAATGACTGTTGCGTATTGGTTCCCAAAATGGTTTCAAGTGATTGAATTAAATTGATTTAATTCAATGTGAATTCTGATTATATGTTCTCTTACAATTATTTTTTTGCAGCATTGACCGAACTATTCTATGCTACGCGGATTAGAGCGAGGTCAAACTATGATTTCATGGTTTTTTATTGGTTTAGTGGCAACCATTCTTTTAACACCAGGCCCAACCAATACCTTATTGGCATCTTCAGGCATACAGGTCGGATTTAAAAAAACATTTCGTTTAATTCCTGCTGAAGCCTTTGGCTATCTGATTGCCATTAGCTTTTGGGGCATTCTGATCGGAAAAATTTCCGTTCATCTTCCGCTTTTGCCGACCATTCTCAAGCTGTTTAGTGCCGGCTATATCCTTTTTCTGGCTGTGAAATTATGGCGCACGGCAGAACTCAGTGAAAATTTTGAAAATGTCTCGATTCGTGCACGAGAACTATTTCTGGCAACCTTGTTAAATCCTAAAGCACTTTTATTTGCTTCAGCGATCTTTCCGGTGATTGTCTGGAAAAGCAGTCAGCACTATGTGACTCATATGTTAGTATTCCTGGTTTTGCTGATTCCGATTGCATTCTTCTGGACTTTCCTCGGCTCAATACTGGCCAGAAAAAACAGTCGCTGGCTCAATCAAAAAAACCTGCAAAAAACCGCATCACTGGTGTTAATGAGCTTTTCGATTCCTTTAAGCTATTCTGCACTTTTAAGTTTATAAGCTGATATCTATCAGCAATTTTTTATCCACTGTGGCTGCAAGCGCTTCACTTATTTTCATTGGGGGCAATTTCAGTTAAAGTACGTCGCAATAACTTGTTCTTAAGATTTTTGGATTATATCAATGGCAATTAAGTCTGATCGTTGGATTCGCGAAATGAGCGAAAAACACGGCATGATTGAACCGTATGCAGAAAACCAGGTACGTTTGGATGAAAATGGTCAAAAGCTGATTTCGTATGGCGTATCGAGCTATGGTTATGACGTGCGTTGTGCACGGGAATTTAAAGTATTTACCAATGTGCATTCTGCAATTGTCGATCCGAAGAACTTTGATGAACGCAGCTTTATTGATATTGAATCGGATGTTTGTATTATTCCACCGAACTCGTTTGCATTGGCCCGTACCATCGAGTATTTCCGTATTCCACGTAATGTACTGACGGTTTGCCTGGGCAAGTCGACTTATGCGCGTTGCGGTATCATTGTCAACGTCACTCCGCTTGAGCCAGAGTGGGAAGGTCATGTAACTTTAGAGTTCTCAAATACCACCAACCTTCCTGCGCGTATTTATGCAGGGGAAGGTGTCGCACAAATGCTATTTTTTGAGTCTGATGAAGTGTGTGAAACGTCATATAAAGATCGTGGCGGAAAATATCAAGGCCAAACTGGCGTTACTTTGCCGAAGACCTAAGCAGTTTAAAATATTGAATAACGGGACTATATGTCCCGTTTATTTTTTTGAGATTTTCATTCATCGGAAACTCAGGTTTTTACTTCAATTGACTTTGGCATCTGTATTAAAAGTCAGCATAATAGATTCCGAATAACCATAAAAAAGATGCAATGCATCATAAAAAACAAAATGTAGCGGCTGGGAAGCTGAAACATAAAGATGCGGAGCATCGGATAAAAAGGAAAGAGTGAGATGACTCAGATAAAAGATCTATTTAAATTTCGCAAAAATTATTTAGCAATGACAATTGGTTTAATCCTGTTGCCTTCTGCGCATGCGATGCAGGAATTATCAGATTCTTCTCTTTCTGACACCACGGGTGAGGGGGTTGCGCTCGTACTTGATGATTTTAAAATGGTGTTTCAAGGCCCTAAAGATATTTCTGCTGGTTCCAGTTATGCCAGAGGTATTGAAAATCCGGGACAGGCGGATACGGGTTTTATTCGCATTATTCCAACTGGTGAAAACTATGAAAAGCTAGGGGAGCGTTTATACGATAAAGTTTATAGCAATACTTACCATAATGCTTATCTAGCTGAACGTGCGAGAATCTATAACCATGTATATGGAGATACGTATACATCCAGCCGAGATACTTATATTACGGACAATCGCACGCGTATAGCTAGTGAAATTGCTACTGAATATACGACTGCATACCGTACTAAAAAGGTGCAAGATATCTTAGAAACCCCCATTATGAAACAGTATTATGATCAACGTTATGAAGATTATTGGGATGGTTTAACAGGTATATATTCCATTATAAATGATGGAACGGATACAAATGGTGTAAGTGGAACTTGGCATAATAAGGAAAAATCATCTCAGCATGCTTTAAGAAATACGCTTGAGATGATTGAGTTGTTGTATGGAAACAATTATGAAGCGAATCTTCCAAATTCACCTTTTTACCAAAGTTTTAAACAGCAGTTTCCAAGCTATGTTCGTGCAAATGTCATTAAAAATACAGTAGATAGTCAGCTTGCAGCCAAGACCACTGAAATGCTAAATCAGTTGGCTGCAGATTATGCGAAAGAACAGGCAACAACAGCCAGTAATACCGTGCATGATGAAGTTGTACGAAATGCAATAAATATGGCAAAAGCTGCTGCACAAAATGCCAATATTGGAAGCCTGCGTACCAAGGCAGATGTTTTCATTTATGGTCTGGCATTATCAAAAAGTGATGACTCGCTGAGCACGCGATACAGTAATCAGGGTTTTAGTTGGGGATCTGCAGATAATCCTTGGTTATTCCGGGCAGGAACTGAAAGCGTCAAACAGTTTAAGGACGCTGCTAAAGATGTAGGCTATATTGCTCTAGAAGCGCCTCTTGCCAAGATTGCTCCAGATGAAAGTGATAATAATATTAAATTGGGGTTTTGGAGTGATATTTTTGCACGTGAGCTTAATTCCTCTAATGTTGTCGATCCTATAACAGGTGGGCCCACTTCAGGGCTTGATACAAATTACCGATTAAGAACGCAATTTGTTGCCAATGGTCTCAGTTTAAATGGTTCGCAAGTTCGGTTATTCCAAACCTTGGAATCGGATAATAAGGACTATAATCAAACTTTAGGAATGGCAAGTATCGTTCGTTTAAATACCAATGATCGGCCAGAAACTCTAAGCAGTAGCGATAGCAATCTTAACAGTAAAGGTATTCGTCTAAGTACCGCAGCAAAAACAGATGCACTTGATGGTAATGTCCCGACCCCAGCCTTAAACGGAAGTGCTGCTCCCATATTTCATGATTCTGAGGGTTTATATTTATATAGTCCAAATATTAACCTGGTGCTCGGTAATATGTATCAGCCTTTTGTGGTCGGTTCAGAAGGCAATAATATTATTTTAGAAGTGACACGTATTCCAAATATTCCTGCTATCTATAATCAAATTTATCAGAATTATGGGGGTGGACTAGGAGAATCTGATTTAAAAGGTTCAACCTGTAATGTCTATAGTTGTGGTACGCCGATTAAAAATAATGCTTCAGATGCGACCGTGCTTTATCAAGGCCGTAACGCCACTCACAGTAGTATTTCAATAGGGACTACAGAGCGTATCCCAGGAACAAATTTGCTGCGCGCCAAAGATGGCCCCAACTCCACGGGAGTCGTATTCAAGAGTACTGATGGTATAAGTAAGAATTTTGGGTCTGCAGTCATTGATGGCGTACTGATTCAGCATTTAAAAATTAGAACAACTGGTCTGTAAGGGAGTATAAAAATGTCCAAATTATTGACCCTCTGCGCATTGATATGTACCTCTATGCTCAGTCAAGCCGGATTGGAAGTCCTTAATCAGCAAGAGTTAACTGAGACAGTAGGACAGGGCGGAGCAGACCTTAACTGGACTTTATCCTTAAATCATATTTACGCCACAGATTTAACCAAAGATACAATTTCTCGACTTGATGGAAATGATAATCCACTAGAAGTATTTTATGTTTTAGATCCGACAACATGTGGTGCAACAAAACAGTTTTGCCGTTTGGCAATAGCCCCAAATAATCATGTCGATGCCAATGGGAATAAAAAATGGTTAGTATTTAAAGGTATTCAGGGCACGATTCAGATTGACAAGTTTTCTATCGATGGAACAACCATCATTAATCATCGTAATGAACCGCAAACAGCGATGAAAGTCAGCTTTTATGATGACAAACCTTTGAAAATCAGAAACTTGGGTTTCAGTACAGTGTCGATTGAAACGGGTACAGGGGGTGGTGCACTAGAAGGTTATGCCAATACAGGTACTTATGACACTTATACAGCACGCACCTATAATACCGAAGGCGGTTTTTCTACCTCGACACAAGATGTGCCTTCATTTGATAAGGGGGCCGAAAAAGGTTTTATGGGATTGAATGTTCATGGAAATCTGCATATGTCCGGTAATTTGAAAATATTTGGTTATAACTGTACAGGTGGGGCACAAAGTCGTTGTTAATCGCAGCGTCAAGTACAGCATAAGGATATAAAAATGAAAAAAACAACAATAAAGTTGAAGTTACTAACGGTATGCATGTGTCTTATACAGCAAGCTTATGCACTTGAAACCATTGAAGAGCAGGAATTGAGCGAAGTCACTGGACAAGATGGTATGGTGATTACTCATGAAATTTCTAAAGCCAACATTGCTCAAGTCAATTGGTATGATCCCAATCCAACTGCCAGTACTAAAATGGGTTTAGGTCTACATAATGTTGAAATTATTGGAAAAGATAATAAGCCAATTATTAGTCAACTTGAAATAGATGTAGGTGCTACTTCACAAGGGGCAGGACTTCGGCTTGCTGCAAGTGTTTCACCATTTCAAGCCACTGCAGATTTAAAACTGGTAAAGACAGCCTGTACGACCAATCCATGTAGCCAGTCTGCGAATAGTATTCGGACTGCTGGCGTACAATCTAGTCAAAGTCTAGGTGCATTAGGGATTAGTACCTCTACGCCGCTTAGTGTTCTATTACAAACTACTGCAGGTTTATTTAATAAAGAGGCAATTGCCAGTATCGATTTTCAACTTAAAAATGCCACCATTAGTCATAAACTAGGTGAAAATAGCCTGATTTTAAATGACTTTAACTTTAATTTTGCGGGTCAGGGCTATATGTACATTGACCCCAATGAAGGTGTTGTACTCACTACCCGAAATGGCAATCAAGACCATTACGTGGATTTAAAACGTGTTGAAGATACCACTGATATTGCTATTGGCCGGGTTAATCCGACCAATCCTGGCGTTAATATTGACTTGCGTTATAACACGCCAAATAACGAACGTAAAAATATTATGCGTCTTGGGGCTTCAGGTGCGGTGACCAATGCCAGATTATCCATGAATGCCGATCAAACCCAGATTGGTACTTTTGATGTAAGTAACAAGTTAAATGGTGTTTTACAGCGTCAAGACAAAACTGCAGCAGGATATAGCGATCTGGTGGGTGAAGGGGGTTTGCATCTGGGCTTATCTGCCGACTTTACTGGTGCTGCTAGTGGTCACCCAAGCAACATCGCGCCTACCGTGCTTGAAATTGGTCATACTGGCCATGGAAGCTATGCAGTCCAATTCTCCAATATTAGGCCCCTGACAACACGGAATGCTGATGAAAATTTACATGGTAAAAATGCCTATATCGATTTTGGTGATATTTATATAAATACTATTACGGCTAAAAGTCTCGATTTTATCATCAATGAAAATATGCGAAAAACCTTGGGGCATAGTAGTGATGTACTGAAACAGACACTGAGTACAGCAGGAGATGGAGAGGATTTTGCTTTTATTGCAGTACGAGGAATGGACTTTCAGGCAATTGCTGCGAAAGCACGTTTTATTTCAGATAACTCCTTGACAGAACTTGGTGGGGATGGCGGTTCATGGGGGATTGGTATTCCTATTTATAATTTAAATGCCAATGTCGCGTTGTCTGGAACAACTTATGGAACAGATAATAAGCAGGCAATTGCCTATAACATCATGGCCTCTACTGAAGGATACGGGGTCGACAAGAAAACCGGTTTGCCAAGCACTACCTCAATAATATTGATTGATGGCAAGAATGGCGATCATGGTGAGGCAGTTAATTATTATGCCGGCTTTAGAAATATCGATGCTTTAATTAAATCTGAAGGGATTATTGGCTATGAAGATGAAGGGATTTATATTCGTGCCGATAAATTACTGATTGCAGCAAAAGCAGAGCTCGCAATGGGGCAATTACCAGGATCTAAATATAACTGTAGCACTGCATCAGTCAGTAAATGCGGAGGCTATGTGCCTCACGATAATTTTTCTAAACGTGATGATGTACTGACCAATATTGCCTTTAAGCTCGATGGAAATGGTGAGCTTCTGATTATTCCTGGGGTAGATCCAACCGCAAGTTCACCAGATACCAACTTTTTGTCATTTGATGCAAACTTTAAATTTAGGCCACTCACATCAGAAGAAAGTGCAGATAAAGCTAATCTGGGTAGCTACTTTAGTATCTCCAATGAAGATATTGATTTAACAACAGGAGCATTAAACGTTTCTTCGATCAACTTTAACCGGATGGAAGGTCATTTGGGTGTTAATGGGAAAGTTCGTGTCAGTGCTGATACCGTAACGTTGGATAATCAGGTCAAACTCAATTATGAAAATAATATCGCGACACCATTTAAAACCAATTTTGCGATGGCGACCAATGGCAATATGCAAAACATGGCAAGTATTGCACTGACTGGTGGCACTATTCGTAGCACGCTGGGAATCACACCACGCTAAATTCAGGATGAGAAAAATGAAAAAAATAATATTAAAGAGTCTAGTTGCGGCGATGGTGGGATTGAGTGGTCATGTATCTGCATTAACCTCATTAGAAGATCAGGAGCTTTCAAATATTAATGGACAAGCTTTATTGTCAATGGAGGTTCAGGCCGGATTTAACCAAGTTGATAATTTGGGAGAGGCATATGACCAGAGAAATATCTCATTTTATAAATTGGGTCTAGAAGCTGAAATGGAAATTAATGCCAATATTAAAAAACTGCAACTTGGTTGTGGAGGAATTAATGGTGCAACTGGTTGTGATATTGATATTGATCATATTTCCTTAAGTGGTAATTCTGCAAATGGAATGGATCGTGCTGCGACCTCTGCCTTGATTACTAATCCTTTTGTTCAATTTGCTATAAAAAATCCAAATCAGGCATCTACACGTGAAGTTTTGGGTTTCCGTTTAAGTGCAGAAAAGATTTCAGGTCTACTGACTATGGGTACAGAAAATACGGCCACACCAAATGGTATTAATAGTTTTAGTGGATATATGAAGACTAAAGAAGCCAAAGGAACAGCTGTAACTAATCCAAGAACAATGACCTATGCATCAACTGGCAATAAATATATTGAAGGTGCTGTTACGGGAACAATATTGGGGCAGGATCTGGAACTTCATTATAAATCGAATGATTATACTTTTAATTTAACAAGTACCAATGCGCCATTTGTGATTCCAGCCACTATAGTTTCAGGAACACGAATGAGTGAAGTTAAATTAAAGGGGACTGGTACAGTTGACAGAATTGATTTTAGTGGCCCATTAAAGGCCATTTTAAAGCCACTGGATTTATTTGAGCTTACACTGGATAAACAAATTACAGGCTATATGACAGGCCTTAGAACAGATATTACAGTGGATCAAGATCTTGGCTTAATCCATGCATTGTATTTGAATAACCCAGCATCTTTATCATTACAATCGCAAAAAATACTTTGGCCGGGTGCTGCCGTTGCTGCTAATCAAGGTTGGTGGATGGCAATCGAGGATGAGGTAAATCTTGGTGATATTAGTCCAAATAAAGGTGTGGATATTACTAATGCGGTATTAGCACAAACCATTGCAGGGATTAATCATGATTTAACATCAAAACCCAGAGCATGTGGAAGTCTTTTGAATTGTGTATTTGATGGAGCTTTAGATGTGAAAGAAATTAAAAACCCGGCACTTCTTGATTTTCCTTTGAAAAATTTAGAGCTTAAAGGCCAGAACTTTCAACCGAACTGCTTCGGTGGACATAAATTCTGTTAAGTTAAAAAGAATAAAAAATCCCGCACTTGACGGGATTTTTTTATTAAGAAAGCAAAATTATTTCGCGATTTTAGCCAACAACTCTTCTTTGGAAATATTTACAGATTCAGCATCACGGCGACCTTTATATTCAAAAGTACCTGCATCCAAGCCTTTTTCACCAATCACAATACGATGTGGAATACCGGTCAACTCAAGGTCAGAAAATTTAACGCCTGGACGTTCGTTACGATCATCTAGAATTACGTCATAACCCGCAGCAGTGAGTTCAGCATAAAGCGCTTCAGCTGCTTCTACTGTGCGTGGTGATTTATGTGCATTCATCGGTACAATGGCCACTTCAAACGGGGCAATGGCAGTTGGCCAAATAATGCCTTTCTCGTCAAAGTTTTGTTCAATGGCAGACGCAACCACACGTGTTACCCCAATACCATAGCAACCCATGGTCACAGTGAATGGTTTGCCATCTTCACCTAAGACTTTACAGCCCAATGCTTCAGAGTATTTCTGACCCAACTGGAAGATATGACCCACTTCGATACCACGTTTGATTTGCAGTGTACCTTTGCCATCTGGAGAAGGGTCACCTTCAACTACATTACGCAAGTCATAAACTTCAGTGAACTGTGCATCACGTTCCCAGTTTATGCCGGTTGCATGCTTGTCAGCTGTATTAGCACCTGCAACAAAGTCAGACAATACTGATGCTGCACGGTCAACAATGACGGTGACACCTTTTTCAACCAGACCTTGTGGGCCTACAAAACCAGCTGTCAAGCCAAGTGCTGCGATTTGCTCTTCGGTTGCAAAAGTGAGTGGAGCTGCAATTTGTGCATGCTTCTCGGCTTTAATTTCATTCAGTTCGTGATCGCCACGAAGGAATAAAGCAACCACAGGAACAGAACCATCCTCTTTTGCAATGCCTTGAACAAGCAATGCTTTTACTGAGTGAGCTGGATCCGTGCCCAAGAAGGCAGATACATCCGCAATGGTTTTTTGATTTGGCGTATCAACCAGTTTAAGTTCTTGAGTTGGTGCCGCACGTTCGCCGACCAGAACGGCTTCAGCCATTTCAATATTGGCGGCGTAGTCTGATTCGGTCGAAAATGCGATATCATCTTCACCGCTTGAAGCCAGTACATGGAATTCGTGTGAACCTGAACCACCAATCGAACCGGTATCTGCTTGAACCGGACGGAAATCTAAACCAAGACGAGTAAAGATTTTGCAGTAGGCTGCATACATGTCGTCGTAGGTTTGTTGCAATGATTCCTGATTGGCATGGAAAGAGTAGGCATCTTTCATGATGAATTCACGTGAACGCATTACCCCAAAACGCGGACGAATTTCGTCACGGAATTTGGTTTGCACCTGATAGAAGTTGGCAGGGAGCTGCTTATAACTTTTTAGTTCATTGCGTGCTAAATCAGTGATGACTTCTTCATGGGTTGGACCCAGTACAAACGGGTTACCGTGGCGGTCATTGAAACGTAACAGTTCAGGACCGTATTGTACATAACGACCTGATTCTTCCCATAAAGACGCAGGTTGAGTCACTGGCATATAGACCTGAAGTGAACCGACCTTGTCCATTTCTTCGCGAACGATCGCTTCAACTTTATTTAATACGCGAACGCCCATCGGCAGCCAGGTGTACAGACCTGAAGCCAACTTACGAATCATACCGGCACGAAGCATCAACTGATGGGAAATAACCTCAGCATCGTTCGGGGTTTCTCTTAACGTTGCAAATAAAAAGCGACTCGCGCGCATGGAAACTGTCCTAAAAAATTAAGCGTTAAAGCAGAGATTATACAATAAAAAATGAGATGAGCATTTGGGAATGTCACCTCATTGTGTTGCATTAAATTATGCCATGATTTTACGCATCTGACGCAGCATAAAATTCTTAAAGTCATCCAGGTAAGTAAAGATCACGGGGACAACCACCAAAGTGAGCAGGGTTGAGGTGATCACCCCGCCAATCACGGCATGGGCCATCGGCGCACTTTGTTCACCGCCTTCACCCAGCCCTAAGGATAAGGGCACCATACCCATGACCATGGCGCTGGTGGTCATTAAAATGGGACGCAGTCGGGTTTTCCCCGCGGCAATAATCGCATCATAACGCTCTTCACCGCGATCCATGGCTTTTTTAATAAAGTCGATCAGCAGAATCGCATTCTTGGTCACCAGTCCCATTAGCATGATAATCCCGATAATCGAAAACAGGTTCATGGTGGAATTAAACAGGAACAGCGCCAGGAACACACCAATCAAGGATAATGGCAAGGAGGCCATAATCGCCGCAGGATGGATAAAGCTATTAAACTGTGAACCCAACACAATGTAGATAAACACAATCGACAGGGTGATGGCGGTCAGGGCATAGCCTGCGGATTCTGCCATATCGGCATTTGAACCTTGGGTATCAAAGCTATAACCTGGCAGCATATCAAAATTGGCTTGTAGCCGGCTGATATCCGTGCCGATATCTCCTGTAGGACGACCAGCGGTATTGGCTTCTATCAGAACTTCACGTGCCAAATCACGGCGGTTAATTTGTGAAGCACCGAGTTTTTCTTCAAACTTGGCCACACTCGAAAGTGGAATCAGAATCGGCTGATGATTGGCATCGGTTTTATTTGAAGTGATATACATGTTCTGTAAATCACGTGGCAAGCTGCGCTGGTCTTCTGTCAGGCGCAAATTCACATCATAAGTTTCGCCTTTTTCATCCTGCCAGGTGGTGACATCATCACCGGCAATCAGTGGACGAACCACATTGGCAATCTGATTCACGGATAATCCTAAATCACTGGCCAAGACACGATTAATCTGTACACCGAGTGTCGGCTTGGGTTCTTTCAGTGAGGTTTCCAAATCGACAATACCGTCAATCTTGGCAATCTCTGTCATAAAACGATCGGAAATTTTTTGCAGTTCATCCAGGTCGGGGCCCTTGATCGAGATCATAATTGGCTTTTGACCACCCGAAACGGTTTCATCGGCAGATGCAACCGAGGTAATACTGATCCCGGCAACCGATTGCAGGCGTTGTCGAAACTCATTGTTGAGCTCGGTCAGGCTTTTTTCGCGTTCGATCCGTGGTGTCACGGTCACTCGCAGGCTGACGTGGTTTTTACCACGGTCAGTTACACCATTAATTACGCCATAAGTTGCTTTAACGTCAGGGTGTTGACGGATAATCTGATCGACTTGTTGCAGTTTGGCTTGTGAGTATTCAAGCGAAGAATCTACCGGTGTTTCAAACTTAATGCGGATTTCGCCTTTGTCAGGAACCGGTACAAATTCGGTGCCAATCAGTTTCGATAATCCCAAGGCACCAAATAATGAAGCTACGGCAATCATTAAGGTAATGAATCTGAAGCGCAGCGCCAGTTTGAGCAGCTTTTCATAGACATGGCTTAAATTGTCCAGCTTGCCAGAAATCCATCTAAAGAAACGTTTCACCCGTCCGGGTCTTTTATTTGGATCTTTTTTCTTTTCGGCCCAATGTGCAGAAAGCATCGGATCTAAAGTAAAACTAACAAACATCGAAATCAGCACAGCCACACTAACTGTAACCCCGAACTGATAAAAGAAACGACCAATAATCCCGCCCATAAAGGCCACCGGCAGAAACACGGCGACAATGGTCAGGGTGGTGGCCAGAACAGCTAAACCAATTTCTTTGGTGCCATCCAGTGCGGCAGTCACATGATCTTTGCCCATGTCGGCATGCCGGACAATATTTTCTCGGACCACAATCGCATCATCAATCAACAGGCCAATACTCAAGGATAACGCCAGCAAGGTCATCATATTGATACTGAAGCCAAAGGCCCAGATGAAGGTCAAAGTACCTAATAATGCAATCGGCAGAGTTAAACCGGTAATCACAGTGGAGCGGAATGAACCAAGGAATAGCAGAACAATCAGCACGGCAAGTACCGCACCTTCAATAATGGTGCGGGCTACATCGCCAATGGTGCCGCGGATACTTTTGGAAGAATCCACCACAACCTGCAAGGTCGTCCCCTGAGGAAGCTGGGTCTCGATATTTTCTAAAATTTTGTAAGTTCTATCGACGACCTCAATCACGTTAGAGTCCGAGCTACGCAGGATATCAATCGCAACTGCGGTTTTGCCATTTAAAAAGGCGGCAGATTCTAGTTCTGCCTGACTGTCTTGGATCTCTGCGACTTGTCTCAGGAAAATTGGTACGCTATTTTTATTGGCAATGATGAGATCGCCGAAGGCCAAGGGATGCAGCACTTTAGAATTGATCTCAATCACCAGTTCCGAGTTGCCAGATTTGAGTGTGCCGCCTGGAACTTCAATATTTTCAGCCTTTAAGGTATTGATGACACTGTCTACACCAAGGCCAAAAGCTTGCAGTTTTTGCGGTTCTACCTGAATCCGGATCTGGCGCTGTGCATCGCCGAGTAAATTCACCGTTCCCACGCCAGCAACTGTGCGCAGTTGGGGTACAATCCGCTGATCCAGATAAGAACTGAGTGCTTTGATATCCATGTTATTGGATTCAAATACGATCGACATGACCGCATTTGCGGTTGGATCATAACGTTCGACAATCGGATCCTGAATTTCATCACGAAATTCAGCAGTTACCGAGGCAATTTTATCCCGCACATCCTGAGCGGCTGTGGTAGAAGGTACATCTAGGTTGAATTCAGTCGTGATCATCGACAGGCCTTCACTGGACTGTGAAATCACCTGTTTTAAACCAGAAATGGTATTGATCTGATCTTCGAGTTTCTTGGTTATTTCTGACTCGACCGTTTCTGGAGAAGCACCCGGGTAGTTGGTATACACCACCACAAAGGGAAAATCGACATCGGGAAATTCTTCAACGCCCATCCGCTGCCAGGAAGCCAGTCCCAATACCATCAGACAGAACATCATCATGATGGTGAAAACTGGATACTTCACACTAATTCGGGTAAACCACATGTCAATGATCCTGTGTGAGGCGCTTTAGTTCGAGCGAAGTGTGACAGTTTTTTGTAGATCGGCTTCGCTAAATTTAATTCGGCTGACCTGATCGGTGCTTTCCAATCCTTTGACCACTGCAATATTGTCGTTATAGCGCTGTTCCAGTATCTGCACATTGGCCTTGATAAGTTTATTCTGGCGAATCACCCAGACATAGGGTTTGTTCTGGATATCCTGCAGCGTATCTAGGGGAATAATCTGCCCACTGATTTGGCGTGAACTCAAAATATTGCCTTCTACAAAGGAACCGATACTTAAAGAGGGAATTGTTTCATTCGGCGTAGCAAAGAATTCGATCTGGCGACTGGCCTGATCGGCGATCGGGGAAATCCGGCTCATCACTGCAGTGAGCCGATTGGGATTGCCTTGAATGCTGTATTCGACTTGACTGCCTAGCCTTAAGTTTGATTGTAGGTCACTAGGCACGCGTGCCTGAATTTCCAGCTGTTTAGGATCAACAATTTCAAACAGGGTTTGTCCAATCGATACGGTCTGGCCAGGTTCCACCTGACGCTGGGTAATCACGCCACTGATCGGACTGGTCATGGTTCCGTCACGATCTGCTTTCTCGGCAATATCGACATTGGCTTGCTGGGCACGTACATTTTCCAGCTGTGCCTGATAATCGACCTGACTCTGTTCATATTCTACTTTTGAAATAAAGCCCTGATCGAGCAGACGCTTTTTACGTTGCATCATGTTTCGAGCCTGATTGGCCTGAGCTTGAGTAGAGGCCAGATTGGCACGTGCCTGTGCCAGTCGGGCAGCATTGTCCTGATTGTTTAGCCGTACCAGCACCTGACCTTTGGAGACGGTCTGACCGACTTGGGCATTGACACTGGTGGCGGTGGCAGACACCTGCGCCTGAATACTGCTTTGATTGACAGCCCGAATCGTGCCGGTAAACGCAGTTTTTTGAACTGAGTTGCCGGACTGTACTGCAATCAGGTCTTGAGGAATCAGTTCAATGGATGTGGGTGTTTCGGCTTGCTGTACGGGTTCATTTTTATCACAAGCCACTAATAACATATTTAAGCAAAGTGCACTCATGATCAGGAGAGAGCGCGGAGAAGGCATATTTAAACCATGAGCATGTGGTGCAGTTTGCATAAGAGTCCTTGTAGCTTACTGTGGTTTAAAACCAACACAAGCTATCTGTATTTATTCAAGTGCTTTTAAACGGGCGATAATTTTGTCGTATTCTGCTTCCAGATTTCGATAGCGACTTTGTAAAGATTGAATATTTTCTTTTTGGGAAATGAGATTTTTATGATTATTCTCAAGTGTGGTTTTCAGGTGTGCCGGTGGAGCCTTACCTTTACGTAAATATTCACGTTCTTGGCGTACAAACATCACTCGATCTTTTTGCAATTGCTTCATTTGTTCTTGCTGAAAATCAATTTGCTTTTTCAACTGTAGCAGACTGTCATTTTTTTTCTGTAAGGCGGTCTGACTATTATTGTACGCTCGCTTCAGTCTATTGTCTTCGGCGATCCGCTTGGCCTGTTGAGCACGTTGGGGAGCCTGTCTGATATCGGCTTCGGCATTATAAGGACGAGCACGTTTAATGACCTGCATATTCTGGTCAAGCGCTTCATAACCGTAACGGATATGATTGGGCGTCACATTAGTGCTGATATTGGCCACGCCTTTACTATCATAATAGCGGTACCAAGTGGCCTTTTGCTGGATTTGGTTATTGTTGGCACAAGCTAAGGTCACCTGTAATAGTAACAGCACAGCAACAATGAATTGACCAGTCATTTTATTTTTATCAATGACAGCAAGTTTTTCTGAAAACTGACCCATCATTGGCTCCCTAAATTTAAAGTTGACTAAATTACTTATTTTAAAGTAATAATCTTGTTATATTAGACTTAAATTTACGAATTAAAAACTACCGTTAGTCAAAAAAAAAACATCGGCGTGGGTAAAATGTGAAGCTGTTGTTAAAAATAACTGATTTTGTCTACTTGTGTAGAAAATGTTCGTTGATAATACAAGTGACTTTATGTTAAAAATGTTTATCGATCGTAATAAAATAATCCTATGAGCCTTATGGCATAATAGTTTCTAAAATGGGAAGGGTTAAACAAATGGACGATAAATTCCAAAATCTAAAAGTTATGGTTATTGATGACTCAAAGACCATTCGTCGTACCGCGGAAACTCTTCTTCAGCGCGAAGGTTATGAAGTGATTACTGCCGTCGACGGATTTGAAGCTTTGTCAAAAATTGCCGAAGCAAATCCAGATATCGTGTTTGTAGACATCATGATGCCGCGTCTAGATGGCTATCAAACTTGCGCGTTAATTAAAAATTCTCAGAATTACCAGAATATTCCTGTGATTATGCTATCAAGTAAAGATGGTTTATTTGATCAGGCCAAAGGTCGTGTTGTGGGTTCAGATGAATACCTGACCAAACCTTTTAGTAAAGATGAATTGCTGAACGCAATCCGTAACCATATTAGTGCTTAATATTTGATTTTTTTTTTGGGGAATTGGCATGGCACGTATCCTAATTGTGGATGACTCACCGACAGAAACTTTTCGCTTTAGAGAAATTCTTTCTAAACATGGCTTTGAGGTGATTGAAGCAGCCAATGGGGCCGATGGCGTCACCATGGCACAGGCTGAATTGCCTGATCTGGTCCTGATGGACGTTGTGATGCCGGGCGTAAACGGATTCCAGGCGACCCGTCAGATTGCGCGTGGGGCGACCACCAAACACATTCCAATTGTGATTGTCAGTACCAAAGATCAGGCCACTGACCGCGTGTGGGGCAAGCGTCAGGGTGCAGCAGACTATCTAACAAAACCAGTAGATGAAAAACAATTAATAGAAGTAATTAAGCAACACCTCAATGCAGGATAAGCTCTATGGCAGCAAATGGATTTATCGAATTGCTTCGCATTGCGAAACGGGGAAATAAAAACTACGTTTCCAATGACAATGAAGTGAACCGATGGTCGGGCATTGCTTTTGAGATGATGGGGCAATATTTTGTTGCTCCGCTGGGGGAAGTATCAGAAGTGATTTATCCCCCAAAATATACGCCGGTACCCAAGACACAAGCATGGGTGTTGGGTCTGGCGAATATCCGGGGAAGATTGTTATCCGTTTCTGATCTCACTCAATACGTATCAGGGCATAGCAGTCAGTTTTCACCGACTCAAAAAGTATTGTGCATCAACCATAATGACCAGTATGTCGGTTTGGTCGTAGATCAAGTTTTGGGTATACAACATTTCAATAAGAAAAGTTTCTTTTCGAAGAAATCTGAATTAGATGAAAACTTACAAGAATACTGTCAAGGATTTTTTCATCAGCACAACCAGCAGTGGCATGTGTTCTTATTCAGTCGTCTGTTGCAAAATCCAAATTTTATGAACGCATCTATAAAATTTATAAATTAAATGTCGCGCACGAAAGTGATCAAGGCGTCAACCGGGGAGAGGCTGCATGGGCTTTAAACTTAAAAAGAAAAATACAGGTGAAAGCACTGGCCGCAAAGGCGGTAATGCTTTTTTCACTAAGATTCAATCGCAAATAGATCAATTATCACGTGTATTTGGTGGTAGTGAAAAGTCAAAACCGCTGATCTATGGGGCAGCAGGCTGTCTTTTAGCCGCACTGATCACTTTATTATATCTTTTTTATAGTGTGCCACGTAGCAACGAACTCACTCAAAGTCTGGGTGATTTACGTCTCCTCTCGCAAACGATTTCGCGCCAAGCAACTGAAGCAACCGCTTCGGGTACACCGGAGGCAATGAAAAACCTAACTGACTCGCAAAAATCTTTTGCTGAGAACCTTGAAACAGTTAAAAATATTCATTCAGATAATGAGGCGCTACAAGCTGTTGATAAACAGTGGACAGAAGTTTCTAGCGGTATTGATCTGATTACCTCGCAACAAAAGATCATTAACCAGTTATACGACACCAACATTGCCATTGGTGAAGCAATTCCCGGGATTCAGGCGGAATATAACTTGATGGTTGACCAGATGGCGCGTCAAGATATGCCATCGAGCCAGGTGGTGATTGCCAAGAACCAGGTATTTATTGCAGAACGTATTTTACGTTCAATCAGTCTGGTATTGACGGGTAGTGATGGCTCTCGTGAATCGGCGGATGACTTTAGTGCCGATACCGAAACTTTCGGCTCTTATTTAAATGCACAATTGAATGGTTCTGTTGAACTGGGCGTACAGCGTATTGCTGATCCAGCAATGCGTGAATCTCTAGAAGGTATTAAGGCTGAATATGATGAAGTACTCGAATCAGCATCAGCAATTATTCTGAAGAACTCGACTGAAATTGTAAAAGTTCGTCAGGCCGCTGCATCTATTTTTGCCCAGTCTGATGTGCTTTTAGATAACCTGAACAAATTATCAGGTAACTCAGGTCTTAAAACCGTTATTCCAGCCATCCTGTTGATTGCCTTGTTACTTGGTTTCTTGCTTTGTGTATTCAAATTGCTTTCTTTACGTGGTGTATCGGATAAGCAGCGTGTAGGCCGTTTACAAGAAGAATATGACCGTAACCAGAATGCGATTTTACGTTTACTGGATGAAATCGCCGATCTTGCAGATGGTGATTTACGTTCATACGCAACAGTATCGGAAGACTTTACCGGTGCGATTGCCGACTCGATTAACTTTGCAATCGACCAGTTACGTGACCTGGTATCGCGTATTACTGAAACTTCGCAAGAAGTTGCGCAATATACCGCGACCACACAGGGCATTACCAACCAGTTGGCTGAAGCTTCTGAACATCAGGCTCAGGAAATTGCCGGTGCTTCTGCGGCAATTAACGAAATGGCCATGTCGATTGATCAGGTATCTGCCAACGCCGATGAATCTGCTGTGGTAGCAGACCGTTCGGTACAAATTGCTGCAAATGGTGCGGATGTCGTACAACGCTCGATTGAGGGGATGGACACGATTCGTGAACAGATTCAGGAAACCTCAAAACGTATTAAACGTCTGGGTGAATCTTCTCAGGAAATTGGTAACATCGTTGCCTTGATTAACGATATTGCCGACCAAACCAACATTTTGGCATTGAACGCAGCCATTCAGGCGTCGATGGCGGGTGAAGCCGGTCGTGGTTTCGCAGTTGTAGCCGATGAAGTACAGCGTCTTGCAGAGCGTTCTGCGTCTGCAACCAAGCAGATTGAAGGCCTGGTAAAAACCATTCAGACCGATACCAACGAAGCGGTTATTTCGATGGAGCAAACTACAGCCGAGGTTGTACGTGGTGCGAACTTGTCTAAAGATGCCGGTGTGGCACTGGATGAGATTCAAACCGTATCGAATAACCTGGCGAAACTGATTGCGAACATTTCTGATGCAGCAAAACTGCAGTCTGCATCTGCAGGTCATATTGCGACCACGATGAATGTCGTACAGGAAATTACTTCGCAAACCACCAGTGCCACCTTCGATACAGCACGTTCGGTATCTGAACTGGCAAATATGGCCGATGCATTACGTGAATCTGTAGCTGACTTTAAACTACCAGAATAAAGTTAGCGATGATGGGGAGAATGTGCCTTGATTACGATTGAGGCACATTCAAAAAATACAGATAAAGCCTCGACAAGATGTACTTAACCTCAAATGTTAGGTATTGCGTGACGGTCACAATTAAGTTTGAGCGCCCTTCTTGGCGGCATAACGTAAGAAGCATAAGCTATGAAAGAAATATTAAAAAATTTAGTTGAAACGACAACGCTTCCTGAAGATAGTTATCTTGATCAAGATGCAGAAATTCTTGAAATTTTTGTTGAGGAAATCGAAGAAATCTTCGTTGAGTTAAATGCTTTATTTCCAGAATGGCTGGTCAATCCGGATCATCAGGAAAATCTGAAGACCATTCGCCGCCATTTTCATACCCTGAAAGGTTCAGGTCGTATGGTGGGTGCAAAATCGGCAGGGGAAATGGCCTGGGCAGTTGAAGATACCCTGAACCGGGTCTTGTCCGGTTCAATTCAGCTGACAGCGATGGTGCAAAAATTTGCCCAAGCGGTACTGAATGTCTATCAATATGCTTTATATCCAAAATTCAAACATGTACAGGAATTGGATCTCGACCTGCGTCCAATGCTGCTGTTGGGACAACAATTACAACAAAACCTTTCACCTGAACCTGCGTTAGAAGAATTATTAGCATTGGCCGATCATTTGACTGCCGAAGGTCAGACCACAGGGCTGGAAATTGCAGATCATGACCTAAGTGAATCTGCTGCTATTATCGAAACAGCGCCGGTAGAAGTAGCGGTTCGCACTGATATTGAAGAAACCGTGGCCATCTTCATTGAAGAAGCCGAAGAGCATCTGGAAACGATTGCCACCTTCCTGCGTACTGAAGATGAAAAATCACAAGATTATAATGCCCTGATTCGTGCCATTCATACCTTGCGTGGCAGTTCATCGATGGCGCAGATTGAACAGATTTTTGAAGCCAGCTCTAAAGTTGAACAGTTATTTAAGACCTTGTTACAAGATGAAATTGTCTCGACCTCAAAAGAAACAGCCTTACTGATTCAATATGCCGAATTTATCAGTGATTATGTGCATTTATTAGGTCAGGGGGATACCGAAAAACTAGATGCGGTCTATGCCACTTTTGAAGCAGTCTGGAGTGATTATGGCTTTGCGGTCACTGAATCAGATGCGGTTCAAACCCAAGGTCTGGTGTCCAAACTGGTTGAACTGGATATTGACCTGTTGCTCGATGCTGAGTTTGAATTCGATAAACGCGCACAAGTCGATTATCCGGAATATATCCAGGCACTGAGTCAACAGGCTGCAGAATTACTGGCGCATACTGATAGCCGCGCGGCCAAAGGAATTCATGAATTCACGGCAGATCTGAAATCGGCTTATGATGCCCTGCTTAAAAAGCCGGTGCTGTTAAACAGCAATTATGCTTATGAACTGTTTGCACAGGCACATCAGGAATTTATTCATTTATTTGATACCCTGGCTGCAGGACAGCGCGTCATTCTAAATGATGACATTCAAAAAACTTTAAGTGAACTGTCGGCATTTGTACAACAGGATCTTGAGATCTTTGCTGAAGAGACTGAAAAGTCAGGCGTTGAGCCGACCACAGATATTATCCCAACGGCTGACACCTTAACCACAGGCAGCGTAGATTTCGCTGCCTTGAGCCAGCGTATTGCAGCCGATCGTCAACAGCGCGAGAGTGCTGAAACCAACCGTGATTTCGATGAAGAACTGTTAGGTATCTTTCTGGAAGAAGCCGATGAATTGCTGGCAGGTATTGATGAAGATCTGAATACCTGGAGCAAAAAACAGGATGATACGACTTCACTGAACAATCTGATGCGTCATTTACATACCTTAAAAGGTGGTGCAAACATGATTGCGGCTTCGCATATCGGTTTGATTGCCCATGAACTGGAAAGTATTTATGAACGGGTGATCCGTCAGCAGATTGCCGTAACACCTGCTTTAATCCAGATTGTCCGTCTGGTACAGGACAATGTGTCCGACCGTATTCAGTCCATTCGAGATGATGGCATTGATTATCCGGCGACAGAAGCGGTGGCAATTTTACAAAATATTCAGGCACTACTTTCTGGGCAAACGCTGGCTGCTGTTGAAAGCACAACTGCTGCATTCAACGTGACCGCGTTAGAGACGCTATCAACTCCTGAAGTGCCATTCGAAGAATCAGTGGCGACAGAGCAGCCTGCAATTGGTCTGGCTGAAACAGAAGAACAGGTTGAAAGCATAGCAATAGAATCTATTGAAGCTGCTGAGACTGAAGTTGAACGCTCTGAAGAAGATGAGCTGAAATCAATCGTTGAAGAAACCTTCCTCGAAGAGTCTGAAGAAATTCTGGCCAATGCAGAGAAGCTGCTCAATCAATGGTTTGATCAGCGTAGTGACCGTAGTTTATTACTCCAGTTACAGCGTGCTGCCCACAGTATTAAAGGTGGTGCACGCATGATTGAAACTGAAGAGGTGGCCAGCATTGCCTATGAACTGGAAACCACTTTCGAGCAGTTTGCAGTTTATCAATTCAACTCGAATGCCTATGATGGCTTATTGCAGAAAACACTGGCCTGGTTAAAACAGGCAATTTTCCAGCGCGACTATAGCGGTTTTGATCAGCTGCACAGCAGTCTGAAGAAGATTGCTTATGTGGACGTCACTGCGCAATTGCCTGAGCGTCTGGCAAAAACAGAACATCTGGTGGTCAGTACCGACTTTGGTTTTGTTGAGGGTGATGGTACTGAACCGCCACAGATGATGGGTGAGTGGGCGAATACAGGCAGTAGCGATAGCAATAACGAGATGATTCGTATCTCTGCTGATCTGGTCGAGAAGATGATTGACCTGTCGGGTGAAAACTCGATTAACCGTTCGCGGATCGAGATGGATCTGGGTCAGCTTGGCAATACCCTGAACGAGATGGAACTGGCGATCAAACGACTTGCCGACCAGTTGCGTCGAATGGAAGGCGAGCTGGAATCACAGATTATTGCCAAACATGGTTCAGAAAATTCGCGCTATGCCGACTTCGATCCGCTGGAAATGGACCAGTATTCATCGTTGAACCAGTTATCCAAATCTCTGGCAGAATCAGCATCGGATCTGGTCGATTTCAAGAGCACCTTGGCCGACAAGATTCGTGAAACTGAAGGTCTATTATTACAACAATCGCGTATTCAGGCCGAGATTCAGGAAAGCCTGATGCGTACCCGTCTGGTGCCGTTTGACCGGATGTTGCCGCGTTTACAACGTATTGTGCGTCAAACCTCAACCACCTTGAACCGTCCTGCAGAACTGATCGTACAGAATACCGAAGGTGAACTGGACCGTAATATTCTCGAGCGTCTGGTCACCCCATTTGAACATATGTTGCGTAATGCGATTGACCACGGTCTGGAAGATACCGCAGATCGTCTGGCATTGAACAAGCCGGAAGTGGGTTCTATTGTATTGAACATCAGCCGCCAAGGAACCGATGTCATCGTTTCTTTCAGTGATGATGGCAAGGGGATCGATGCGGAGAAAATTCGTGAGAAAGCCCTCAGTCTGGATCTGATCAAAGCCGACCAGCCGATTGATCAGGATGAAATACTACAATATATCTTCCATCCTGGTTTCACTACCGCAAAAGCAGTCACCCAGATTTCTGGTCGTGGCGTTGGTCTGGACGTGGTACAAAGTGAAATCAAGTTGCTCGGCGGTCATGTTTCGGTCAGCTCGGAACTGGGTAAGGGCACGGTCTTTACGATTCGCGTACCGACGACAGTGGCCGTCAGTGATGCCTTGATGGTGAAAGCGGGCGATCAGCAATATGCAATTTCTCTGGCGCAGATTGACCGAATCGTGCGGATTGCGCCGACCACATTGGAAACTTACTTTAACAGTAAAGATGATTACTTCAAGATTGATGGTGAAAACTACAAGCTGCGTTATCTGTCGGAATTTGTCGGTACTCAGCCGATTCCACGTCTGAATAATGTCGGTCATTCATTGCCGGTGCTTCTGATTAAGGGCAACAGTGGCCAAACCATTGCCTTGCTGGTCGATCAACTGGTGGGTTCACGTGCACAGATTGTGGTGAAACCGATTGGACAGCAGTTTGCCAACATCGGGGTAGTGGCGGGTGCTACGATTCTGGGTGATGGTCAGGTCTGTCTGATTCTCGATGGCCAGAATATTGCGCGTCAGATTCAGGCGACACAGCGTGTGAAACAGATGCATGATCAGCGTGATGGTTCGCGTCATTCTAACGCACGCCGTCTGGTGATGATTGTCGATGACTCGGTGACAGTACGTAAGGTAACTTCGCGTCTGCTTGAACGTCAGGGCTATGACATTGTGACCGCCAAAGATGGTGTAGATGCGATCGAGCAGCTAGAAAATGTCAGACCAGATCTGATGCTGCTGGATATCGAAATGCCACGTATGGATGGTTTTGAAGTCACCAACCTGGTTCGTCACCATGATATTCACCGTGACTTGCCGATTATCATGATTACGTCGCGTACTGGTGAGAAACATCGTGAACGTGCATTCAGTCTGGGCGTGACCCACTATATGGGTAAACCGTTCCAGGAAGCTGAACTGCTGGCCAATATTCAACAATTAATTGCCGAAAAACAGGGGTAATCGATGAGTCAGAGCAATTCGACGAGCAAGATGGCTGATCAGATTAGCCAGCAGGAACTTCAGCATCTGATTACGGTATCGACCGGATTTATTGATGCCTATATTATTGACTGTCATGGCAAAGATCCGATGTTATTGCCACAAAACATTGTGCTGTCAGCGCTGGACAGCAATACCCAGGTCAAGACAGTGGAATGGCATGAAGCACAATTGCCAGTCTATGCCATCAATGAGCCTTCACGTCAACATGGCGTGGCATTGGTGATTGAAGGTGATGAGATCAATCAGCGTTTTGCCCTAATGTGCAATGAAATGCCGAAAACCATCCGGATTCGTATTTCTGAAGTGGTCGATGTCGATCAGCCGGTGAATGATCCTGCCATCTTTCAATATGTACGAATGAATGAACAGCTGTTTCATATTCCGAATATGACGAATATTCAGGCTACAATCGGGCTGTAATGCAAACTATTAAATATCAAAAAGGAACTCCATGGAGTTCCTTTTTTATTGCGTTATGAATTTACTTAATTGGCAAGTAAATTTACCAAAATCTGCTCATAAATTTCAGCCAGTGGCTCCAGATCGGCAATATCAACATGCTCATTGATCTGGTGGATGGTGGCATTCAATACGCCAAGTTCCAGTACCTGTGCGCCTGTAGGTGCAATAAAGCGGCCATCCGAGGTTCCACCAGAAGTAGAAAGCTCGGTTTCAGTACCGGTGACATTTAGAATAGCGGTTTTAGCTGCATTGACCAGCTCGCCGACCGGGGTCAGAAATGGCAAGCCCGACAAAGTCCAGGAAATGTCATAGTCCACACCGTGACGATCCAGAATTTCCACAGTACGTGCTTTAAGTTCTTCGGCGGTCACTTCAGTTGAATAACGGAAGTTAAATAGCAGATTCATGTTACCCGGAACAACATTGGTTGCGCCTGTACCTGAATTGATATTGGAAATCTGGAAAGTGGTTGCCGGGAAATATTCATTGCCATGGTCCCAGACGGTGTCACACAGCTCGGCAATCGCTTTAGAGGCGCTATGAATCGGGTTTACTGCCAGATGCGGATATGCCACATGGCCTTGTTTGCCTGTTACCGTGAGATTGGCATTTAAAGAACCGCGACGGCCATTCTTGACAATATCCCCCAGTTTATGGGTACTTGACGGTTCACCGACCAGACACCAGGTAATTTTTTCATTACGCGCTTCCAGGGTTTCAATGACCTTGACTGTACCATTAATTGATGGGCCTTCCTCATCTGACGTAATCAGGTAAGCAATTGAACCTTTATGATTTGGGTATTTTTCTACAAAACGTTCTGTCGCTACGATCATAGCTGCCAAAGCCGTTTTCATGTCGGCACTGCCACGACCATAAAGTTTACCTTCACGGATTTCGGGTAAAAATGGATCTGAGTTCCAGGCATCCAGGTTGCCCGTTGGCACCACATCGGTATGGCCAGCGAAACAGAAGACCGGACCTTCTGTGCCTTTGCGTGCCCAGATATTATCGACATCTTCAAAACGCATGGATTCAATATTGAAACCAATCTTTTTTAAACGTTCCGCCATAATATTCTGGCAGTCATGATCAATGGGGGTGACAGAAGGCTGACGTAATAGTTGCAGGCTTAAATCGAGAGTAGCGGAAGAGCTCATGCGGTTTTCAACAGTCGATAATTTTCTCGGCTCTATAATAGGCGAATATCGGCTTGAATGTGAACGATCGATATAAAAAAACCCTATCTGAGATAGGGTTCTATGAGCATTTAAGAAAAAACTAGTTTTGACGGATTTCGTCAGAGGTTTTTTCAGCAGTATTGGTTACCGCATCGCCCGCCTTAGACACGTCTTTGCCCATACCTTTTACGGTGTTACAGCCAGTTAATACAAAAGCCATCATTAATGAAGCAGCAAGAATTTTTTTCATCATCATCTCCGTATAATCAATAATAAAATTATTATGATGTGGAACTTAGAGTAGAAAATATACGCACTAAAAAATATGTGGTTTTCATAGTGCTTCGGTTAATAAATGTAATGCTTTATAGGGGCTTATGTGATGGATACTGGCTTAGTACCGGTTGGCGATACATATAGAAGTCATTGCGATCGATTTTTTTATAGAGACCATCCGTCCACCAGGTCGCAGTCAAACTGCTTGGCTGGGCTTGCGGATAAATCCATTCATGCCGTTGCAGGCGATAGAACGCATCTTGTGCAGCAGGAATATGCTGTCCCCATAGACCTAGGCGACGCTCGGTATTGATCCAGGTGGGAATAGGCTGGTCAGCATGATGGGTCGGCAGATACAACTGTCCCTTCATCACACAAAAACGTTTTTGAATAGAATGTGCTAAAGCTTCATCAAATTGGAACTGTTTTTGTGTGAAATGGTTCATTTTTCTGATTAAGGTATCGGTGCGGTTCAGGCCGTACCAATGCGGCAGACTAAAATCTGCTTCGGCCAGATAATATTTCAGGGCAATTTCCCAGTGTTCAACCAGTCCGGTATCGGTATTAAGGACTAGGAAATCCAGTTCACCCAAGGTTTTTGCACCCTCAATTTGCTGAATACTATGACCGAGTAGCTGATAGGGATGATAAGCATCGTCGAGTAACCAGAACCAGACCAGCATTTCAAAGCGCAGCCCCAAACGCGTGCTTTTCAGTTGCTGCACAAATTCGATTAATTCTTCTGGATGCTGATCGAGAAATTCCAAACGTGGATGATACTGGCTAAGATATTGCTGCCAAGTCTGGCTGTCATGCAGCTCAAAGCGATGTATGAGTTCAAGCTCCTCGGGAATACCGGACAGGATATTCGGACTGCCGACAGCAAATGCCAGTTGCCGTACCAGAGGATGTTGATAACGATGCCATGCTTCTACAAGATTTTGGTTTAAACTGGAAAAAGACATGGTACAACCTGTGAAAAGTGCAGAAATACAACGGACAGTATCGGAAAACGCTTTATACTACCTGAATTCTGCGGTTAGGGTTGATGTATGAAAGTGTTGTTTTGGCGGAGTCTGGTGGTGCTGTTTGTGATCCTGGGCTTTATCGGTGCAATCCTGCCGGGTATGCCAACAACGGTCTTTTTGATTCTGGCTGCTTGGGCGGCATCTAAAGGTTGGCCACAAATGGATAATTGGTTATTGAACCATCCCAAATATGGCTCGACTTTAAGAGATTGGCGGGCGCATGGTACTGTACCGCGTAAGGCCAAATGGCTGGCCAGTATCATGATGCTGATCAGCGGGATTATCATGCTGTTTACTACCGCACCCTTGGCAGTAAAAGCCTTTACCAATATCACCATGCTGATTGTGGCCATCTGGTTATGGCGACGTCCTGAACCGGATCAGGTGATGCTTCATCAAGAAACGATTCATATTGAAAAAACAGAGATAAAGTTAAAGAAAACAGAGTCAAATAAAGTAGATTCAGAGAATAACAAGTCATGAGTACCTTGCATCTGGATCAAGCAGATATCCTGATTGATCTCGCCCAACAAAAGCTGTATTTGCCACGTCTAAACAAGCAATATCTGATTTCCACTGGTAAAAATGGCATTGGTGAAACTGAAAATAGTGGCAAGACCCCACGTGGCTGGCACAAGATCGCTGAAAAGTTTGGTCAGAATGCACCTTTAAACAGTGTATTTATTGCACGTCAGGCGACGGGTGAAATTTATGATGCTGAACTGGCAGCAGAGTTTCCGCAACGTGACTGGATCTTGACCCGTATTTTATGGTTGAGTGGGCTTGAAGCCGGTTTTAATCAAGGCGAGGGCTGCGATACCTATCAACGTTATATCTATATTCATGGCACGCCAGAAACAGAAATGATGGGAGAGCCACTTTCTCATGGCTGTATTCGTATGCGTAATCTGGAGGTCGCTGAACTCTTTGACCTGGTGGGTGAGAATGCCTTGGTGTATATCTCGGAACATGCATTAGATTCAAAAATGCTGAAGGGTGTGCATACTGAATAATGAATCGATCTTTAATGTCATGTGAAAATGATTTTGTTTTTACGGGCGGGATGAGATGATTTAATACAGTTTAAGACATTTATTAATCTGATCCAGATCCTATTTTTACAGCATGAAACGGGTTGAATCATCGTCTAAAGCTAAACTTTATCGCTATTTTTCACATAAAAATAAATGACAGTTGAAAGATTACATGAACACAACGCCGAGTAATTTTAAAGCTTTGTATAATTCTTGATCGGAACTAAAGCATACTGCCTGAGTGAGTCTGAAATCTCGCAAGAGAAGACAGGAAATTTTGTTGTGATTTTCATTTTGGAAATTAAAAAATTTCGGTAGAGACTTAAAAAATAAACAAAAAGTGTTGTTTTTTTTAACAAACAACCTATTTTTTAATCACTCACACCTAAAAAGTGGAAAACATTCCGAAAAGCGTTTGACAGGCTGTGCAGATTCTCTATAATGCACCCATCAAACGATGATAGACGTTTAGAAAGGGCGCTTAGCTCAGTTGGTAGAGCGTCTGCCTTACAAGCAGAATGTCGGCGGTTCGATCCCGTCAGCGCCCACCAAGCTCTTTCATGTTGAGACCTTATAGTTGCAGCGGTAGTTCAGTTGGTTAGAATACCGGCCTGTCACGCCGGGGGTCGCGGGTTCGAGCCCCGTCCGCTGCGCCACTTTAAGATCTTGATTCTCGTTTGCCACAATAGCGACATTGTGTAAATGCAGCGGTAGTTCAGTTGGTTAGAATATCGGCCTGTCACGCCGAGGGTCGCGGGTTCGAGTCCCGTCCGCTGCGCCATTTATACAATAGACCTTTTGAGGGCGCTTAGCTCAGTTGGTAGAGCGTCTGCCTTACAAGCAGAATGTCGGCGGTTCGATCCCGTCAGCGCCCACCATAATCTTTTGCGATGCAGCGGTAGTTCAGTTGGTTAGAATACCGGCCTGTCACGCCGGGGGTCGCGGGTTCGAGCCCCGTCCGCTGCGCCATTTCAAAAGAAATTAAATTTAGGTCCCTGAGCTTAAATTTGATTAAACTAAAGATTGACACTCTTTATCAGGGCGCTTAGCTCAGTTGGTAGAGCGTCTGCCTTACAAGCAGAATGTCGGCGGTTCGATCCCGTCAGCGCCCACCAGATTCTTACGATGCAGCGGTAGTTCAGTTGGTTAGAATACCGGCCTGTCACGCCGGGGGTCGCGGGTTCGAGCCCCGTCCGCTGCGCCATCCTAAGATGAGAAGCTTGGATTCCTGAGATCTGAGTGTTCAATATACCAAGACATTCCTTGTCTTGCGTCATTAAAAACAACGCTGTTGTTTTTCTCAGGGCGCTTAGCTCAGTTGGTAGAGCGTCTGCCTTACAAGCAGAATGTCGGCGGTTCGATCCCGTCAGCGCCCACCATATCTTTCTTGCCTAAACACTGAACATTTCATAGAATTTGAAGTCTATAATAATTTGAAGGTTTCACGACGATGAGAAATCCATATCAGCGCAAGGCAGCGACCAAATCTCAAACTACATACGACCCCCAACACCTTTATAAACAGTATATTGAATCGATTGTCGCGAATGCCGGCATTTTTGCGCTTTATCAGGATGGCTGGGCTTTGTGTGCGACCCCTACTGGACAGCGTGCATTTGCTTGCTGGCACAGTAAAGGTCTGGCTCGTCTGCTGATTAAAGACAATTGGGTGAATTACGATATTCAGGAAATTGGTCTCAAGGATTTTGTAGAGAAAGTGATTCCGTTTTTACGTCAGGAAAGTACCATTGTGTCTCTTGATCTGACGCCAGAAGGGCAGAATATTCTGGTGGCACCGGAAAAATTATTACTGGATATCAAAAATTATCTGTATCAGATCTATGTGCAAAAGCCGGAACTTTTTAAAAATCCGGATATGCCTTTGCCAAGACACATTCGTTTAAATTAATTTTCTTGTTGTTAAGCAGCTTGTTTATTGGAACAGTGAATATTCATTCAGCAGCCAGCCATTAATCAACGCAAAATATTCACGTAGCCATGAATGGTAGCGAGCATTCTGAGGAGTGCTGGCACTCAGACTGATCACTTGCTGATAGCCCTGATGTCTGGCAATAGCACGGGCACGCGGGCTATGAAAATCATTGGTCACAATCACAATGGGCTCATTTCGGCCAATATTCTGTTGTTGCAAGATCGCCTGAGAATATTGCAGGTTCTGTTGGGTGCTTCTGCTTTGATCTTCTACGCGAATCGGGTTTTTGAGCTGCGGATAGGTCGTATGAATATAATGTTGCATGACTTCAGCTTCGCTTTGTCTTTCCCGGAAATTTCGTCCTCCGGTCATAATCATCAACGTATCTGGATATTGTTCTGCATATTTTGCTGCAGTATCCAGACGATTTTTTAAGATGGGTGAGGGTTGACCCTGGTTAATCCCACTACCTAATACCAGAATCGCTGTAGCCGGTTGTGCAGGAATATTCGAGTTGATCGACATCTGGATATAAGCGAAAAAAATCGCAACACTGATCATCCAGAGTAAAAATCCGCCCCAGAGACTGTTCCAGAACAATGTTCTGAGTCGAGAATTTTGTTTCCAGCGCTGAATAGATGAAAAAAGCAGGGCATACAGGATCAGTGCCACACCAATGATGATAGACAGCATGATACCAAAATGCCTTTGGTCCTGATTCAGTAACCAGACGCTATTGATACAGAGGATCAAGCCAAAGATCAGACTGAGACTTCGTTTAAGTTGATTGAGCATCCAAGTTTCCTTTTTTCTTATTCATATTTTTATTATTACTTTTGTATTTTCAAAAACCGGGCTATTGCGCCCGGTTTTTAGTATATCAGTTCATCTTAATATACATCACGGCGATAACGGCCATCCAGACGTAATTGATCGAGCAGCGTTTCACCAAGTATCTCGGTCAGGGCCTGATCGACATCACTGGCCATGCCATTGATGCTACCACAGACATAAATCACTGCGCCTTGGGCAACCCAGGTTTTCAGCTCTTCAGCCTGTTCCCGTAATTTATGATGCACATAGACTTTTTCCTGCTGGTCACGAGAGAACGCAAGATCCAGCCGTTTCAGGGTTCCCATTTGCAACCAGGCCTGAATGGTTTCTGCAAAGAAGAAATCATGTTCACGCTGACGTTCACCGAAGATCAGCCAGTTTTGGGTGTATTCCTGACGGTTACGGGAGCTGAGCAGACTCATTAAACCAGCAATACCGGTACCATTCCCAATACAAATGATCGGACGGTTATCATCAATCAGGTGGAACGATTCGTTGCTGCGAATGCGTAGCGCAATCGGTGCATTGAGTGCGGCATGCTGGGTTAACCAGCCTGAACCCAGACCTAGATTTCCATTCGCATCAGCTTGCTGACGTACCACCAGACGCAGGACTTGCTGACTTGGAATGCTGGCAATCGAGTATTCACGTGATGCCAAAGCCGGTAATTGCTTGAGGAGCTGATCCAGTGAATCAAAAGGTTCAGCCTGAGTCAGATCACGATCCCAAAGCGCGCGCTCAATGCTTTGCTGCATAGAAGGCACTTGTGTGCCGGCAGCAATATTGTGTTGTTGCATAAATGCCTGAATACGTTCCGGACTGTTAGCTGGCTGAATCTCGGCAATATCACCTGCTTGCCAGATTGCTTCATGCTCAGGAATCAGTTCGATATTAAAGGCAGGAGCACCCAGACTACCTGGATTGAGGATTTCACGTTGAGTCAGTGTCCACTGATCAAAGGTTTTATCGATACCCATGGCTTGCAGTTCAAGGCGAGTTACTTGTGCCAGTGCAGTATTCCATTGCTGGATGTGCTCATTATTGGCATTATCCACTTCAATGGTGGTGAATAACTGCTGGGCACCATTTTGCTGCAACCACTGGTCAATACGGTGACCAAAACTGCAATAGCTATCCGGATATTCTTGAGAACCGAGCGCCAACACCGCATAATTTAAATGCCGCAGATCAGCTTTGCCGGACAGGATTTTTTTCTCAAAAGAAGAGGCCAGATCAGGTGCTTCACCTGTGCCATAAGTACTGGCAACAAATAATACCTGCTCGGTTTGCTGTAAATCGGCAAGCGTCAGTTGTTGTACCGCTTTTACTGTTGCTGGCTGACGCGCTTCCTGCAGGGCAGTTGCTGTACGCCAAGCCAGTTGTTCTGAGACACCTGTTTGTGATGCATAAGCAATCAGCCAAGGTTTGGCATTTTCATCTAAGTCAACTGGAGTGACACCCTGACGCGCTGCCAGCGTTAAGCGCTTCTGTTTACGACGTTTCAGATACAGCATCCAGCCTGTCACAAAGAATAATGGCATTAACAAGGCTGCGACCATGGCAAAGAACTGGTAGATCGGGCCGAAGAAGCTGCCACGATGCACCGGTAACATGCTGCTCATGATCTTTTCATTGAGCTTTTTATCTTCATAGAATTCAACTTCTGTGAATTCGGCTGTCTGGTAATTATAAGTGGCACTGTTCCGCGCACGTTCATGCTGGGCAACCGGATCGACAAAGCTGAGCTGCATGCTGCCGTCGGGTTTTTTGGGAAGATTAAAGGTTACTGTGGAATATTTATCTGAAAATTCAGTATTAAAGCCAGTCCAGCTCAAATCTAGCGCGCGGCCAATCTGTTCTGGATTTATGCCTTCTTCGCGTCCTTCACCACGTGGGCCGCGTTCGCCACTTTGACGTCCTTCACCACGATTATTGCCCGCATTGGCTTGCATGGTAGGCTGTGGACGTTCAACACCGAGAACTTTAAACATCCCGCTACGCCACCAGTCATAGGACCAGTACAGGCCGGTACAAGCCAGAATCAGGTAGAAAATCACCACCCAGGTTCCCACAACAGCATGCAGATCCCAGATAAAATTACGGCCTTTCAGCTTGGGTTTTACAAAGAACCATTGCTTGATCGAATGACGCTTTGGCCAGCGCAGGTAAAGACCGGACAAGACGAAAAAGATCAGCATTAAAGTACAAGCACCGGTAATCTGTTTGCCGACCGGGCCAACCGTTAAATTACGATGCAGTTGCTGAATAAACTGGAAAAATTCTCGACCCTTAATCTCAGGCAAAACTTCGGCAGTATAGGGATTGATCAGGATGTTATGACCACGCCGTGCTCCCTCTTTGGCAATATTTACAGTACTTGAAGCACTTGGATCTTGTGCCACGCTAATACTGTTAATCTTCATCTCAGGGACAGTCCTGTGAAAATGCTGATACAGCTGGGCCGGCGTAAGCTTGTCACCTTGCTGAACCTGAACCGTATAACTGTCGGTATTTATCCATTTTAGGATTTGTTGTTCGTATGAATAAATTGCGCCAGTGACCCCCATCAAAGATAGGATTAAACCTGCTGTAATCCCCAGAAACCAGTGGATTTGGAAAAATGTCTTTTTAAACATGGGCGTCAGATCAAGGGTGAGATTGATAAAAGTGGGCAAATTATAACTGAACTTTAATACTGAATTATAGATGTTGAGGATAATATTTATTCTCATTATCATTTATCTTTTTATGATGAAAAAAAACCTCCATGCCGGGGCAGGAGGTTTTTTGTTGAAACGGGTACGGTTTAGATTTGTTTGGCTGCGCCAACTTCTGCTTCTAGATGCTTACGGATCGTATTGAAAGAAAAGTTTTTGCTGTCCAGACGTTTAGGCAGGATATAAGCACCTTGCTGGCCTTTTACTTTAAAATTGACCAACATGAATTCTGGTGTGTTGTACCATTCATAAATGTCTTTCCAGCTGATCGCACCCACACCTTCTTGCAGGCCCATTTTCTGGCGCATTATGATGCCGTGCGGTTGAACACCCAGACGAACACCTTTGATTTCCTGTACCGGAAATTCGTTCATCTTGCGTTTAACATACCATTCCAGACCAAAGGTACGGATCAGGTAATACAACACCACACAGGCAATCGCCACCCAGCAGAACACGGTTGAATAGTTCTTAAGAAGCAGAAGGCCCAGAATAGAAAGTGCAACAACAGCACCCATGATCAGCCAGGCTTTCATGCCTATTTTATTGGTACTACGCCAGATCACCAGCTGAGCATGACGCTGCTCGGCTTCGGAAATTTCATAGTTCACAGGCTGTAAGGTATAAGCGTATAAATTTTTCGCGGTCATAGTGAAACTAGCAGATTTAAAACTGTAAAAAGTTTAGCACTAATTGTACCAATTCAGTGAGTATATTGTTCCAAAATCATCCAAATTATAATGAACCGAGTTCGGTCGCCTGTTCATCACGCTCATGACTCAAACTTTGTTTCAACTGGCTTAACTGATTTAAAATACTGAACATTAAAGACAGCTGCTGCAAAATGATCAGAGATTTCTGATCCTGTTCCTGATCATGAGACAGGCGCTGTCGAATACTGACAATCAGATTTTGTGCGCTTAAATCGGGCATTTCATCTCGCAGTAAGGCACCACGAATATTCTCCAACGATTGATCCAGTAAATTCAGGATGTCCTGATCCTCAATTTTTTCCCGGTGTGCGCCCAGCGCTGCGATATAACTGATAAAGGTATGGTTCAGACACAGGAACTCAAAGGCCAGCGATTTTTGCACAGGATCAATATCCGGTTCAGTGGCCAGGGTCGAAATGAGTGAAGCCACCTCGGCATCGGTATTGTGGGCAGCACGGCGCACAATCCGATATTTCAGGCCATTATTACGCCCCGATTTATATTGCTCGATCACTTCACTTAAATAGTCCGCTTCTGCCTGCAAGCTGCGTTTGATACTGCGCGGCAAACGTCGGAACTTCCAGTCCGGGAAAATAAAGCTGACCCCGAACCAGGCAATGGCACAGCCAATCAGGGTATCAATCATCCGCGGGATAGCCGCAGCAAAGCCCATACCATCCAGATTGAAGTTGATCAAGGCTAAAATCGTGATAAAGGCGGTGGCCTGTGCATACTGTTTACTGCGCAATTCAAAGAACAGAATTCCGCTGAATACCAGAAGCAATAATTGTCCTTCGATGGAAGGCACAAAATACAAAATGGCATAACCTAGAATAATACCGACCAACGTACCGACAATACGCAGACGTAAACGGCGTTTGGTGGCGTTAAAGTTTGGCTGGCTGACAAACAATGCAGTTAATAAAATCCAGTAACCATATTCAATATTGCTGACCTGTACAAAGATATAGCTGATCAGCAGCACAATCGACAGGCGGATGGCATGCCGGAACAGCACCGATTCTGGAGTGAGATGCTGTTTAATTCGAACCTTGATGTCGTCCCAGCCTTTCAGGTCATCATCTCTGAGCTGGTTTTCAATATGTTTAAAACGCTCGGCTTTGATACTTTGCTCGGTTTCCAGGTTACGTAACTGGGCATCAATCGATTTCAGGTTCTGAAATAGTGAAAATAAAGCATTAATCCAGACCTGATCATAATGCTGATCCTGACGTAATTTCTCCAGAGACAGCCGAAGATTGTCAAAAGCATGCTTGAAGCGTTTGTTATGTACATAAGGCTTGCGCAGCAGCAAACTTTCACTCAGGTCCTTGCAGGCTTTGCCCTGAATCGACATGATGCGCTGAAAGCGGAACAGGATGTCGCTGTGCTGGAAAATCTTGGCCAGTTTCTGATAATCAATATGGGCTGAATCGGCACGTTCATGAATATCCTGCGCCACAAAATAATATTGCAGACTGCGACGGGTATCTTTTTGCCCACGGTCGCCTTTTAGACGGGTCAAGAGCGCCGTTTTCATTTCGTTAAAAATGGCAATCAGTTTGCCATTTTCAAGAGAAAGATCAATCATGCTCTGCTGATAACTGGTCGGGGTCATGTCCACATCAAACAGATTGGACTTGGCATATAAAAAGTCACCAAGCGAAGCATAAGAGGTGGCAAGCTTGTCTTGTGCCAACCGGGCAGGGAAGACCAGGAAGCTGAGCGTCGACAGAATGCCGTACCACATCGCACCGATGACCAATAAACCAGCCTGTTTATACCATTCATCAAACAGCTCCACCCCAAGCATGGAATAAACGGAAATCACCAGACAGCCGTAGGAAATCGTGGCATATCGTCGCCCTAGTGAACCCAGCAAAATCAGGGCAATACAGGACACAATTAAGGCCAAGGCAAACAGCAAGGGATAAGGAAAAAGCAGATATACGCCCACTGCCGTAATAAAGAAGCCAATGTAGGTGTAGAGCAGATTTAAAATCCGCACCGAAAAGCGGTCATCAATATCGCTTAAACCGGCTGCGACCACGCCTAAAGTCAGTGGAATCGTCATCAATTGTTGTCCCATAAAATAGGGAACAAAGGCGGTACCTGCAAATGCCGTCATCATGCGCAGGTTATACATCAAGGTCGTATTATAGGTGGTTTGCTTGAGACGAGTGAGCCAAGATTTCAAAGGTCGTCCTTTATACTGCAGTCTTAGAGCTGAATCTGAATAGGCTAATGAAAATAGTATATTTATAAATCTTCATTTCAGGCTAAATCATACTATGCACTGTGTTAATTTGTCTGCATATTAGCGCTTTAAATCTTCATGCTTATGACATCGAATAAAATAGTACAACAACCTTATGCCATGTCCTGGATTATTTTGCTGGCAACACTGAGTGCACTCGGGCCTTTATCCATTGATATGTATCTTTCGGCCTTGCCGGCCATGGCAGCAGATTTTGGTGTCAGCACCCAGATGGTTTCTAACAGCCTGCCGGCTTATTTCTTCGGTCTGGCGATCGGGCAACTGATTTATGGTCCGATCAGTGACCGGATTGGGCGTAAACCGCCACTGTATTTTGGGCTGTGTTTATACATTGTGGCAAGTTTGCTGTGTGTCTTTGCGCAGGATGAATGGAGTCTGATCGCTGCACGGATTCTGCAAGCCTTAGGTGGCTGTGTCGGGGTGGTCATGGCACGTGCTGCAATTCGTGATCGCCTGGATATGCATTCAGCAGCTCAGGCCTTTTCCAGCATGATGATTGTGACTGCGATTGCACCAATCATCGCTCCGAGTCTGGGGGCCTGGGTATTGATGTTTTATGAATGGAATGTGATCTTCTTGGTGCTGATGGGCTGCGGTCTGTTGAGTCTGGCCTGTGTACATTTTCTATTTAAAGAAACCCTGGAGCCAGAACGTCGTCTCAAGCTGAACTTCCAGCAGGTATTAAGTTTGTACCGTACTATTTTTCAGGATCCAAGCTTTCGACGCCCGCTCTATGCTGGCTGTTTTTCCGGTGCAGTGATGTTCTGTTATATCAGTGCTTCTTCTACCATTCTGATGGATCGTTATCAGCTGACTGAGCAGCAGTTTGCTTATGCCTTTGGTGCCAATGCCTTCGGGATCATGCTGTTTTCGACCTTGAATAAACGTCTGGCTGGGCGATTCTCGATATTACAGCGCTTGAAAATCGGCACCTGTCTGCAGTTTACCGGTGTATTAGGGTTAATCTTGCTGGGCTGTCTGGACGTCGATTCTGTGTTCTGGGTGTTGTTAGGCATGTTTATTGTGGTGGCATCTATCGGGTTTACTGGTCCGAATGCCATGGCTCTGGCAATGGCTGAACAGGGCGAGCGGGCGGGAACCGCCAGTGCGATTATGGGCAGTATGCAATTTGTCTGTGGCTTATTGGGCGGTGTATTACTGAATTTTCTGATCTGGCATGCCTTATTAAATATGGCATTGATCATGCTGGTTTTTGTAGGTATTTCCGCTTGGGCGATTTTTAAAATCAAGATGCCAATCTTGAAAAATGCATAGATGCTGGGCGTTCTCTAATATATTAAAAATGCTGGATTGAGCAGAGGGCTAAGCAAGTTGGCTTAGCCCTGCTTGCATCACTCATCGATAAATACGGCAAATTCCTCTACGGGAACACGCGGGGTAATAAAGCTGTTAATAATCTGCTCTGGGTCGGCATAACCCAGTGCCATACCGCAGACCAGCTCTTCATCATCAGGTGCGCCGACCAGATCAAGCACGATCGGATGAAAATGATTCCAGGCAGCCTGCGGACAGGTGTCCAGACCGCGGGCTTTTGCTGCCAGCATGACATTCTGGATCATCATCGAAACATCCATTTTGGAACCAATCGCCAAAGAACGATGGACGGTAAAGAACAGGCCGACAGGCGCATCAAATAATTCAAAATTACGCAGCTGCTGACGCGCCATTTTTTCCTTTTCGCCTTTCTGAATATTCAGCAAGCCATATAAACCCCAGCCATTTTCACGACGACGTTCAATAAATGGCGAGATCCATTGTTCAGGATAATAGGCAAAAGTTTCCTGATACTGCTGCGACAATTCCGGATTTGCATAGATTTGCATTTGTGCCTGACAAACCTGCTGCACGAGTTCATCACGCTTTTTACCTGTTACCACATACACTTTCCAGGGTTGGGTATTGGTTCCTGAAGGTGCGCGGCTGGCCACCGCCAGAATCTCTTTTAAGGTGTCTGTACTAACGGGGGTATTTAAAAAAGCACGCACTGAATGGCGAGAAGTGATGGTGTGATCTACAGCATGAACAAGATTTTGATCCATTATGGGGTCCAGTCGAATATCCTTATTGAGTTTGCAATGACTATAAACTAAACAAACAGAACGGGGGATAGGAAAATTTAATTCTTCGCCAGCTGAAAAAACAATTTATCAGCAAAATGACTTGAATAATGAAATTTCGCATTCTTTTAGCTGAGCATAAATCGCCTAAGTGATAGCAATGGATTTAGTCATAAAGTTGGTCTTTGATTTAAAAAATGGCTTAAAACCCAAGTGCTTGAACCATTCAACAATAACAATTTCACACAGAGAACTGGTTTATTTTGACTGAAAATCAAGATAATTTAATTTCAAGATCCCTGTTTCATTTTGTGTCGAGTAAAAGATTAATATTTTTTTTGAATTAAAATATAGATTAATCTTCATATAAAAATGAGAATTTATAATTATTTTTTATAGGTAAATTAACTATTGCTAATAAAAAGAAATAAAACCTGATACGAAGAAACAGCATAATGTACGACTTTTCATCTTAATTCATGCATTTCGTGATTAAGATCTGTTTTAAATAACGCGATTCCAGATGGCTTGAATGAAGTCTTTAGGTTGAAAGCACTCATCAAGCACTGAATGTTTTTTTTGAGCTTAAAACACAGTTTTTTTACCAGCATGCGCATCTGTTTGAAAATTGTCTGCAATTTTACAACAGACTGAGTATCGGAATAGAAAAGGTGTTGCTTTTATAAATCTCTCATTTGTTGAATATGATCGTGATGATGATATTCATAAGTTTGAAAGAGATGATAAATCGGTTTGTTTTTCTAAAGGTGATAGATCAAATCAGGATATTTCCAGATGAACATCTAATGAGCGAGCTAGAAATCTAGCGCACTCCATAACTTTTAGAAAAATAAAAAATTCAAAATCATCTTGGGCAAAAAATTATGGATTTTACTTTTAACGCATTTTATACCTTGATTGCCGCAGTCATTGTTTTGTTACTCGGCCGATTCCTGGTTAATAAAATCGATTTTTTAAAGCGCTACAATATTCCTGAGCCGGTTGCAGGCGGTTTGGTTGCTGCGATTATCTCATTACTGGTGCATTCACTGTGGGGATACAGCATCACCACCAGTTCAGAGCTACAAACCAGTTTTATGCTGATCTTCTTTGCCTCGATCGGTCTGAGTGCCAACTTTTCCAAGTTGCGTGAAGGCGGTGTCGGTCTGGTAATTTTCCTGTTTGCTATATCGATTTTTATTGTTTTGCAAAATGCAGTCGGTATGAGTCTGGCAACACTGCTTGGTATTGATCCACTGATTGGCCTGATTGCAGGTTCAGTTACCTTAACCGGCGGTCATGGTACTGCGGGTGCATGGGGGGAGATTTTTGAAGTTGAACATGGCATTCAGGGTGCTTTGGCACTGGGTATGGCCAGTGCGACTTTCGGTCTGATCATCGGCGGGATCATTGGTGGACCTTTGGCCAAATTACTGATCAATCGTCATAACCTGGCTACTGCACGTACCGATCAGCAGATCGAAAAGCGTGACAATACACCAATGGATAGCACGACCAACGAATATGTACCGTTTGAATATCCGCATCAGGTGCGTTTAATTACCGCTGATAATGCAATCACGACCTTGGGCCTGTTCGCAGGTTGTTTGGCTTTTGCAGAGTTTATGACGGGTTTCAGTAAAGGTACTGCGTTTGAACTGCCAACATTTGTCTGGGCATTGGCGGGTGGTGTCATTCTGCGTAATGTACTGGAAGGTATTTTCAAAGTCCAGATCTTTGATCGTGCCATTGATGTGTTTGGTAATGCGTCATTGTCGCTGTATTTGGCAATGGCTCTATTGTCATTGAAATTGTGGCAATTGGCTGACCTTGCAGGCCCGCTGATGGTGATTCTGGGTGCGCAGACCATTACGATGGGTTTATATGCGGCATTTGTCACTTTCCGTTTGATGGGTAAAAACTATGATGCTGCGGTACTTGCAGCAGGTCACTGTGGTTTTGGTATGGGAGCAACGCCAACAGCGGTTGCCAATATGCAGGCGATTACCAATATGTATGGTGCGTCGCATAAGGCCTTCCTGATCGTTCCATTATGTGGGGCGTTCTTCGTTGACTTAATCAATGCTACTGTTATTCAGATGATTTTGAAGTTTTTTGCATAATTTTTATGCCTGATACGATGAGTCATAGGCTCATAAGGATGTGACATGAATGATCAGTTAAATGAAACCTTACTCGGCTGGATTAATGCCCTGAATGGCCCTTTATGGGACTTTCTGGTAGTGTTTCTGGTCGCAGTCGGTATTTTCTATACGATCATGACGGGTGCAGTACAAATTCGTTTGTTCTGGCACAGCATGAAAGTCATGAAAAATAGCCGTGGCAAGGTTCAGGATACGCACGGGATTACTCCGTTCCAGGCTTTTGTCACCGGACTGGCAAGCCGGGTTGGGGTGGGCAATGTCGCCGGTGTGGCGATTGCCATTGCGATTGGCGGACCGGGCGCGGTGTTCTGGATGTGGGTTACTGCATTTCTGGGTATGAGCTCTGCTTTGGTGGAATCCTCATTGGCACAATTGTTTAAGGTGCGCGATCATAAAAACCAGCAATTCCGTGGCGGCCCTGCCTATTACATTACTCAGGGTCTAAAACAGAAATGGCTCGGGATTGTCTTTGCAATTGCATTGATCACGACCTATGGCTTTGTGTTTAATGCGGTTCAGGCCAATGCCATTACTGGTGCAACGTCACATGCATGGGGCTGGGATCAGGCCAATATCATTTTGCCTTTAGGCGGATTGGATTTTGAAGTTTCCTGGATCGGGCTAGTCTTAGTATTGATTACAGCTACAATCATTTTTGGCGGTATTAAACGTATCGCCAAAGTGGCAGAAAAGGTAGTGCCCTTTATGGCGCTACTGTATCTGGCGGTGGCTTTATATATTGCGGTGATCAACTACGATGTCTTGCCCTCCATTTTTCAGCTGATTTTCAGTAAAGCCTTTGAGTTTGAAGCTGCCGCGGGTGGTTTCTTTGGTGCCATGGTGTCTATGGCCATGATGATGGGGATCAAGCGTGGTCTGTTCTCTAACGAGGCAGGGATGGGTTCGGCACCGAATGCTGCTGCAGCCTCGGATGTCAAACATCCAGTCAACCAGGGTCTGGTACAGATGCTCGGAGTATTTGTAGATACCTTTGTGGTGTGTTCATGTACCGCGATTATTATTCTGGTTTCGGGTCTGTATGAAAATGCAGGCTTTGAAGGCGTGACCTTGACCCAGATGGCACTCGAAAGCCAGATTGGTGCCTGGGGTGATGACTTCCTGGCTTTGATTCTGTTCCTGTTTGCCTATTCTTCGATTATTGGTAACTATGCCTATGCCGAAGGAAACGTCCAGTTCATCAATAACAATAGCCGGGTTATGTTGATTTTCCGTTTATTTGTATTGGTGATGGTGTATTTCGGTTCCATCGCCAGCGTGCCATTGATCTGGAATATGGCGGATCTGTTCATGGGTGTGATGGCAAGTATCAACTTGATTGCGATCCTGTTGCTGATGCCATTCCTGCTCATGCTACTCAAAGACTATACCGGTCAGTTGAAGCGTGGCGTGAAAGAACCTGAGTTTAAACTGGATAATCATCCTAAGTTTAAAGACAAGGTCAAATCTGATATCTGGTAACCCTGAAAAGCAAAAAGCCCTGATCATTCAGGGCTTTTTTATGACTGGAGTATTTTAAAAGAAATTCAAATAACTTTGATAAAGGATAAAACCCAGAATCAGGCTGAACCAGACTGGTAATTTTGAACGGAGTAAAGCAATCATTACCGCAACGAACAGCAGGTCGGAGATACTGTTAAAATAATGTTGTGACAGATCCAGCAATAAATACAGTAACAGACCCACCACTGCAGCATTGATGCCCATTACCGCCTGATGGATATAGCGCTGTTGCATCAACCATGACCAGTAGGGCAAGGTTGCAAAGATCAGAAAAAATGAAGGTAAGAAGATTGCACAGGTCGCTAAAATTGCATTTAGCCAGACATAAGGCGACCAAGGCAGCAAAGCACCAATATAACTGGCAAAACTGAATAAAGGTCCCGGCATGAGCTGGGCAAATGCATAGCCAAGATCAAAAGATTGTGCACTCACTAAACCGGTTGTGACAAAGTCCTGATGCAGCAAAGGTAAAATCACATGACCGCCACCAAACACCAGCGAGCCAGTCTGATAGAAATTGGAAAAAAATTGCAGGTCTGATTCACCCCATAATTTCCCTGCTAAGGGGAGTAGAATAAACGGCAAGATAAATGCCAGTAACCAATAGGGTGCAGCGGCAGATCGAATATACGGCGAGCTGATTGCCGTTTTGTTAATTTCTTTGGGTTTCGAATCTGATTGATAAAAATGTCCCGCCAAAAGTCCACAGACTGCGCCCAGCATAATCACCAGAATTTGATTAAAACTTACTGAAACCACCATCAGTAATACCACCGAGAGGATTAAGACAGCGTATTGCCAGGCGGTTTTACAGAAGCTTCTCAGCATTTGCCAGAAAGCCCAGGCGATTACAGAAAATACAATTAACTGGATGGTATGAAAGCTGTTTGAGTTTAAAATATGAAAATAGCTTTGACCCAAGAGCGCCACCAAGGTCATCAGAATAACCGAGGGCAGGGTAAAACCCAGCCATGCGATCACGGCACCAGTATAGCCCCGTTGCAGATAACCGATCGACAGGCCCACCTGGCTGCTGCTCGGCCCGGGTAAAAGTTGCGCCAAAGCGACCAGCTGACTGTACTGTGTGTCATTCAGCCATTGCAGCTGGGTCACAAATTTTCGGTGAAAAAACACCAGATGCGCCGCCGGACCACCAAATGAAATGCAGCCCAGTTGCAGGAAAATCAGGAAAATCCGATACAGTGAGATTGAAGGCATACAGTTATGGGGAAAAATGAAGATAAAGTAGCTGAACTGTATGACAGTTTTACGAAATTCTACAGACTATTTATGCATGTGTTTATACACTATGCTGCTTTAGATTAATGAGGACATTCTCTGCATGCAGAAATATGTGTTGAGTATGGTGATACTGGGTACATTTGGCCTGAGTGCTTGCCAAACGACTCCAATGACAGCCCAAGCGGCAACCAGTCATTTGCAACCTGCTGCACAACGCGGAGAAGCTCAGGCACGTCCGAATCAAATTGATTTTGAAAAGATCAAGCAAACTGAACAGCGTCCGGTCATTGCTCTCGTTTTAGGCAGTGGTGGTGCGCGTGGCTATGCACATATCGGTGCGCTCGAAGTACTGGAACAGGCCGGTATTCGTCCGGATTTTATTGTTGGAACCAGTGCGGGCAGCATCGTCGGATCTATTTATGCCAGTGGTAAACCGGCGATTGAGCTGCGCAATATTGCCTTGAGCATGCGAGCAACCGATGTACGCGATATCAAACTGGATCGAAAAGGTTTTTTTGATGGCAAAAAAGTAGAAGACTATGTCAATTTACAAGTCGATCAAACTCCACTAGAAGCCATGAAAATCCCGATGTTTGTGGTGGCCACAGCACTAAAAGAAGGCAAGAAAGTCGTTTTTAATTATGGCAATACTGGACAGGCAGTACGTGCTTCAGTGTCGATTCCGAGTATGTTTATTCCAACAATAATTGAAGAAAAAGAATATGTCGATGGCGGGCTGGTCAGCCCGGTACCGGTGAATGTGGCACGTGAGCTGGGAGCAGATATTGTGATTGCGGTTGATATTCTGGCACAGCCTATTCATACGGAAACCAGTAATGTCTGGGGACTGTTTAACCAGAATATTAATATTATGCAGCAACACTTGGCACAAGAAGAATTAAAGCATGCCGATGTGGTGATCCAGCCCGATTTACGGGAAAAAGGACATATCTTTGATGTACGTGGCAGGGAATTAACCATGCAGGCCGGCATTGATGCTGCACAGTTAAAACTGATGGATATTTCTCTCGCTTATCAAAAATATAATTATGCTCGCGGCCATCATATTCCGCTCTTTGTGGCTCAGGAACAGCAGCAGCCCTAAAGCATATTGCGGTTAAATTTTTTTGTTCATTTTTTATGAGATCGAACCAGGTAGGCAAAGCTATTGCATCCCTATGCTTTCCAGATTCTGATCTTAACACTGGCTGATCGTTATAAAAGATTAAATCATTGTTTCTGCATATGAATTGGCCAGAATTTTCAGGAGAGATAAACTTTATTTTGACTATAAGTTGTTGAATTATAAATTATATTTTTTTGGGAATAAGTGTTGCTTTTCTAAGTCGAAATTTTAATATTATTATTCCTATACTTAAGTTGATCAAATATTTAAATATTGTTCATGACAGAATGTGCTTTGAAAGATTAATGAATAGATGTAACGACAATGAATCAGATTAAAATTGGACATCAGGTCAAGTTGGCGCAATTTGAACACTATATTTTTACAGTGACAGCTGCACATCCGGATGGTTCTTTCACGGTCACTACCACACTGGATGGTCAGCAAATTCTCAGCTATGAAAATGTCGCCCAGGAAATGTTAAGACCACTCATGCGCTAAATCAGTAATGATTTATCCAGCGTCTTGAATTATTTTTTGCAAAATGAGAGAGGCCCGAAAAAAACTTGAGCTGGGTAAGCAGACGCTTTGGATCAATAAGTGTTTATTTGTTTGGAGCTTAGCTTCTTGCTGAGCCTTGAGATCTGTTAAATATATTTTTTTCTGTATGAGTGCAGTTTCTATATTAATAATTATGATGCTTCATTTGCCGAATTGAACATTTTATTCATGTTAAAAACGCTATAATAATAAGCGATAACCTTGTCATTCAAAGAGTTCAAAGAAAACGATGGCCCCTTTAGATCAAATTGCAGCAGTGTCAGATGACCAGTCAGAGTTAACGATGTCAGTTCTCATGACGCCAGATATGGCAAATTTTTCAGGAAATGTTCATGGTGGAACCATTCTGAAATTACTGGATCAGGTGGCGTATGCATGTGCGAGTCGCTATTCGGGCAGTTATGTCGTGACCTTATCGGTAGACAAGGTAAACTTTAAGGAACCAATTCATGTGGGTGAGCTGGTAACTTTCTTGGCCAGTGTCAACCATGTTGGTCGCACCTCGATGGAAATCGGGATTCGTGTAGAAGCGCAGAATATTCAAAAAAGAACGGTACGCCATACCAATAGCTGTTATTTCACTATGGTGGCCGTAGATGAAAATGGCAAACCGAAACAGATTCCGGCTTTGAACCTGGACAATGACTGGAAACGTTGCCGTTTTGAAGCAGCCGAACAGCGTAAAGTCGCGCGTTTGCAAGAGAATCATCATCCTTCATGCAGTATTTATAAAAAGACTGCACAGAGTTAAGCGGTGATTTAAAAACATCTTCATAAGAGTAATGCCAGTCAGTTAACCAATTGACTGGCATTTTCTTTTTTAAATTGAGGATTATATGTGATAGGTGGAAAAGTCATCCGCAACTGTTTGAGGCATGGGGTGTATTGCACCGCAAGATTTAAAAAATGATGGTTTCCATGACAAATTGACGAGTCGATGCTGGCTGACGAGTTTTGCGGTGAGGAGTATGACCGCAAGATGCCTTCCTTGCGAAGCTTCGCTGCTCAGTTGGGTGAAACCAAAGTAACAAATGATATTAAAGTATTTGATTTAAAACCTTAAGACTCCATCGTGAACGACTAAGCAGTTAAAGCGTCTATTTCTAAATTCTTTAACTGATCAGCATGACTTTATAGGAGAGTCTTTTTACTTTAATTTCAGTTTATGTCTGGAGCTTTATCGTTTTTTGCTCTAATATAAAACGATACGTATCGTATCTATTGTGTTTGAAGATAAGTAGACTTTATGAATCATGACGAAAAAAGCTCACGACGACAGCAATGTATCTTGCAGGCGGTTGCCGATGCATTGGCAGAGGGAGAGTATCATCAACTGACTATTGAGGCTGTTGCAGCACGAGCTGGGGTGGGAAAATCTACGATTTATCGCTGGTGGAAGCATAAATCGGAGCTGGTGCTAGATACCTTCAAACAGCATACGGTCTCAGTCTTTGAGCCTGATCCTGCAAATGACCTGAAAAGTAATCTGATTCGACAGCTAAGCTTGTTGTCTCAGGCGCTCAACCATCCGATTGGTCGGGCTTTACTGGTGGTAATCGCCAATCATCGTGAACTGGCCGGTGAATTCTTTCAGCAATATTTATTGCCGCGTCGACAGCAGACTCATCAACTGATTCAGCAAGCGATTGAGCGTGGCGAGATTCGCGCGGATTATCCTTTTGATTTAATGCTGGACAGTTTGTACGGCCCGATCCATTACCAGATTATTTTTTTCAATCGTATGCCGGATGAAAATTACATCCGGGCGCTGGCTGAGTTAGTGCTGCATCCTGCTGTGATTCAAGCCTGAGCCTGGTCTATTTTTCTTAAAGTTGGTTTTTATGTCTCTCAGCCCCGAGCGTTTATGGAATCGCTCATTTATCCTGTGCTTATTCAATAACTTTTTTCTGTTTGTTTATTATTTTGCCTTACTGACCATCTTGCCGATTTACATCATGAAAGATTTGGGGGGCTCAGTCAAAGAAGCGGGTCTGGCACTGACCTTGTTTCTGGCATCATCAATTGCAGTTCGGCCTTTTTTCGGCATGATCATCGAAAAACTGGGCAAGAAAATCTCGATGCGCGGTGCAGGCGTGATTTTTGCGCTGTTTGCCTTTGGCTATTTGCTCATTGATAGCTTGTGGTCACTGTTGCTGGTGCGATTTCTACATGGCATTTGGTTCAGTATTCTGACTACGGTGGCGGTGCCGGTGGCCAATGAATTTATTCCAGAACAGCGTAAAGGCGAGGGCATGGGCTATTTTGTCATGTCGACCAATCTGGGGGTGGTATTTGGCCCATTGCTGGCCTTGACCGTCATTCAATTCACTAGCTTTAAAAGCTTATTTGGGATTCTGGCTATTATTATTTCTCTAGGACTGATTTTCTGCTGGATGCTGAAAATTACCGAACTGCCAAAATCAAGGCGGATTGGCACAGAAAAAACCAAATTAAGTCTACAAGATATATTGGAAGTGAAAGTCCTGGCGGTAAGCTGTGTGGCATTGCTGACGGCATTTGCTTATTCGGGCATCATGAGTTTTATCACGGCATTTAGTGAAAGCAAGCAGCTTTTGGCTTATACCAGCGTATTTTTTATTGTATTTGCGGCTTCGATGCTGTTGGTACGGCCGTGGGTCGGGAAAATCTATGATCGTAAGGGGCCAAGTGCTGTCATTTATCCTTCCTTTATTTTCTTTGCGATTGGCCTAGTCATGGTGAGTCTGATATCCAATCAATGGACGCTCTGGTTATCAGCGGTCTTTGTAGGGATCGGTTATGGTTCATTATTTCCATGTCTGCAGACACTCGCAATTCAATCTGTCGATAAGCAGCGTATGGGACATGCGATTTCAACCTTCTTTACCCTGTTTGATCTGGGTTTGGCGGTAGGTTCCGTGGTGATGGGCCTATTGATTGCCTATTGGGGCTTTGAAGCGATGTATGTGTCGAGTGCTGCACTCGTCATTGTGACGATCTTGGTTTATCGTCAGTATGTGGCCAAAAGACCAATACACGTACCGGAAAATCAGGAAGCATAAAATGGAATTAAGACATTTACGTTATTTTGTCACTGTGGCCGAGGAACTGAATTTTACCCGGGCTGCGGAAAAATTGAATACTGTACAGCCTTCCTTAAGTCAGCAAATCAAGGATCTGGAGCGTGAGGTAGGCGTACAGTTACTGGAGCGAAATAACCGTAAGGTCAACCTGACCGAGGCCGGACAGGTTTTTTTAAAAGAAGCTTTGCTCAGTCTGGAACATGCAGAACGTGCGATCCACGCTGCCAGACAGATTGCCAATGCACATCAGGATCAGCTGAATATCGGATTTGTACCGGTTGCGGAAATGAAAGTCTTTCCCTATATCATGCCCAATATCCGCGCACATTTTCCTGAACTGAAAGCACTATTTCATAGTTTGACCGACGCTGAGCAGTTTAGTGCTTTAAGAAAAGGCCAGATCGATATTGCTTTTACCCGCTATCCGGGACAGTCGAGCGAGTTTGATTCGATCCGGATTTTTGATGAACCTTTAACCCTGATTGTGCCTAAAGATTCTCCGGTTGCGACCCTGCCACATGTCAGTATTAAGAGCTTTGAAAATCAGGATTTTGTCATTAGTGATGAACAGGCTTCACCACAATTGCATCGAATTATTCAAGACTTTTTTAAACAGTCCAAATTGAAGGTCAATGTGGTGCAGCATTCGACCAATATCCTGCTCAATGTCAATCTGGTCGGGATGGGCGTGGGCTGGAGTCTGGTGCCGGCCTATGTGATTCCATTACTCGGCGATAATATCGTGGTCAAAAAGACCCTTGAACCTTTGCCCATGATTGGGCTATATGCCAATTATCGTAAAGACCAAAAACATGTGGTGATTGATCTGATTTTAAAAGTCTTAAAAGAAAAGTTTTGTGTCGATCTTTTTTAAGATTTACATCTTTGGTCTGCCTATATTTTAAAAGCTGTGCGACAGAAATGATCTGTAGCACATCTGTGTAAATTGACACAGAAAACCGTTTTATACTGAAGCTCTAAAAATAAAAAATGGTTAAAGCAATATGATGAAGCTCTATAACAATCCGCAATCACGGGGCCTGACCCTGTTGCCCTTATTGAAAGAATTGCAGATTGAAGACCAGATTGAGCAGGTGGAAGTGTCCTATGAATATATGCATCAAGCTGAATATTTACAGATTAATCCGATGGGAAAAGTTCCCTGTCTGGTCGATCAGGAGATTGTCATTTCAGAAATGGCCGCCATTTTTATCTATCTGGCAGATAAGTATTCTGACCAAGGCTTGGCACCTGCTTTGGATGAACCCAAGCGTGGGGCATATTTAAAATGGATATTGTTCTGTCATGGGCCCTTCACCGAATATATCGATATAAAAAATTTGCAGGTCTCGCCAGAAAATATTGAACAGAACCGCAGAAGTTTAAGTTTCGGGAATGAAGCAGCCGTATTTGATTTTCTGAAACAGGGCATAAGCCAGGCCAATCCCTATTTGCTGGGTGAAGAATTTTCCGCAGCAGACTTATATGCGGCTTATTGTTTAGTCTTTGCGATCTCTGCAAAAATTTTACCGCCATTTGACGAGTTCAGACCCTATTTGCAGCAGATGGCCTCTCGTGATTCCCTGAAAGACATGCCGTGGTTTCAAGACTATCGAGTTTAGTTCATCGCTCTGTATCACTTGATCTGGATATCTCATCACAATAAAAAACCACGCCGAAGCGTGGTAAAAAATGACCTTAAAATTATTTCAGGTACAGTTTTTTAAACAGTTGCTGACTGGTGTTTTCCAGTGATTGTGGAATGGCCAGTGCGGCCACAAAACGGTCAGGACGCAAGATCACCACTGAATCGGAAGTATTGCCAAACCAGGAGCGAATTTCTGTGCCGCTATCACCAATGGTGATGACATCTTCAAACTGTTGGCGCTGGGTATTTTGTAACTGTACTGCCGGAATGACCTGAATAAATTTCACACCGAGGGTTTTCCACTGTTGCAGTGTCTCTGGACTCAGGCCCCATTTTGGATCGACACCCCAGGCAATAATGGCAAAATCATTGCCAATCACTTCATCCAGTAACACTGTTTCACCTGATGCAAGCTGAACTTGAGGCTGAATGAACATCTTGCCAATTGGAGAATTTTTGGCGCCGTTGCTCAAAAGCACACCATCATGATATTTCGGCATCGGTTTAAAGCGCATTTCCAGCAGGTACTGTTTGATCGGCTTGATATAGTTCAGGGCATAGGCGATACCGTCACGGACAAAACCTTGCCACTTTTTTGGTGGTGCCAATACATGACCGGCCATCACGGACAGATCAATCATGGCTTTGGCATGGTCTTTACGTTCAATCTGATAAGAATCTAAAAGTGCGGGGCCGGTTTTGCCTTGAACCACCAGTGCGACTTTCCAGGCCAGGTTAAAGGCATCCCGCATCCCGCTGTTATAACCCTGACCTTGCCATACCGGCATAATGTGCGCAGCATCACCTGCCAGTAAAATACGGTTTACCCGGAATTTGTCCGCAATACGGGCATTATGGGTATAAACACGCTGACGGATCACTTCGATGCCGTCGGTACTTGGAAGCACTTTGGCCAGTAATTTGGCAATATTTTCCGGTTTGCTGAGTTCTTCCTGAGTTTCACCCGGCATAACCATAAATTCAAAACGGCGAATTCCATGGGGCAATGCGGCGGATACATAAGGACGTACCGGATCACAACACAGGTAAATATGCGGTGTCGCAAGCGGATCATTTTCAAGATCGATTACGATCCATTGATTCGGCGCAGTTTCACCCTCAAAAGCAATGCCCAGATTACGGCGTACATAAGAGTTACCGCCATCACAGGCAATCAGGTACTGGGCACGGACTGTTTCTGTATTCCCTTGTTCATTTTGCAGGTTAAGCGTTACACCCTCGGCATCCTGACTAAACTGGGTCAATTGACGTGAGAACAGCACCTGCGTATTTTCATATTGTTTTAAGCCCTGAAGCAGAACCTGATCGACTTGTGGCTGAATAAAGGCATTACGGCGCGAAAATCCAAATTCACGGGTTAAAGGTTGAATATCTGCAAAACAGCGACCCTTAGGTGTTAAAAAGCGCATGGCATGATTGGGCGTGGTATGGGGCAAGACTTGATCGACCAAACCTAAGGATTGAATGGTACGCAAAGATTCATCATCGATCCCAATGGCACGTGGATAATCAATCAAACTATCCAGTTGCTCGACCATCGTGACGCTCACGCCTTGCTTGCTCAGATAGTTGGCAATGGTTAAGCCTACAGGCCCAGCGCCGAGGATTGCTACATCAGTGCTGTAATTGGTATTGCTCATAGTGAATGTCCATTCAATCGACTTGCATTTCAATCTATTAAGGGACAGTTCTGAGCTGTAAACAAGTTAGGCGATAGTAGTTGAGCTATATGAATAATATTAATCTTAAGTGGATTTTTATTATTTAAATAATTGAATTTAAATGATAAATTTAAAATAATTCAATAGTCATTCTCAATCCTGTGATCAGTTTTAACTATGATGGGCATTTAAATCTAGTCAATAAAAATGCTGAACCCGCAGCAAGCATGATTCAGCATCGATCAATATGAGGCAGTACAGGCTAAGCCTACTGGAGAAATACTGCCCTGATATTTTCTTTGATCATTTAACCCGTCGTTAAATCACTTAACGTGCTGCAGGTGTTGCGCTTTCTGTTGCAGCTTCAGATGCAGCTGGTTGTTCTGCATTTGCGCCAGCAACCGGAGCATTTGACTCAGGCAATTCCTGGGTACTGACAATCACTTTTTCTTCAGTGTTTGTATTTGCATTTGTTGTTTCAGTCGCGGCAAAGCTGGTGGCTGCAGCAGCAGTAAGCGTTGTTGCAAGTAAGATTTGTGCATATTTCATTTTTGGCATCCTTTATTTATGTCATATAATTTGCCGAGCTGACCATCACATCAATTCGACAGGAGTTCATCCTAAGCACTGAAATTTTGATGAGCAAATCAATTAACAAAAGCGACACGGAGTGAATAACTCAGCATATACACAATGCAGAAAGTTGTTTAATTACTGTTAATTATGCAGTGTTCTATTTAATGAAAATGTATATGAATGTTTCAAAAAGCTAAATTTTAAATATGAATAAACATCAAGATTCTCTATTTGAGATAATTCTCTTAACTTATAAACTGATGGTTTCAAGTCGCCATTGAGCAAGAAAATGTCTCTACAACCATGCTGTGTCCTATAATACAGGGCATGATCTTGTCTATTTAATCTCTTGAGAACCGATTTTGAAAATTCTGTCCGCAGCACAGCCGATTCCTGTCCATATCATTTCTGGATTTTTGGGGGCGGGTAAAACCACACTGCTTAAACATTTATTACAGCAGAAACCTGAACAGGAAATCTGGGCCGTACTGATGAATGAGTTCGGTCAGATCGGGGTCGACCAGCAGTTATTACCACAAGATTCAGGCTATGCGGTAAAGGAATTACTGGGTGGCTGCCTATGTTGTAGTAGTCAGTTGCCGATGCAGATTGCCTTGTCACGTTTACTGTCCGAAGTGAAACCGGATCGGCTGTTTATCGAGCCGACCGGGCTGGGACATCCTGCACAATTGTTAGAACAGTTGACGGAACCGCATTGGCACAGTCATTTAAACATGCAGGCTTTGGTCACTGTGGTTGATGGTTCACGTTTGCATGATCAGGATTGGTCACAGCAAAATCTGTATGCAGATCAGCTTAAGGCCGCGCAGATTGTGGTGATTTCACATACAGATTTAATGACAGCCGAAGATCATGCTGCGCTTACGCAGCTTCAGGCGGAATATCAAGTCTATGCCCAGCAGTGGTTGTGCACAGAGCAGGGACAGCTGAGTATTGAGCAGATTAAACAGGATTATCAAGGTTCTGTACGTCAGCTCCAGCCTTTATTAAAACAGCAACAGATCAATCCTTCCCCAGAGGCACCCGTGCTGATTCAGCAGCTGCCTTATCATTATGTGGAAAGCGCGCAGGGCTATCAGGTTGCGGGCTGGAAGTTGCCAAAACGCTGGCAATTTCATTTTTATGATTTGCTCGACTTGCTGTGTGAACAAAAAGACTGGCTCAGAATCAAAGGAATTTTTAATACCGATCAGGACTGGAAAAGCTTTAATTTCAATCCGGAGCAGTTTAATTATCAGTCGGTTGAGGCAGGTATTGATAACCGGATCGAAGTGATTTATCAACAGTCACGGGATTGGCTGGAGTTTGAAAGCGCGTTGATGCAATGCCGTATTGATCCGGAAAAATAATAGTACTGTTGCTAAGGCGCTGAATGAGTTATTGACCTAAATCTGTTCAGCAAAATACTGCTAAATCTTATATGCTAGGCGCCAAATTTGAGGATTGTGTTATGGCGTTAAAAGCGACGATTTATAAGGTTGATTTGAATATTGCAGATATGGATACGCACCGTTATGCAGATTATCAGTTGACGATGGCGCTGCATCCTTCAGAAACCATTGAACGCCTGATGGTGCGTATTCTGGCGTATGCGCGTTATGCCGATGAAGCGCTGGAATTTACCAAGGATCTGTTTGAAACCGATGAGCCGGCCTTGTGGGAAAAAGACCTCACTGGTCAATTGGTGAAATGGATTGAAGTCGGTAGCCCGGATGAAGATAAAGTCAAAAAAGCCAGTGCGCGCTGTAAGCAAGTGGCTGTGGTGACCTATGGTTCTGCGGTAGATGAATGGTATAAGCGCAGCAGCAAATTAAAGACGTTAAAGAATGTGGAGGTGTGGAAATTATCGACTACAACCACCGATGCATTGCCACAATTATGTGCACGCACCATGCAGTTACAGCTCAATGTGATGGATGGTGAATGGACTCTGATTGGCGATCAGGGGCAGGTGCTGGTCGAGTGGGAACAGTTACAATAAGGACGCATAAGGATGCACGTCTGGACTTGTATCCTGTCGCTTAAATTGCGTATACCTGAGGAATAAAAATACTCAGGGTTGTGTCATGTACCATGAACTTTATGATTTACTGCTGGCCGTCGCGATCGGGGCCATTATTGGTGCAGAACGTGAATATCACAGTAAATCTGCCGGACTGCGTACCATGATCATGGTCAGTCTCAGCTCCTGTCTGTTTACTATCATTTCCCTGAAAATAGGCGTGGAAAATCCTGACCGGCTGGCGGCCAATGTCCTGACGGGGCTAGGCTTTTTAGGGGCAGGGGTCATTCTCAAAGATGAGAACCGTATTTCAGGAATTACCACGGCCACCACCATCTGGATGACCGCAGCACTGGGCATGGCAGCCGGTGCGGGTTATGAAATCCTGAGTATCTGGGCCACTTTAATGGTCATGGTGGTACTGGTTCTACTGATGTATGTACAGCGCGGGATCGAGTCGCTGAATCAGGAACGTAATTACGAAATTGTCTGTCCTTTTGAGAAACATGAGCTCAACCATTATGAATCGCTTTTCAAACAATATAAGCTAAAAGTCATGCATTCTTCACAGCGCAAGGTTGAGCAGCAGATTAGCGGAAGATGGGTGCTGATGGGATCGGCCAAAAACCATCAAAAACTCACCCTGCATTTACTCAATGATCAGAATATTCAGGAACTCAGCTTTTAATCCATCAAGGACTAAAGCCTAAAAAAATCAATCAATCCGGTTTATACTGGTTTTTGAATTTATGCCAATCTCAGGTAAATAAGTATGATTAACGAACTTGAAATTATTGATTTAAAAGTAGGCGAAGGGAAAGAGGCGGTAAAAGGCGCGCTGATTACCACACACTATACCGGCTGGCTAGAAGATGGAACCAAGTTTGATTCATCGATTGATCGCGGTAATTATTTTGAAACCGTGATCGGAACAGGCCGTGTGATCAAAGGTTGGGATCAGGGCATTTTGGGCATGAAAGTGGGCGGTAAACGTAAACTGCTGGTGCCGGCACATTTGGCCTATGGCGAACGTAAAATGGGCAAAGTGATTCCAGCCAATTCAGACCTGATTTTTGAAATTGAACTGTTTGATGTAAAAACACGTGATTAATTCATTGAAATAAGATTCATTCAGTATCATGAGTGAATGCTGATCGGGAGAAGTCTCAGTATTGGGGGCTTCTTCCGATAAACTACAAAAAAATATTTGAACTCCCTGATATTCCAAGTAGATTATAAGAAGAATAAAGCTCTTTTTCAGGAAACTACTGTCTTTGCAAAACGTGATAAGGAATGTCTATTTTGTAATGTGGGTTTGGGCCATAAGCTGGGGCATCTTGATGAGCACTTCAGTATCTGCCCAGATCGCTGCCACATCCCCCGGGGTGCAGCAGCAGTTCCGTGATCATATCTCTGAAATTCATTTTAGCGAACACAGCAGCAGCCCTTTGCAGGGGAAATGGTTATTTTATCCGAGCCAGTTTATTGTCCAGCCAAGTTCCGTACTGTTATCAAAAACAGTGGAATTGCCGGCTTCTTTTAAAATACTGACCAACTCAAATATTGGTTATGGCACATTTATTAGCCATTATAAAATTCCTAAAGAATTTATCGGACGCCGGATTGCCATTCGGATTCCTGCTCAATATGGCGCTTATCGGGTCTATGTAAATGGCGAGTTTATTGTCCGGCTTGGGCAAATCAGTAAAACACCTGAACAGCAGATCACTGAAAAAGCCCCCCGGATTGGCTATTTCGTTGCAGACAGTGAATACATTACCTTAAGCATTCAGGCCTCGAATTACACTCATTTGCATGGAGGGCTGGAACGCCCAATGCAGATTGGGGTCGCAGGTACAGTCAATCGTCAATTCCAGCAGTTGATGATGAGTATTGCCATGACCTGTGGCGCAGTACTCGGGGTGGGTGTTTTCAATATCCTGTTTTCAATATTTCGAGGATCGAAAGAGCGTAATAGCAAAAGCATTTTTGTGTTTGGCTGTTTTATTATCTTTCTGGCCCTGCATAATATGTTTTCAGCGCCCTATGCTTATTCGGTATTTACCAATATCGACTGGTTATGGGGAACACGTTTAGAGTATCTGTTTACGTTTCTGGCGGTATTGTTTTTCCTCAGTTATATGCATCTGTTTAATCAGCGCTATTTAAAACCGCTGATTTATTATATTGCGATCGTCTTATTGATTTTGAATATCAGTGTGACGCTATTTTCTACCCCAGAGTTATTTGAACGTCTTGCGCTCTATAGTGCGATTTATGGTCTGGTGATTATTGGGAATTTCATGTACGGGTTTTATCAGACCCTACGTGATAAGCAACCGTATTCACGCCTGAATCTGTTTGCCATTATTTTCTTGTGTCTGACATTTTTAAATGACTATCTCTTGCTGATTAATGTCATTCAAACCACACATTTGTCTTTCATTTCCACCAGTTTATATGCCTTGTTGATTATGTTTCAGCAGTCTAGACACTATGCGCATCAAACTTATCAGACAGAACAGCTAAATTTTAACCTCATCGAGCTCAACAGTTCGCTTGATCAAAAAGTCAAAGAGCGTACCCAGCAACTGCATCAACTAAATGCCAAACTGGAACATCAGATGAAGATTGATGCGCTGACCGGTGCTTTTAACCGGCGTGCTTTAAATAGTGAAATCCAGCAGAAGTTTTTGCAAAGCCAGCAACATTCACATGCCACACTGCTTTTTGCCATGCTGGATGTTGATTATTTTAAAAATTATAATGATCATTATGGCCATTTAAAGGGTGATGAGATTCTACAAAACCTGGTTAAGGTGATTCAGGCCAGCTTGCCTCAATCGGGTTATCTGGCGCGTTATGGCGGGGAGGAATTTGCCATTCTGCTTGGTGATATACCGATTCCGGTTGCCCTGCAATATCTGGAACGTGTCATTCAGCAGGTTCGGGAACAACAATTTGAACATCTAAACCGGCCGGATGGCAAAGCCTGGATCACGGTCAGTGTGGGCGCGGCTTGGATAAGCCCACAACATCAATATGCCGATATTCATGCCTTGATGAAAGCTGCAGATGTGCAGCTGTATCTGGCCAAACACACCGGGCGTGATCAATTAAACTTTGAGCAGGGCGCGGATTAAAAAACGTATTTATACAGATATGATCCATCATCTTGTGAATGTGCAGGGCTGGAATCAAATCCACATCGCTGATAATAGCTGAGGGCTGTTTGAGTCGACTTGACTGCAATCTGATAGATTTTTTTCTCTACTAATGCTGCATGCATTTGATTAAATAATTTGGTGCCAAATCCAAGCCTCTGGCAATGTGGGGCGACATAATGCATCCGGATTTCTCCAGTATCACTGACCAATAAAAACCCGACTACTTTGTCGTGCACAAGGCAAACCCAACAATCGTTATAAAGCATATCGACAATCAGGCTGGCGTGATCAAATTTTTCCAGCCAGCTTTGGATGCGACTGTCCTCACGTTGATGATCTAAAACACAAGATTGAATACTGTCATGAATCACCTGAATAATTTGAGGTATATCCTGAATCTTCCCTTCACGAATCACCATGTTATTCATTTTCTCGAACATTTACAGGAAGGCTTCATTGGAAGAGAAATGCAGGTTGAAACAAAATAACAATCTTGTAGTTTTTTGAGAGGATTTTCTTAAAAAACCAGTAGGTGAAGATAACTTATGTTGCTGATCTGTCGGTTTTGTTTATCTGATTTTCTAAAATCAACGCTTCTCAGGAGCGGGTGCTCAAATTTACAGCAAGCTTTGCTAGAATCGCCGTGCTTACTTTAAATCCCCATAAAATCGAGTCAAGGATGCCATCATCGAAATAGTGCAGGAGTTTGCACTGTCTAAAAAATAGACGTATGCTAGGTGTTAGGCCATTATTCAAATGAATATGAAGTGCTCGGTAATAAAAATAAAATCAGCCACACGAGATGATCTACTATGTTTAAATTGTTGCTCTTGCTGTGTATTTTTTTGCTGTTCAATGCCGCCTGGATCGTGGGGCGGAAAATTTATAAAACCCAGTCTTATCTCTCTGCGCAGCGTGCAGAAAAACCTGAACAAATTGCCAGTATTTCAGAACATGTCATGACTACGCATGAGGAACAGGTGCATCTGGTTGATGCTTATGAACTGGAACTGTTTGATGATGTGGCTCAGCTGTTTTTTCAGCGTCATGTAGCTATTCAGGACAGGGCACAGGCAGAGCAGTTACAGCAGGAAATCTTGCAAAAAATGCCCATGCAAAGCAGTACACAAATTCGTCAGATGGATTTAGGGGAGTGGTCGATTTTCTGGAATTTTTACCATCAGTCACTGGAATATTATGTCGGCCGCTATGGCGTGTTTTATACGCATGTCGACCGTTTTGGCCAAGAGCATCGTCAGGAAATTCGTACCGATCTTTTACAGTCAGATTGTGCTTGATCTCTCTGCTCAGGAAGCTTGTAAGTTTTGCAGGAGACGATAGGCGTTAAACATCAAGCTGCATATTTAAGCCGATGTAATTCGGAAAAGGTATTTAAGGCATCTTGCCAGATTTTTTCTGCCCCCTGACGGAAATAGCCCATATGACCAATGTCCTTTAAACCATAATCTTCAGCTTTAAGATCAATATAATGCACGTTTGCTTGACGGTAATATTGCATAAAAGCATGTCTGGAATTAGGCAGGGCCCAAGTATCATCGAGAGCAGCAACCGCATAAATCGGAGTACTTACCGCAGCATAACGTGTGTGTAAGTCTTTCAAATCCGGATCGGCAAAGAAATAGGTCGGATATTTGCACCACTTACGCCACTGACGATAGACATCACGTGGCAAGTCTGCACCCATGTTAAATTTGCTCCATGGCAAATAGCCGGTGATTGCTACGAGTGGAGGGAAAACAATATTCCAGATCATCTGAACCTTGATTTTTTCCTTGAGCGGCATATAACCATGCCAGCCGGCGCCTGTGCCATAACAGTACATCGCTTCGATGCGGTCATGATGTTTACACAGACCTAATGCCTGACCTCCATAGGAATGGCCAATCATATAAATATCCAGTCCTGTCCGGCCCAAATATTCAATTGCCGCACTCAGGTCATATTCTCCCCAGTCCAGATAAGACATTTTAAAGCCTTTGAGCTGTTTCGGTGCGGAAGCGGCCACCCCTCGATAATCGAAGGTCAGCACCTGAAAACCGGCATGAGTTGCATATTCTGCAAAACGGCGATAAAACGCTTGCGGTACTCCCGTTGCACAGGCAACGACAATATTGGCCTTCGCCACAGACGGTGTCCGGTAGAGTTTGCCACTTAAGCTATAACCATCTTCTGCCAGAAACTGGACACTTTCTACCTGCATTTTTACCTGCACCATGAGTATATCCTTCGTTATATTGGATGAGATCTTGTTTTTTGTGCGCTAGCTTATGTTTAATCCAATAATGGGCCAGATGTCAAAACTCGGCAGTCGTATAGCGAGAAGAACCCTTTAAACATATATGAAGATTGCTGCGCTATCATCATGTCTAAACAGGGGGAAATAGTATGATTATTGATTTTCAGCAGGCGAAATTACAGAAGTTTATGGCTCTGGCAATGAAGATCGAAGCGCAGCCTGAACTGTATGTGCAGTTTGATTCGGTTTCAGACTTTTATAAAGCAGACTGGCTGCGGGATTTTCCAAACGGAACCACATGGTATGTGTCCGGTCTAGACGATGGCGCCGATGAATTTCATGTCGTGATTGACTATGCCACAGCGCAGCTACAGATCAGTTGTGGCCAGACACAGTTGTCTGCAAAACTATCTTGCAAAGATTGACCGAATTGCCGCTATTTCCCGATAAAAGAATAATGACAGATGCTATAAAGTTGATATAAATTGCAGAATCATCTCTGTGTTTGGTTTTATTTGCGATAGTCCGGAGTGACCTAAGCGAATAATGCAATAAAAATAAGGAAAAATAGCATGGCACATCAGTTCACTGTGAAAGCAATTATCAATGGCGTGTCTATTGATGAATTTAAACGTCTGGCCAATGATATTCGTTTGCATGAGGCAGTCTGTCATCGAATTCCTGCGCAAAATTTAGAAATTCTGGTCTCGGAAAAGCAGGGGCATATGTATACCTTGAAACGTGCCTATAATCTGGATGTCAACATCCCGGATATGGCAAAAAAATTACTCAAGGATGCATTCCGTTTGCAGCGTACCGATATCAGCGATCTGAATCAAATGACATCGACGGTACAACTCGGGGCAAATTTACCGATCGAGGCGACCTGTCAGCGTGCAGTCACTGGAGATGAAGACCAGATCCAGTTTCAGCTCAACTGGACAGTAAAGGTCAAAGTGCCGTTGCTCGGCGGTATGCTGGAAAAGCATGCAGAAGGCGAGATTCGTAAATTTAGTGAAATTGAACTCAGTATCGTTGAAGATGAATTACGCAAGAGCCTAACAGCCTGAATTAGTGCACCCATCTCGTTCACCAATATTTAAAAAGGGCACTTTTAAGCTGGGTGGTGGCGGTCAATTCGGCAATGTATAGCCATTTAGCTTGCTGCCGTTCTCTAAGCAATGCGGCTTAAGACGTAGAAAAATAATAAGGCAATACAGATGGGATTGAGTGCCGTTTGATCGACTGAAGAAACGGCATCATATTATTTATATTTATGCCGCTAACTTTGAGCTTAATCACTTCTTCTATGATATTGCATCGCCAGTCGATAAGCGAGTTGATCCACATTCAGTAATTATCTGCGCGTACTGCGCAACATGAGCTAACCATCTGCATGCTATTGTTTGTATAGATATTTTTGATTGGTGAAACAGATTGCTGAATTGCAGTGCCATAAGCAAAGACTTCGACCATACCGCCTTGCATGCCCAGTTCCGTAGTGCTCAGCCGAATCCCCATAATCTGGGTGGCTCCGATTCTTTCAGCTTCAAGTTTTAAACGTACAATCGCCTCACGCCGTGCCCGCTCTACCACGCTTTCATAGCTGGTCAAACGACCTCCCAACATGTTCTGCACATTGGCAATTGCGTATTTAAAATAATCATGGGAAATGACCACATTACTGCTGATCATCTGTCCGGAATGTTCAGATAAGATAAAGCGGCTGTTGTTGACCTGGATATAAGCCAGTCGTTGTTCCTGTTCGTCTAGATAACGAAAATGTTTGCGTTCATTATAACGACCAAAGCCAAAACCGACGCTAAACAGAATGACAAAAATGACGATCTGAAAAATTAAACCGTCCATGAATTATTCTGCCTGTGGAAAAGGGTCGGGTAATTTTGGCATGACTGGATCAACAATGACCGCCGTTCCATAGACAAACAGTTCAGAGGCGCCTTGGGCAATATTGGAGGTCGAGAAACGAATACCGACAATCGCATTGGCACCCATGCTACGGGCTTTTTCAACCATCCGGTTCATCGCTTCCTGACGGGATTCTTCCAGCAGCTCGGTATAAGCAGTAAGCTCACCCCCGACAATATTTTTCAGGCCAGCGAGTAAATCACGCCCGACATGTTTGCTGCGTACCGTACTGCCATAAACCACATCAATTTGTTGGCGAATAGTATGTCCCGGTACAGATTCCAGATTGCTAAGTAACATGCGTATGTTTTCTAAATAAATTGCTGGTCTATGACAATAGGAAAACTGCCTTGAAAATGCAATAAAAAAGCCCACCGAAGTGAGCTTTTCTTTTTCTATTTTAAATCTATTTCGCCTGCTGTTCTGCTGCGCGGCGTTGTTCAGTCACGGACGGCTGATTCGGCAGGGTATCCGTGGTATTGACTTTTAAGCCTCCGCCGAGGGTCTTGTAGACTTCAACCTGATTGTTCAAGTTGGCCTGTTCAAGCAAGAGCAAGCCTTGTTCTGCGGCATAAGAGGCACGCTGTGCATCCAGTACCGTCAGATAGCTGTCAATCCCGGCGCGAAAACGTGCCTGCGACAGGCGATAGGTGGTATTGGTGGCTTCTACCAGACGGCGCTGTGCAGCAATTCGATCACCAATGTTTTGGCGAACTGCTAGCGCATCATTTACTTCACGAAAAGCGGCTTGAATCGACTTTTCGTAATCTGATAATGCAATTTGCTGATCGGTTTCAGAAATCTGGATATTGGCCTGACGGGTACCCCAATCGAAAATTGGAATATCCAGACTTGGGCCAAAGGACCAGCCAAAACTGCCTGATTTAAACAGATCGCCTAAATCGGTCGATGCATAACCTGCTGAACCGGTCAAACTGATGGTCGGGAACAGGCGTGCGCGTGCTGCTGCAATATTGGCACCCGCTGCAGACAGACGATACTCGGCAGCGCGTACATCTGGACGGTTAATCAGCAGATCACTTGGCAAGCCTGCACCCAGTGCCGTATTGGATGTGATGCGGGTTACGCGTTGTGCCGGCAATAAAGTCGCAGGCACTTGCTGACCGACCAGCAGGTTTAACAGGTTTTGTGCCTGTGCCACCTGAGTGCGGTAATTCGCGACATCATTGCGTGCCGTTTCGACGGAAATCTGGGCCTGACGCACAGGAAGTTCGCTGTCGATCCCGACATCAAAACGTTTCTTGTTCAGGTTAAACGATTCAAGCTGTGCTTTTAGCGTTTGTTCAGCCAAAGCCAGATTGGCATTGGCAAATGAATAGCTGAGCCAGGCTTGAGACACCTGACCAATCAGTGCAATTTGCGTCGCATCTCGCGCACTTTGAGTCGCCAGGAAGTTATCCAGTGCATTGTCACTTAAGCTACGTACACGCCCCCAAAAGTCCAGCTCAAATGCGGTTACACCCAGACCTACATTATAGGTGGTTACAGCACCGCGGCTTTGAGGATTGCTACTGCCCGTGTCTTGACGTAACACGCTGCCACTGGCACCAATGGTCGGTAACTGATTGTTTTCAGTAATCTGATACTGTTGCTGGGCGCGTTGAATATTCAGGGCAGCAGTGCGCAGATCACGGTTATTGTTTAATGCCAGATCGAGCACCTGTAACAGGCGCTGATCGGCAAAAAAGTTTTTATAACCTTGTTCTGCTACAGAAGTACCAGACGCATTGGTATAGCTGCTCGGGATATTTGCCTGTGCAACCGGCTCTGGACCACGCATGCTTTGACAGGCTGTCAAAGCAAGCGCAAGGGCAGATACCGCAATGCTACGACCTGTAATAGACCATACATTTTGCATTACGACTTATACTCCTGATTTTGTTGTTTTGGTTTGTATTTAAAGATACTTCGAATCCACACGTAGAATACCGGGATAAAGAAGATACCTAACAAGGTCGAGCTGATCACGCCACCAAGTACACCATAACCGACTGAGTGCTGACTACCTGCACCTGCACCTGAAGCCAGGGCAAGCGGCAATACACCAAAACCAAAGGCCAAAGTGGTCATGATAATTGGACGTAAACGCATTTTCGCCGCATGCAAGGTTGCTTCGAATAAATCTTCACCTTGCTCTTGTAGCTCTTTCGCAAATTCCACGATCAAGATCGCATTTTTCGCAGAAAGACCAATCACGGCAATGATCGCCACCTGGAAGTAAATGTTATTCGACAGGTTCGGGTTTTGCAGCAGCACCATCCCGCCATAAGTCATGAGCAATGCACCGACGATACCCAATGGCACCACCAGCAGAACCGAGAACGGAATCGACCAGCTTTCATACAGGGCTGCCAGACACAGGAATACGATCAGGAGTGACAGGGCATACAGGAACGGCGCCTGTGCACCAGATTCACGTTCTTCCAAAGACAGACCGGTCCATTCGAAGTCAAAGCCGGTTAAGCCCATTTCTGGTAACTTCGCCGCAATTTCTTCCATGGCCACCATGGCATCACCCGAACTGATTCCCGGAGCCGGTGTACCTTGAATGTTCATCGACGATACGCCGTTATAACGTTCAAGACGTGGTGAACCATAGGTCCATTCGCCTGTGGCAAAGGCCGAGAAAGGCACCATTTCACCGCGATTATTACGCACATACCACTGGTCCAGATCTTCCGGCATCATACGTGAGCCAGCTTCACCCTGAACATATACCTTCTTGACCCGACCGCGATCAATGAAGTCATTGATGTACGAACCGCCCCAAGCAATACCCATAGTACTGTTAATTTCGGCAACGCTGACACCCAGTGCACCTGCTTGCGCATGATCCACAATGACACGGTACTGAGGAGTATCTTCCTGACCGTTTGGACGTACACCTGCCAGACGCGAATCTTGTGCTGCCATGCCCAGGATTGCATTACGTGCTGCCAGAAGCTGGTCATGACTTTGACCACTTGCAGCCTTGAGCTGTAAGTTGAAGCCAGCCGACACACCCAGTTCAGGCATCGCAGGAAGCTGCAATGGCATGATATAAGAGGCATCTTTGACAATCATGTTCAGCGCCATACCACGTTGAATAATGGCACCGACCTGAGATTCCGGACTGTTACGTTCAGACCAGTCTTTCAGTTTAATAAAGGCCAGACCTGCGTTTTGTCCCACACCGGTAAAGGAGAAACCTGCCACACTAAACACCGACTCGACATGATCTTTCTCGTTTTCCAAGAAATAGTTGGTCATGGTGTTGACCACTTTGTCGGTACGTTCCAGGGTAGCATTTGGCGGTAGCTGAACCAGCGCCATAACCACACCCTGATCTTCATCCGGCAGGAATGAAGACGGCAGTTTCTGGAACAGCAGCACGATAACACCCAGCACTACTGCATAGACAATGCCTGAGAAAATCTTGCTGTGGGTCATGCGATTTACGCCGCCCTGATATTTCACCGCCACATTGTCAAAGCTGCGGTTAAACCAGCGGAAGAAGCGGGCAAAGATACCGTTACTTTGCGGCTTGTTCGGATCATGCTGTTTCAGCAAGGTCGCACACAGGGCAGGGGTAAAGGTTAATGCCACTATCAGCGACAAGACCATTGCTGTGACCAGCGTAATCGAGAACTGACGATAAATAACCCCGGTGGTTCCACCGAAGAATGCCATAGGAACGAATACTGCTGACAGCACCGAGGTAATACCAATCAGTGCGCCAGAAATCTGTTTCATCGACTTTTCAGTCGCAGAAACCGGATCCAGATGCTCTTCCACCATGACCCGTTCTACGTTCTCGACCACAACAATGGCATCATCGACCAGAAGACCGATCGCCAGCACCATGGCAAACATGGTCAGGGTATTAATCGAGAAGCCGAAGACGTTAATCACGGCAAAGGTACCCAAGACCACGACTGGAACGGCCATGGTTGGAATGATCGTGGCACGCCAGTTCTGCAAGAACAGGAACATGACCAGGAACACCAGGATAATCGCTTCGATCAGCGTTTTGACTACGCTCTTGATCGACAGTTCAATAAATGGTGTTGTATCAAAGGCCAGTTGATCGACCATGCCTTGCGGATAGTTCGGACGTAACTGTTCTAAGCGTTCTTCAACCGCTTTTGCTGTATCAAGCGCGTTAGCACCTGTGGCAAGTTTAATTGCCACACCACCAGCCGGTTTGCCATTAAATTTCGAATCAAACTGATAGTTATCTGCACCGAGTTCCACCCGTGCAACATCACCCAGACGAACTTGCGCGCCCGAAGTGGTATTTTTTAGGAAGATATTGCTGAACTGTTCTGGGGTTTGTAACAGGCTTTGAGCCGTTACGGTTGCATTCAGCACTTGACCTTCAACAGCAGGAGCACCACCAAGCTGACCGACCGCAACCTGTGCGTTCTGGGTGCGAATTGCAGTCGCAATATCGCTCGGTGTTACTTGCAGGCTGGCCATTTTGGCCGGATCTAGCCAGATGCGCATCGCATAAGAGCCACCAAAGACCTGAACTTCACCAACCCCGGCCACACGGCTTAAAGGTTCAGAAATATTCGAGTTGACATAGTCTTTGATGTCATCGGCGGTCAGGCTGCCATCAGGTGAATAGAAAGCCAATACCTGAAGGAAGCTGGCACCGGATTTGGTGACACGCACACCCTGACGCTGTACATCTTCGGGAAGAAGTGCAGTGGCAGACTGTAATTTGTTCTGAACCTGAACCTGTGCGATATCAGGATCAACACCCTGGTCAAAGTTCAAGGAAATAGAAGAAGAACCGTTACCCGCGCTGTTAGACGAGATATAACGTAAGCCATCCATACCGTTCATCTGCTGCTCGATGATCTGGGTGACTGTATTTTCAACAGTTTCAGCAGATGCACCTGGATAAGTCGCAGAAATGGTCACGGTTGGCGGAGCAATCGTTGGATATTGTGCAATTGGCATTTTGCTGATGGTTAAAATACCGGCCAGCATGATAACCAATGCAATCACCCATGCAAAAATCGGGCGATGAATAAAGAATTGAGCCATGAACCATTACTCCTTATGCATTTGCAGCAGGTTTTTGTTCAGGTTGTTCTTTCTTTGCATCATCTGCCTTTTTCTCGCTTGCTGCAGGCTGCTGCGGTGCAGCACCTTGTGGCGCAGCAGCTTGAGGTTGATAAGGTTTAGCTACAACTTGCTGTTCAGGTTTCACTTTTGCAATCCCGTCCACAATCACTTTATCACCTGGATTCAGACCTTCAGTCACAATCCAGTTGTTGCCTTGAGAGCCGGTGGTCGTGACTGGACGTGGTGCTACTTTACCATCAGCACCGACCAGCATCGCCATTGCCTGACCTGTTGGAGTACGGGTCAACGCCGCTTGTGGGATCAGGAAGGCATTGGGCACTTCACCCTGTACGATTTGCGCAGTCGCAAACATACCTGGCAGGAGTAAATGGTTCTTGTTCGGGAATACCGCACGTAAAGTCACCGTACCTGTTTCCGGATTTACGCTGGCATCCGAAAATGCAAGACGGCCTTCAATCGGGTAGATGCTGCCATCTTCAAGCTTTAACTTCACTTTAGTGTTGTTTGAGCTATTCAAATCGCCTTTGTTGAGCTGCTGACGTAAACGTAAAAGCTCAGCACTGGACTGGTTGATATCCACATAAATTGGATCTAAACGCTGAATGGTAACCAATGGCTCTGGTTGATTCGCCGTCACTAATGCACCCGCAGTGACAGACGAACGGTTGGTCTGGCCCGAGATCGGTGCACGTACAGTCGAATAGCCCAAGTTAATTTCGGCATTACGCAAGGTGGCACGGTTGGCATTCAGATCGGCTTCAGCCAGTTTGACCTGTGCCACGATGTCATCATATTCTTGTTTAGAAATGGCATTGGTTCCAACCAGCTGGCGGTAACGGCCTTCCTTCACACGTAATACACCCAGATTGGCTTCAGCACGGGCAATTGCTGCACGAGCATTATCCACGGTCGCACGGTTGGTGCTTGAATCGATTTCGTACAGAGCCTGACCTTCACGCACATAACTGCCTTCAGTGAACAAGCGTTTAAGCACCACACCACTGGCTTGCGGACGTACTTCTGAAATTTCAAATGCTGTTGTACGACCCGAGAGCTCTACAGACTGCTCTACACTTTGTGGTTGTGCAACAAGAACACCGACTTCAGTCGGTGGCATTTGTTGTTGAGCACCAGCTTGCTGGCCCTCTTTTGGATCTTTGCTACAACCAACAAGTGCAAGACTTGTTGCTAATGCGCAAGCAGTCAGGGCAGGTGCCCAAAGCTTTGCAGACATCATTGTTTCACCTCTATTAGATCTTTATCTAAATTTTCTTATTTGTGCGCCGCGCAATATCTGATCCAGACCATATACCACAACGAAATCCAAATAAAACTGATACTCCAGCCGGATATGACATCTGAAGGAAAATGTACGCCTAGATAAACTCTTGAAATCCCCATCATCAGCATCCATAAGCCTGCACCGATCATGATGATGGTAAAGCGAGAATGTTGCCGATACATGTAAATTGCCAGACAAGCCAGACATGCCGCATACAGACTATGCGCACTTGGAAAGGAACTTCCAAAACTTTCAACCAGATGCAAGGACTCTGGTGGTCGGGGTCGGGCAATTGCAAACTTTAACAGCCAAGCTAGGAGTATTCCTCCGATAATTCCGATACATATAAAAATTACGCTTGTATGCTTTTTATACCACAGCAAGGCAATACACCATAGTGTGGATAAAAATAATACAAATGGCATGCCACCTATCACTGATAAGGACAGAGTAATTCGATTCCAAAACTCGGTGCGATACAGACTCATCCTTTCCACTGCGTGCAAATCAAGCTTGCTTAAAGCAGGGATATTCAGGATGAACACACTGAAAATTAAAAATAAAATACCGACAAAAAGTAACAAGTAATGCATGCCAAAAATCCTTGTCCCTTTAACCGTTCGCAGATCGGTTAATTGTCTGGAGTAGAAGTGTACTTGTCAGTACACTTTTTTTCAAGTGTGCGTATTTTATGCGAATTCCATTTTTTTAGTAAGGAATTTGTTGCTAAATATACTGTAATTGTCGCAGTTTTAAGATTTTGTCGATGTATGATTTTCGTCAATTTCAATGCTTTGCTTGGGGGGCCAGAAGAAATCACTTGGCCGGGTCAGGAAGTGAGTCATGACCAGTTTTGCCAACGGTTTCCACTGTTCAAAACGTACCCGTCGTGCACGTAAGGCCACAATAATGGTCAAACTGAAACTGACAAATAAGTTGGTCAGGCCAATCAACAACACACCGAGGAAAGACACCACAATCAAGCCAATATCCGGGCCATTAATATTGATCAGGCCCTGAATAAAGTTGGCCGAGGCAAAGGCAATATGACGGATATCGAGCGGCAACCCCAGAATAAAACCAATGGTGCCCATACTGCCGAGCATGATGCCAAACATGAAATTACCTGCCAGCGCTCCCAGATTACGTTCAATATAATCTGCAAACCGGTACAGCCGTTCCTGTCCCATCAATTGCGATAAACGTATATGGGCTTTCAGGCGGGGGCCTACCTTGCGGTAGACGGCCATGTTGTCAAAATAACCGGCCAATAACCCGGACAGGAACAGACATACCCCGGCAATTGCAGCATGCGGAATTGCCAAAGAGGTAAAGGGATTCAGGTCATGTAAGGTTTTGGTTGCCTTGGCATGATTCATTAAGGGTTCATGCAGAGCAACGTCCCACATTAAGGTAATCAATGCCGCCACCGGAATGGCAATCGAAATATTGCCCAGAATTGCCACAAACTGGGTACGGATAATATTCACAATCAGCGCGGCCAGCTCGGCAATTTGCGCCATTTTTGAGCCTTTGCGTTGCTGGACTGTGGCCGCCAGTGCAGCGGCTGTCATCGCTGGCTGTTTGGTCGCCACGGTAAAATGCAGCACATGGATCAGCATAAAACCCAGCGAATAATTCATGCTATAGCTAAAGGCCTGCATGAGAGGCGCCATGCTCAGGCGTGTCATCAGGATTTTCAGGGTGGCCATTGTTGCGATAATGGCACCTGCACCGGCGGCCGATTTGTACATGGCCAGAAAGCCTTTTTTGTCAGTACTGACATAGTGCTCGCCGGTTTTACTAGCATTCTCAGTCACCTGCAAGGCCAGGAGTTCACTATTGGTCGCCAGCAGGGCACGTACACTGCGTTCGCTATAAATCGCTTCAGTGATATCTGCAATAAACAGGCCGATGGACTGGTAGCGCAGGTCATCCTCGTCCATGACCATGTTGAGCAGGATTTCAACCCGCTCCAGACACTGCTCCAGCAGTGCCAGCATATAGGTCAGACTCACGCTGACCCCAATCCGTTTGGTAGAGCGGCGAATTTTTGCCACGACATCATGACACTGTTCCAGCATCACCAGTGCTTGCGAAGCATCTGGCGGGGTGATCGAATCGACCAGCGTGACCGTGTTATAGCGTTTTTTGTATTCCTGAATAAATTCGTTAATCTCACGGTTCTGCACCAGAAAAGGAGATTCATATTCCATCAGTTCCGGCTGTGCATTAATAAATTCAGGATGCAGACCAATACCACTGATCCGATACGACAAAATGGTCAGTGCCTTGATCAGTTGATCTTTAATGCGGGTCTTTTCAGGCTGATTGGAGTGACCCTGATTGAGAACTGAAAATAAGCGTTGCCAGTCATCTTCATCAAAATAGTCGAGCCAGTATTTATCGGTCGGCTGATAAAAAACCTTGCGAAATAATTCTTGTAATTGCTGATGATCCGGAATAACTGGCAGGATATGCGCGCCAATACGCTGATTGAGCTGATTCCAGAAACCATCCAGAGACAAAATACCGGTATCGGAAAACAGACTGGTCTGTTTATAACGGTTAATGATCCGCAGGGTAAATGTCTGTAATGCTGAAACTGCATTCGGCGTCAATAATAAAGCCTGGATAAATGCATTGAACTTTGCTTCGATTTCTTCGGTATTTCTGCTGTCTTCCGGTCTGATTCTTTCAATCAGTTCAATGAGAAGATTTTCATCCAGCACCGCCTGAGGTTGCTCAAGCTGATGCTGCATGTTTTGGAAAAGATCAAGAAAATTAATATGCATAGGCGAGTTTAAAGATTACTGAATTCGGTGTAGGGCCAGTTTGGCCAGATTAATCAGAGCTTGACGATACTCAGAGTCAGGTAATGCCTGCAGGGCATGAATGGCGGTTTCCGTTTCTTCAGTCGCACGTTGACGGCAATAGTCCAGTGCCCCAGATGCATTGACAATTTGAATGACTTGATCGAGATGTTCTGTACCGCCAGTGGCAATACTGCGACGGATAATTTCATGCTGCTCACCGGAGGTATTTTTTAGCGCAGCAATCAATGGCAGGGTAGGTTTGCCTTCCATCAGGTCATCACCAATATTTTTGCCGAGGGTTTCTGCATCGGAGGTGTAATCTAGAATGTCATCAATAATCTGGAAGGCATTGCCGAAATGACCGGCGAAAGTTTTTAAAGGCTCACGGAATTCATCTTTACCCGACAGAATCGCTGCGCCTTCTGTCGCCAGTTCAAACAGGCGCGACGTTTTACCATGAATAATATTTAAATAAGTCGCTTCACTGGTTTCTGGCTGGTGCTGGGATTGCAATTGCAGCACTTCACCTTCAGCAATTTCACAGGTGCCGGTCGAGAAATCTTTCAGCAAGACCATATTGTTTAAATCGACCAGCAGATCAAATGCACGTGAAATCAGGAAGTCACCGACCAGAACAGCAGTCTGGTTATTCCATGTCGCATTGGCAGTCGGACGGCCACGACGCAGGCCAGATTCATCGACCACATCATCATGCACCAGCGTCGCCGTATGCAGCATTTCAATAATCGCGGCCAGCTTGCGATGCGGTTCTAAATCTTCAGCACCACAAGCCTTGGCAGCCAGAAGACACATAATCGGGCGCATACGTTTGCCACCCGCTTCGACTACATGTTTGCTGACGGCCATCACCAGTGCAACTTTTGAAGTAATTCCTTCATTAATGAATGTGTCCATCGCAGCAAAGTCGTTAGCAACAGGAGCGAGAATGTCTTGCTTAAAGTCGATGGTCATGTGAAAGAAAACCTCTAGTCTGGTAAATCGCAGGTCGTAGTTTAACAATTTATAACATGAGTGAAACCTAAGAAATGCATAAACTCCACTAAAAATCAGCTTTTTATAGATCTTATTCAGATTCGATCTATATTCTGCGCTACAAAAAATCAGGAAAGGTCAGCGATATCGCTCTCTTCATCAGGCTGAGTATATTAATCAAACTGGCCGAATTTCTGCTGTATTATTTTGTTGCTGAATATATCTTGAGTGTCTGATTTGATAGAAATTATTTAAGTGTTAAATAATTAGCACATACTCGCCATTATTATTTCAGTAAAATGGCTTGTTGTTTTTTTGAATATCCCTTAAAATCCTCGCCCTTAGATATCCCCCAGTGGCGTACGTCTTAAGATCGATATCTTCCTTTATCGGCACGACGACACGGGCTTGTTTGGAGTACATTATGTACGCAGTAATCCAAAGCGGTGGTAAACAACACCGTGTAATCGAGGGTGAAACCCTTAAAGTAGAATTATTGAAAGCTGAAACTGGCTCAACTATTACGTTTGATGACGTATTGATGCTTGTAAACGGTGAAAGCATTCAAATCGGTGCTCCAGTTGTTGCTGGCGCTACTGTAACTGCTGAAGTAGTTAGCCATGGTCGTCACGACAAAATCCGCATTATCAAAATGCGTCGTCGTAAACACTACCGTAAACAACAAGGTCACCGTCAATGGTTCACTGAGTTGAAAATTACAGCTATTTCAGGCTAATTACGAGGAGTAAATAGACATGGCAACTAAAAAAGCCGGTGGTTCGACTAAAAACGGTCGTGATTCGAATCCTAAAATGTTAGGTGTTAAAATGTACGGCGGTCAATCTGTGACTGCTGGTAACATTATCGTTCGTCAACGTGGTACTGAATTCCACGCTGGTCAAAACGTAGGTATGGGCCGTGACCATACTTTGTTTGCGACTGCTGACGGCGTAATCAAATTCGAAGTGAAAGGCCAATTCGGTCGTCGCTACGTATCTGTTGAAGCGTAATTCGCTGAGATAGAAAAAAAGCCCACAGTTTCTGTGGGCTTTTTTATGCCTGAAAATTGACTGTAATGAACGCCTGATCCAGCTTATGTAAAAAAACGGCTGAAATCTTCATCATGATGAACAAAAAAATAGATTTCGAATTAATAACCATACAAAAGTTCTTATTTTCTATCATTTTAGCTTTTAATTTTCGTTTAAGATGAGACATCAAATAAATTGCGATGACGCAAAATATAAAGGTGAAATTATGAATATGCTTCGTAAAACCGTCTGTGCTATGGCTCTGGGTGCAGTGACTTTAGCACCGGTGATGAGTACAACCGTGTTTGCTGCACCTGTGGCAGCGTCGGAGCAACAGGCAACTGCCAGTCTGGTGAAGCAGCTGAATTATGTACGTAGCATGACGGCAAATTTTGAGCAAAGCACCAAGGTGACCAATCCGAGAGCAACCCAGAAAAAAGGCTTGAGCGCACAACATATGAATCAAACCTTTAAAGGGGTGATGAAAGTCGAGCGTCCGGGTAAATTCTATTGGGAAACGACCGCACCATCGAAGCAAACCATTACAACGACTGGTAAAACAGTATGGATTTATGATCCGGATTTGCAGCAAGCGGTTCGTCAAAATCTGGATGAGCAAGTTGCCAATACACCGGCTTTGCTTCTGTCAGGAAATACCAGTCAGATTATGCAGTCTTACCGGGTCACTCAGCCGAATAAGGGGAAAACCTATTACACGCTGTATCCTAAAAATACCGATGGTGTCTTTGAGAGCCTGACCATTAGCTTTGGCGCCAATAAAGCACCGAGCCTGATGATCTTGCAGGATTCACTTGGCCAAACTACAAATATTAAGTTTAGTAATGTGAAAGTGAATAACAGTATTCCGGCTTCTACCTTTAACTTTACCCCGCCAAAAGGTACGGACATTATTGATCAATAATCAGAAGTATCAAGTAAACCAAAGAGCAACCGATTCTGGTTGCTTTTTTATTGCCAATTATCATGATTATTTTGAGCAGGCTACAAGGTTCAGCTATATCTAGACAAGAGAGCATCTTAAAATAAATAAAAGTCGAGTCAATGAAATTGCAAAATTTTGGGAGCTCAGGATGAAGATCAATCTGTTTAAAACTGCTGAAATTTATGCTGTCTTATTAATCACTGTATATATGTTGGGCTGTCAGCCGCCATCCAATTCAGTTGCAACGCTTACCCAAACAGAGCCGTGGGTGCAGATTGAAGCCAAGAGTATTCCCCTCAAAGGGGTGGCCAAAGTGGTGTGTGAAATAGAAGGCTGTGTACGCTTTGAGCTTCATACGGTGGATACCAACCTTGACTGGATTGATCAATATTTTATAGAACGTATTCAGCATACCGAGCCGGTTGCATTCACCAAAGTGACTCAGAAAAATCCTAAAAAAGCCGATGAGCCCTATTATCTGGATCAGCGTTTTATCAAGGTAGTATTTATCGCTCAGCGTGATCATCTGGCGACTTTTGCCTTAATAAGTTCCAATCTGGTGAAGAATCAAACTGCATCAAGTGAACATGTGGAATATATCAATTTTGATCTGAAACAGAAAAAGCGTCTGGCTTTGCATCAATTGATGTTAAAGGGCGGTGAGCAGAAACTACTCAATGTGATATATCGAACCAATACTCGATGGCTACGCACACAGGGGATACAAGCACAGCAGTTAAAACTGAGTGATAACTATTATTTTGACAGGTCGGGTCTGGTGTTGGTGTACCCGGCAGGTGAATTAACTTCTAAAGCAGCAGGAACGCCTGAATTAAAAGTGTCCTATGCAGATTTGGGTGAAGTGATTTGGCCTGAATATTTAGCCATTTTACAGTCCAAGACTTCCTAAATATTGTGCTAATAAGGCACAGCTGTGGTCGTAGTCACTGTATTTTTTGACGTTAAGAGCTTACACTATAGCCAGTTTTTTTCTTCTGCAAAGATTGATTATGATCGACCCGAAATTACTCAGAAACAATATTGAGGCTGTAAATTTGGCCTTGGCAAAACGTGGTGTTCAACTCAATGTTGAAGAGTGGGCCTCCCTAGAAGCGCGCCGTAAAGAAATTCAGTCCAAGACAGAAACACTGCAAGCTGAACGTAATGCCGGTGCAAAACAAGTCGGTCAAATTAAAAAAGCAGGCGGTGATGCCTCTGAAATCATGACACGCATGTCTGCGATTGGTGATGAAATCAAAGCGGCTGAAGCAGCATTGGCTGAACTGCAAGCGGAGCTTGAAGAAAAATTACTGTCTATTCCAAACTTGCCAGATGAAGCTGTGCCTGAAGGCAAAGACGAAAGCGATAACGTGGAAATCCTGAAATGGGGTACACCACGTGAATTCGATTTTGAGATCAAAGACCATACTGACCTCGGTGAAATGATGGGCGGTCTGGAATTTGAAACCGCAACCAAATTGACCGGTTCTCGTTTCAGTGTTTTGAAAGGCCCATTGGCGCGTTTACAACGTGCATTGACACAGTTCATGCTGAATACGCATACAGATCAGAATGGTTATACCGAAGCCTATGTACCGTATTTGGTGAATGCGGATTCATTACGTGGTACAGGCCAATTGCCTAAATTTGAAGAAGATCTGTTTAAACTTCAAGGCGAAAAAGAATTCTATTTAATTCCAACTGCTGAAGTGCCAGTGACTAACTTCGTGCGTGATGAAATCATTGATGCAGATCGTCTGCCATTAAAATATGCAGCACATACCCCATGTTTCCGTAGTGAAGCAGGGTCTTATGGCCGTGATACCCGTGGCCTGATTCGTCAGCACCAGTTCGACAAAGTGGAAATGGTTCAGATTGTTAAACCTGAAACGTCTATGCAGGCACTGGAAGATTTAACCGGCCATGCTGAAGGTATCTTGCAAGCATTAGGTCTGCCATACCGTAAGATCATCCTTTGTGGCGGTGATATGGGCTTTGGCGCGACCAAGACTTATGATCTTGAAGTTTGGGTGCCAAGCCAGAATACTTATCGTGAAATCTCTTCATGTTCAAACATGGGTGACTTCCAGGCGCGTCGTATGAAAGCGCGTTACCGTGCCGACCAGAAAAAAACTGAATTTGTACATACCTTGAATGGTTCAGGTCTGGCTGTTGGTCGTACCTTGCTTGCAGTGATGGAAAACTATCAGCGTGCAGACGGTTCGATTGAGATTCCTGAAGTATTGCGTCCATATATGGGTGGTGCGACTTATATCGACTAATGCTTGATATCAGCATCGCTAAATGTGCATGAAAATTGCATAGACAATCAGATTTAAAATTTTGAGGTAGTTCATGGATATCTTTCCAATCTCGTTAAAGTTGCAACAGCAACCTTGTCTGATTGTCGGTGGTGGACATATTGCCTACCGTAAAGCGGTATTATTAGCAAAAGCCGGAGCAGTGATTCATGTCATTGCACCTGAAATTGATGCCAATTTACTTGGGATTGTTCAGCAGTCTCAAGGGCAATATGATCAGGCACCATTCAGTACACAGATTCCTTTACGTCATTATCGTTTAGTGATTGCAGCAACAGATGATGCTGATGTGAATCGTCAGGTTTTCGAGCTGTGCGAAGCTGAAAATGTACTGGTCAACAGTGTTGATGATCCGCCACATTGCCGTTTTATGGTGCCTGCGATTATTGACCGCTCACCGCTGGTGATTTCGGTGGCATCGAATGGCACGTCGCCGGTGTTGTCACGCCAGATTCGGACTCAACTGGAAGCGACGATTCCACATGGCATGGGCAAGCTGGCTGAGTTTTCAGGCAAATGGCGCAGTCGCGTTAAAGCAAAAATTGTCAATCCGGATCAGCGCCGTATTTTCTGGGAAGATCTGTACGCCAGTCCGCTGAAAGAGCAGGTGTTTAATGACAATATGGCTGAAGCAGACCGTCTGATCGAGCAAGCATTACAAGAGTGGCAACAGCCGAAAGGTGAAGTCTATCTGGTGGGTGCAGGTCCAGGTGATCCAGAACTGTTGACCCTGAAAGCGTTAAGGTTGATGCAGCAAGCCGATGTGGTGATTTATGATCGCCTGGTGTCTGAACCGATTATGGATCTGTGTCGCCGTGATGCGGAAAAAATCTATGTTGGTAAGGCGCGTTCCAATCATGCAGTTCCACAAGATGGGATTAATGCTTTATTGGTCAAATATGCCAGTGAAGGCAAGCGGGTTTGTCGTCTGAAAGGCGGTGATCCTTTCATCTTTGGGCGTGGCGGCGAAGAAATTGAAGAACTGTTTGCGGCAGGTATTACTTTTCAGGTGGTGCCGGGTATTACCGCAGCTTCAGGTTGTTCCGCCTACGCCGGTATTCCATTAACGCATCGGGATTATGCACAAAGTGTGCGTTTCCTGACAGGTCATTTAAAAGAAGGTTCGCCTGAATTGCCTTGGCGTGAGCTGGTCTATGAAAACCAGACCTTGGTGCTGTATATGGGACTGGTGGGATTGGAAAGAATCTGTGCGCAGTTAATCGCTCATGGTCAACGCGCAGATATGCCGGTGGCACTGGTCTCTAAAGGCACGACTCCTGAGCAAAAAGTTGTGGTGGGAACCCTTGCTGACATCGCCTCTAAAGTGTCTGAGCATCAAATTCAGGCACCGACTTTAACCATTATTGGTGAAGTGGTTCGCTTGCGTGAACAACTGCAATGGCATGAGCGAGGATAAGCAAATCACTGCTTTGCCCGAGCGCAAGACGAAGGCTATGCCTGAGTAAGAGGATAAGCAAAAGTTGTCTCTTGGTTTGACCGTAAGACGAAGGCTATGCCTGAGTAAGAGGATCAGCAAAAGTTGTCTCTTGGTTTGACTGCAAGACGAAGGCCATGCCTGAGTAAGAGGATAAGCAAAAGTTGTCTCTTGGTTTGACTGCAAGACGAAAATTACACCTGAATAAAAGGATATGACGATTAATCTCATGGTCCGAATACAGGAAAAAGCTGCATCTAGATAACAGCACTGATGTTGCTGTTTGATCTATAAGTTGAAAGCTATATCTGAATGAAATGTATAAAGTGAGAAATAAGTGATCCACGTTGTTTTATATGAGCCCGAAATTCCTGCAAATACAGGCAATATTATTCGTCTGTGTGCCAATACGGGAGCACAGTTGCATCTGGTCAAGCCACTGGGTTTTGAACTGGATGATAAAAAACTGAGACGTGCCGGTCTGGATTATCACGAATATGCACGTATGCAGATTTGGGACACTATCGAAGACTGTCTGGCCGATCTGGCAAGCAAAGGCATTGCTCTGGATGCGGTCTATCCACTGACCACCAAAGGGACTGAAACGCCACATACCTCGGACTTGAACCGTCCTGTGGCATTGTTGATGGGGCCGGAAACGCGTGGTCTGCCTGAACATGTTCGGATGATGTTCCCGCAGCAGCACTGGATTCGTTTACCGATGGCAGAGAACTCTCGTAGTTTAAACCTTTCGAATGCCACGGCAGTGATTGTATATGAAGCCTGGCGTCAGCAGGGTTTTAAAGCGCTCTAAGCTTAAATTTACAATAATTTGAAAAGCTGCCTTTGGGTGGCTTTTTTATTTGCTAGGATAGAGAGATACAACTGATTGGAATAAGAAGGATATACGCGTGAAGCCGATATTAAAATTTGCCTTGGCCTGTTGTATTGGAATGACTGCTTTACACCTCGGTGCGCAAGAAGCAAGTGATGTAATGGGGGAAACGCAACAAGTTCAGCCAATTACGCAAGCGGAAATACAGCAAGGATTGGCTGACATGCAAAAACGCTTGGATGCGCGGATCGATAACTGGGGACAGAGTCTGAATTCCGATGATTTTGAATGGACTTGGCGTGGACGTAAATTGAAGCAGACCAAACGTCAGGAAGTCTGTGCTATTTTTCAGGATGTGGTCAATGAAATGTATCAGCTGGCGGTCAAGAATAAAGCCAGACTAAATCCGGAAGAGCAAAAATTATTGTCGAATAGAAGTCTGTTCATTGAAAAACTGGGCTATGAAAATAATCGGGTCAATACCCAAATGGGTTTTGATTGTCGTTTATCCTAAGTAAAATCAAAAACATAAAAAAGGCGCTTAAAGCGCCTTTTTTATTTGAACCGGAACGATATTATTTATCGTCAAATTCGTTGTGCTGAGGTGCAGGATGCTTGAAACCTTTGGTTTTATAACCCAGGTACAAGATACCGCCAAATGCCCAAATCAGACCATATTTCAATGAGGTTTGATCAACTTCGAGCCATAAGGCAAATACTGCAATGAAACCTGCAAGTGGTACCACCACAAAGTTCAGAATTTCTTTCGCAGTTTTGGTACGACCATCACGTAAAGCATAGCGTGAAATGACAGACAAGTTTACGAAACTGAACGCCGTCAATGCACCGAAACTGATCAGTGAAATCACAAAATCAAGATCCATGAAGCCAGCTGTTAAGGCTACAGCACCGACAATCATAATGTTGTATGACGGTGTGTAGTTTTTCGGACTGATATGACCAAAGATTTTCTTGTTGATCACGCCATCACGGCCCATGACGTACATTAAGCGAGATACACCTGCGTGTGCAGAAATCCCTGATGCCATGACGGTAATGATTGCAAAACCAAGTACATAAGCCTGGAACAAGGACCCACCCACCAGCATCAAAATTTCCGGCTGAGTTTCAGCAATATTCTGGAAATATGAACCTGGATTGTTCGGGAAGTAAATCTGCATGAAGTAAGTGCTGATAATGAAAATAATACCGGCAATTAAAGCGGTCAAGAAAATCGCTTTAGGCAAAGTTTTTTCAGTATCTTTGGTTTCTTCAGCCAGCGAGCTTAAAGAGTCAAAACCAGTGAAAGAGAAGCACAGTAAAGTCGCACCAGTAATCAGGGCGCCTACTGACGTTAATTCATTCCAGAACGGTTCCAGACTCCAGAGCTGATAGCGTTGCTCAGCTGTGATTGGACCATCCGCATTAAAGCCAGCCTGTAACTTGCTGTAGACCATCCAGGTAAATACGGCAATGACAATCAACTGCACGAACACGATCATACTGTTGAAGTTTGCTACAAAGCGCGCACCACGTAAATTGATGCCAGTCATGAATGCAGTCAATACCACGACCCAAACCCAATGATTGATATCAGGGAACAGGGCTTCTAGGTAAATGACAGCAAGAATGATGTTGACCATTGGCGACAATAAATAATCGAGCCAAGATGACCATCCCACCATGAAACCCACATTCGGGTGAATGGATTTTTGCGCATAGGTATAGGCCGAACCCGAAGAAGGGTAGCGACGAATCATATGACCATAGCTCAAAGAGGTTAACAAAATTGCAATCAGCGCAAAAATGTAAGAGGTGGGAACGTGGAAGTTACTTTCTTCAGATACCAGACCGAATGTATCAAACAAGGTCATGGGTTGAATATAAGCCAAACCAATAATAATGATGTGCCAGAGTCCCAGCGTTTTTTGCAGTTTAGCTGCCGATTGAGTCCCAGAGATATTAGTCAACGGCGTTATCCTCTTAATCGTTGATCAAGGATCAGTCATATTTATAAGGATCGTTTGAGACGAACGATCCCCCCTACAGTTTTCTATAAAAGCCCGCCAATCTACTTGAAAAGAAGGGCTTTTGCTAGCTATTTTTTTGACTTTTGAGGTGCATAAAGTATGCCATTCAAATTAGCGCAATGATTTCTTTATGCAAGATAAAAGCCTGATGTCTAAAAAAACATCAGGCTTTAATTTTCGCTATATTGGCTTATTTTTCAGTAATTACCAAGCCTTTTTTAAGATAGATTTTAAATCTTCCAAGGTGGCTTCTTTCGGGTTATAAATGATGGAACCATCGTTCAGGGCTTTCTCTGCCACTTCATCCAGCTGCGCTTCAGAAATCTTGCCGGTTTCACGTAATGTACGTGGCAGTTTGGTCAGACTATAAATCCGATCTCGCATGGTCAGAATAGTGGCAATGGTTTTGTCTGCGCGTAAATGTGCTGGTGTTTGCGCATAAATATCGGCACCTGCCAAAGGTAGCAACAGATCAGCAATCTTGTCACCATTGACCTCTTTGTTGTATTCCAGCACATACGGCAGGAACAGGTTCATACATAAACCATGCGGCAAGTGCACCACTGCACCCAGTGAATGACCGAGTGAATGCACAATCCCGACCATCGAGTTAGAAAATGCAATACCGGCCATGGTCGATGCTTGAGCCAGTTCCAGACGGCCTTGCGCATCATTGGGATTATCCAGCACATTGAATAGATGGCTACTGATCTTCTTGACTGCTGCGGTGGCATAAGCATCTGAGATTGGATTGGCTGCCATGCAAGTATAAGCTTCGACCGCATGGGTCAGTGCATCCATTGCGGTCATGGCGGTTAAATGCGGCGGCAAAGTCTGGGTCATGCGCGGATCTAAAATCGCAGCATGCGGCATCAAATAATACGATGCGAAAGGCATTTTAACATTCTTCTCAGTATCTGAGACGACGGCCACCATGGTGACTTCTGAGCCTGTCCCCGAAGTTGTTGGAATCACAAAAAATGGCTTCAGCGGCTTAGGCAGGTTATGGGCACCAGAATATTTAAGCAGGTCATCACCGCCTTCAGACACCAGAATATTGGTTGCTTTGGAGGTATCAATGACTGAACCGCCGCCCACAGCAATGATCGCATCACAGTGATTTTCACGATACAGTTTCGCCGCACTACGTACTGTACCCAAGCTAGAATCGGGTGGTACGTCATCAAAAATGGCTACAATTGCAGCATCCGCCATTTCAAATGCAGCTTCAATCGGTGCCAGCAGATTATTGGCGCGTACACCTTTGTCGGTAATGATGAGTGGACGTTTGGCCCCCAAAGTTGCAAGCTCAAACGGAATATGTTCTAACGCGGCATGTCCGGCAATGACTTTAACTGGACAGAAAAATTCATAATAAGGTTTAGCCATGTTATACACTCCGTTTTAAATAAGATTGAGCGATTTTTAGATAAATACTGCTCGCTTCGCTTAGTTTTTCTTTGAGGCTGAGATTGCTTGGATATTCTTTGACAGCCAGTTGCGCCACCAATTTAGGCAAAATCAGTGCTTCCATTTTATTTAGACAACGCACCAGACGAATGGCATTGGAAATATCGCCATCGGCAATCATGCGGTCATTGGCAAAGGCTTGAGAGGTGCTTTCCTGAAAGGAAAAAACTAAAAAAGCATGGTGCAGATGTTTAAAGGTAATAGTCAGATCAGGTGCTTTTTCCAGATTTTTCACCAGTTCCAATTGCTTGTCCTCAGTGACCCGCGCCACAAAGGCTGGGCCATGCGGAAAGACTTTCATGGAAAGAGTGAAATGGACTGGAAATTGAGCAACTTCCTGTTTGATTTCTTCATCCACCTGGCTTGCCATGACCAGACCGCGGCCAATCACATCCATCATGAGTTTGACATAGGCAAGCTGCAAAGCGGGTTTTACGGATTTAGTTGCAATCACGTGATGATCCCTATCTCAATATTATTGGTTTAGAGTAAATACTCTAATTTATTTGGGGGTGAAATGCAAAGGCTTTATCTTTGCTCGACAGTGACTTGATTAAAGTAACCGCTGTGGCGCAAAGTTTCAATAATTTCACGACATAACTGGTTGAATTGTGGCGGTTGTTCCAGTAGGTCGCTCATGCGAACCATTTCCAGTCCCGCATAACCACAAGGGTTGATGGTATTAAATCCGCTCAGGTCACAATCCAGATTTAAGGAAAGACCATGATAGCTACGGCCTTTACGAATTTTAAAACCCAGTGAACCAATTTTTCGTTCAGCCACATAGACCCCCGGTGCATCGGGTTTGGCATAAGCATCAATGCCGTATTTTTTCAGCAGATCGATCATCAGGTTTTCAGCATAGGACACCAGTGTACGCACATTCCAGCCTAGGCGATTCAGGTCAAACATGAAGTAAGCCACCAGCTGGCCCGGGCCGTGCCAGGTCACTTGACCACCACGATCGGTTTGAATTACCGGGATATTGCTCGATATCAGAATATGTTCTGGCTTACCGGCCTGACCTTGAGTCAATACATCCTGATGTTGCAGAATCCACAGCTGATCCGGACTATATTCATCACGGTTTTCCGTAAATGTTTTCATTTCCAGAAAGCGATCTTCATAAGGAGTAAGGTCGTGATATTGACGAATGATCAGCTCGGGCTTTTGCAGCACATCAGTCACAGGGAGTGTCCTTGGTAATTATAAAAAACTGGTCATAATTATAATGATTTCGGCATGAAATAGGGGCGAGACCTACAATATTTAAGCGCTAGCTCAGTCATTGTACAGGCATAAAAAACACGCCCGAAAGCGTGTCTTTTGTATTTTTGATTACAGTGCGGTTTTAATCAGCGGACAGGCGGCCAAATCTGCATATACTGCATGTACCTGCTCCAGTTCCAAAAAGCGCAGTTGTGCGGTAATGGAATGATATTTGCCAGTACGCGACGGTGTGATGGTCATCTCACTGCCATCAAATTCAGGAAAATGTTTTACAAAGATATCATTCACGGCCTGACGCAGTTCAATGCCAGCAAGGCCAATCAGTTTAATCGGATAATCCATAGGGAAAACCCAAAGATGTTCTTGAAGTTCACGAGATGGTGTACGGTCTAACATGGTAGTCCCCCTGATTTGAAACGCCTGCAATCATGCAGGCGTTTGGGTCTGTCTTGGCTACTTAAGTGGAGACTGATGATTAAATTTCAAGTCTCCAGAATAAGCATCAAATCTTAATCATTCTCGAGGAATGAACGTAAGTGTTCTGAACGTGATGGATGGCGAAGCTTGCGTAACGCTTTAGCTTCAATCTGACGAATACGTTCACGTGTCACATCAAACTGTTTGCCCACTTCTTCCAAGGTGTGGTCGGTCGGCATGTCGATACCAAAACGCATTTTCAGAACTTTGGCTTCACGTTCAGTCAGGTTTTCCAGAACTTCGCGTGTCGCTTCTTTCAGGCCTTCTGAAGTCGCAGCATCAATTGGTGACGTGATGTTGCTGTCTTCAATGAAGTCACCCAGATGCGAATCTTCATCATCACCGATCGGTGTTTCCATCGAAATCGGTTCTTTGGCGATTTTTAGCACTTTACGTACTTTGACTTCGTCCATTTCCAGACGTTCGCCCAACTCTTCAGGTGTCGGTTCACGCCCCATTTCTTGAAGAAGCTGACGCGATACACGATTGATCTTGTTGATGGTCTCGATCATGTGCACCGGAATACGAATGGTACGTGCCTGATCGGCGATTGAACGGGTGATCGCCTGACGAATCCACCAGGTTGCATAAGTCGAGAATTTATAACCACGACGATATTCAAACTTGTCCACCGCTTTCATCAAGCCAATGTTACCTTCCTGAATCAGATCCAGGAACTGCAAGCCGCGGTTGGTGTATTTTTTCGCAATTGAAATCACCAGACGCAAGTTGGCTTCGACCATTTCTTTCTTGGCGCGACGTGCCTTGGCTTCACCAACGGCCATGCGTTTGGCAATGTCTTTAATGCCTTTAACATCAAGACCCAACTCTTTTTCAATATCGGCAATCTTTTGCTGGAAGGCCAATACATCGGGACGTACTTTTTCCAGATAGGCTTTCTGGTCTGCAGGTGTTTTCGCGATCTGTTCATCTAACCAGGCTGGATTCGATTCCTGTCCCGGGAAAGAAGTACGGAACTGGGTACGATCCATACGACCACGGCGCACGGCATAACGCATCACTTCACGTTCTGCACCACGGATCTGGTCATGCGTACCACGAATCATTTCTGAAATGATATCGAATAGACGCGGCGTGAATTTGAACATCATGAATACGGTCGCCAGTGCTTCCAGCGCAGCTTCAGATTCTTCGCTGTCACGACCATGTTTTTCGATGGCTGTTTTGGTATTCAACCATGCATTTTCAAGTTCAGTGAAGCGTGCTTTGGCAATTTCAGGATCTGGACCAGAATCAGCTTCTGAATCATCTTCAGTTTCAGCTTCTTCCTCTTCATCATCGTCCAGTTTTACATCTTTGGTCGATTTTTTCGAATCAGTCTTGTCTTCAGCGATCTCGACTTCTTCTTCGAGTACTTCAGGAATTTCTTCGTCTGATTCAGGATCTAAATAACCCGATAACAGGTCAGCAAGACGGCGTTCGCCCGCTTCATAATCTTTATATTCTTGGAGTACAACTTCTACCGCATTGGGCCAGTAAGCAATCGAGTGCAAAACATCACGAATACCTTCTTCGATGCGCTTTGCAATGCTAATTTCGCCTTCACGGGTTAAAAGCTCAACGGTACCCATTTCACGCATATACATACGCACAGGGTCAGTTGTACGACCTGGCTCATTTTCTACAGAGGCCAGTACGGCTGCAGCTTCTTCTTCTGCAACTTCATCGGCAGCTTCTGTAGTATCTTCGAACATCGTATCATCAGATTCAGGCGCGCGATCATGTACAGGAATACCCACGTCATTCAGCATCTGAATGATATCTTCAATCTGCTCGCTTTCTGTGATGGAGTCCGGCAGATGATCGTTAACCTCAGCGAAGGTTAAGTAACCTTGTTCTTTGCCTCGGCTAATCAGAGCCGCTACTTGTGAAGTAGGGGAAGTCATATCGCTCATCTTTTGCTTACTCTTCGTTGAATCTGTGACAGGAAAAACCGTACAACTTATGCACGATTTAAGCTCATTAAATTTAGTGAATAGCCTACGTATTTCATCAGAGTATTCAGCATTCAAGCTGTCTGATAAAATATTTAAAATGAAATTCAGTAATTTAAGATGGGGATGAATTTGTTATTTTCAAGTCCAACCCCGGCATCTGTGTATTTGACCAAAAAATGTGTAGTCAAAAAACATAAGGACGCAGGGTGGATTATATCATGTCACACAATGTCCTTAAAAAAAAGCCCTATTTACAACTTTAAAATACGAAAATTTAAATAAAACTTGACTTGTGGTTTTAGGCAAGATAAATAGCGCTAAAACCATTTACATTTTTCACTATGAGGAAGTTTTAGTGTCTTCTACAGATTTTGAACTAGATGATAGCTTCGGTGAGGATGATGTTAATTTCGATGAAGCTTCCAGCAAGCTGAGCGCTAAAGAGTCGTTGGAAAAACGTCGTCTGATTGATGACTTACTTTCACAACGTCGCTTGGAACGCGAACTCAAAGATTTTGACTATGACTTCGACGATGATGACGATTTTGATGACGAAGATTAACGAATTCGGATTTAGCATGGCCTGAATAAATGCTATGCTAAACCTTTCGGTTTTCTAAGTTTGGATGTTAGATGAGTGCTTTAGATTTAGACCTGTTGAGTGAATATCTAGATGGTGACCAAAATGAACATGGTCTAGATTTCGCAGCAACCCATGGTTTCTTATGTGCTATTGCAGTAGGCCCAAAATTCGACAAATGGTTAGACGAGCTTTTTGATAGCAATCAAAAGAAAGTGCCTGCAGAAATCATCACTCAGGTACAAGCATGGTTAGAGTCTATCCGTCAAAGCTTAGCCAATGAAGAAGGGATTACATTCCCATTTGAAATTGAAGAAGCAGACACCGAATCAAGCTTGGGTGACTGGAGTGTGGGCTTTGTCGATGCCATGTTCCTGAACGAAGAAGCTTGGTTTACTGAAGAATTTGAAGAGCAACTGGTAGATTTAACTCTGCCAATCATGGTCTTCAGCGGCATTGATGATGAAGATCCGCAAATGGAAACTTTCCGTCGCAATGGCCAGTTAATGGACGAACTTGCAGAAGAAATTCCAGACAACTTAAATGAATTGTATCTGATGTATCACACTCCAGAATAATTCATAAAAAAAGCACCGCACGGTGCTTTTTTTAGCTTTGGACTTTTATCAAAGCATCGAAGGGATTTTATTTTCTTTCAATACCGACCCGTTTGCTCAGACTGTAGCGGGCATAGCCATTATAGGCAATATGAAAGATCAAACCATGTACCGCAATCACAGCGGCCATCAGAAATGAATTCGGGCCCCTTCCGGTATAAGCCATGTTGTTGAAGATGGCTTCAGTCTGTGGATACATCCAGATCACAACAAATATAAAAATAAACCCAAATGTAATCGCAATGATGGTAGAACCCCATACCAGTTTGCTTTTCTCTTCCTTGCTGGGTAAACGTTGTTCTCTCTTCACAAAGTATCGGGCACTGAGAAAGGCCGACGCGATCAGGGCCGGGATCAGGAGAATCGCGCCCAGATTGAATACATAAATGAGTACGCCCACGAATAGAACCAAGCTAAGATAAACGGTGGCAAAATATTTAAGATAGTGCGACATCGTTTTAGCCTCCTTCATGCTGAGGTCTATTCAGGATGGACGATTTTTACGCTGCTGTCTACGGTAGATAACCCAGGCAATAATGACTATAACAATCGCAATAATCACATAACTGACTTTACTGAAAATTTGCTGCATCAACTCTTGGTTTTCACCAAAGTAAAATCCGACACAGGCCAAAAACGTGGTCCAGATGATGGTTCCGAGTGTGCTATAGAACATGAATTTCCAGAAGGGCATACGGCTCATGCCGGCAGGAATGCTGATCAGTGAGCGGACGGCAGGAACCATGCGGCCAAAAAACACAATCCGATGTCCATAATGTTCAAACCAGCTCAGTGATTTTTTCACATCATTGGATTTGATAAACAGATATTTGCCATAACGGTCGACAAACTTGAAAATGGAATCGTGATTGAATTTATAACCCACCCAGTACAGCAAGGCTGCTGCTAGTAATGAGCCAATGCAACCGGCCATGATCACCCCGACCAGTATTAACTCACCCTGAGAGGCCGAATAGCCCGCAGAAGGCATAATGATTTCGGAAGGGATGGGTGGGAAGACATTATCCAGAAACATGAGCAGGGCAATACCCCAGTAGCCCAGTTGTTCCATGACGGAAATAATCCATTCAGTTAAATTCATAAGATGGTCAAAATAAAAAATACTGCCTGTATCCTAAGCAGTATTTTTTATGCGGTAAAGTCTTGGAATATAAATGAGCAGGCAGAATCAGCTATGTGTCAGCGTATAAATATAGACTTTGCGTAAGCCATAGGCCAAACAGACAGGTAAAACACTCAGCAGCATAAAATGAATGACACTGGTATTAAGATGATAACCAATAAACAGCGCTAAAATCGCGCCAATCACAGTTCCCAAGATGACCACAAACACATGTGACTGGCTCTCAAGCTCGTCATTAACCTGATGAAGTCGTTGTTGTTTTATATTCTCTTTGGGTTGAAACTGAACCAGATTATCTGGATCTCGAGCAAGTGAACTGGTCATGTTATATTCCTTTTCATTTTAAAATTTAAGTTAATAATGAAAGACTTGGCTTAAGATAGACTTTTCAATAGACTAGCAATCTTGCTTGGAAAAAAATAAGGTTCTTGGTAATGAATTGGTGAGAGTTTTATTACTGTTGTAATTTTTATGTAAATAAAAAACCCTCCGAAGAGGGTTTTTATATATTTTCTTACAAAGCGGCTGGCTTAGAGACGTTTACGTTTTGCTGCCAGAATTTGGGACTGACGCATACGGAAACCGTCTTTTTGTTTCTCTGTGGTCTTGTCAATGCAGTACACGCAAGAGACACCATGTTCATAACTTGGCAGCGCCACTTCTTCAGGAAGCAAAGGCCAGCCACAGGCATGGCATTTGGTGTTTTGACCTTCTTCGACACCGTGTGTTACTGCTGTACGGCCATCAAATACGAAGCATTCGCCTTCCCACATACTTTCTTCAGCCGGAGTTTCTTCCAGGTATTTTAAAATACCGCCTTTCAGGTGATACACCTCTGTAAAACCTTCTTGCAGAAGCAGAGAGGTTGATTTTTCACAGCGAATACCACCGGTACAGAACATGGCAATTTTCTTGTCTTTGTGCTGTTCCAGATTATTTTTCACATATTCAGGGAATTCACGGAAGCTTTCAGTTTTCGGGTCAATCGCGCCTTTGAACGTTCCTGCTTTGTATTCGTAATCGTTACGGGTATCAACCAGAATCACGTCATCACGCGCAATCAGTTCATTCCATTCCTGAGGATCAAGATAGTGACCGACCAGATCACGTGGTTTCACTTCTACCCCTAAAGTCACGATTTCTTTTTTTAATTTAATTTTCATTTTACGAAATGGCTTGTCAGAGCTGTCTGACTCTTTATATTCCATCTCAACAAAGCCTTCATTGAGAAGGAACTGGTGAATTTGATCAATCGATGCACGGTCACCTGCAACCGTACCGTTAATCCCTTCACCCGCTACAATGAGTGTTCCACAAAGGTTGATTGTTTTTACCAAGTCTAAAAGACGTTGTTGAAGATCGGCAGGATCTTGAACTTCTTTGAATTGATAAAGTGCGGCAACAACCCAACCTGAGGTCGCTTGCTGTTCTACAGGTGCAAGCTGTTCTACAGTAGCGTTCATGGAATACTCCAACGTAGCATGATAATTTAAAGGCGCATATTTTAGCGTGATTCGAGTGAATAAGCGAGTAAAACACTTGCCTTTTAACAGGCTTCAATTCATGGGGGAGAGCGTGTATAGTCATGCCCGACCCGGAATTTTGTAAAGTTTTATGCAGTGATGCAGGTACTGGAAGTTGCAGTATCTTTGGAGTGTGTTTTGAGTTCAGATCGTCGTATTGCGTCTTTAACCCCGTGTGCTGGGCGTTGCTCGACCGTATTTGGTGATGCGGTATGTCGTGGTTGCCGCCGTTTCAATCATGAGGTGATTCACTGGAACACTTATGGCGCTGATCAGCATCATGCCGTATGGCGGCGTCTGGATGCACAGCTGGATCAGATTTTAGTGCCGTTGTTGCCACATGCAGATATCGTCAAGGTTCAAGCCTTTGTGCTGTCAAAACGGGTACGTTTACGTGACGATGCCTCCAAAGGGCGTAAGCTGTATCATGCTTTAAAGCTCTGTGAAAAAAATCGGCATTTTACCGATGATAGTGGTTTGGGGATTCATTATAAGCAGGTACGTCCACTCTGGGATGAATTTGAGCGCCGGATTCTGGCTTTGGCCACTGCCAGTTATGATCTGGCTTTTCTGCGGGCGGATGGCATTAGTCAGCATCTGATTCATCTGCAGGAAGAGGAATAAGTCCTCTTTTTTTATGCAAAAAAATAACAACAGCTGAGGGAAGAGCATGAATATCAGTGAGTATCTCTTGTATTGTCTGGCTGTTGTGGTAATGATCGCCACGCCTGGTCCGGTGATGTTGCTGGTGGCCAGTTCCGGTCTAAAAGGCGGTTATGCTGCGGCTTTAAGAACTATTTTTGGCACCAATTTCGCTTCATTGATATTGATTGCTTTATCGATATTAAGCCTGAAAGGTTTGCTGGTCATTAATGAACAGTGGCTGTATGCCATCAAGTTGCTGGGTTGTCTGTATATTGGTTATCTGGGGCTGCAAATATTTCGGGAGGTGATTTTTCAGCAAGCAGAGTCAGCTCAAAAGAAGTTATCTCCGGTACGTGGCGGCTTTCAGCAGGGTTTTCTGGTCGGTATTTCCAATCCCAAAGATATTATTTTCTTTGCGGCTTTTTTCCCGCAGTTTATTGGTATTACATCTGATCTCGATTTGAGTCTCATAATCTTAACCTTGAGCTGGATCGTGCTGGATTTCCTGACCCTGTCGGTGGTGTATTTGGGTTTTAACCGTTTATCCCGTTCTCGGTTGTATCCGCATTTGCTGGCCTTGTGTGGTCTCATTCTGCTGATCATTGCTCTTTACGGCATTTATCAGATCCTGATTTAAAAAAGTACTGCACAGTTGTAAGGTTCCTGCCTGGCATATGCGCTAAAAATCATGCTAAGGTAAAATCAAATAAAAATTGAACAGATCAGCATGTCTAAAACAGTAACCAAGCCCGATCATCCATTCTCACCGCTGTTATTTATTCAACCTGCTGTTATTCAGATTCTTCAAATCATTGGACTCGCGCTGATCGCTGTCAGTATCGTGTATCTGCTGGCAGCAAACTGGTGGATGCTGCCGAAATTTGTCCAGTTGTTTATGCCGCAAGTTTTATTGCTGGGTTCGGCATTGCTGAGTGTGCATTTTGCTGCGCGAGAAAAGTTAAGACAAAGTCTGGATACTGTATCGGGTTTAATGCTGGGCTTAAGTCTGGCGGTGATTGGGCAGATCTATCAGACTGGCGCGGACAATTATCAACTATTTTTGCTTTGGGCATTGTTACTTTTGCCTTGGCTGTATCGACCGAATATTGGTGTGTTTGCATTATTTTGCGTGGTCAGCCAGCTGGCGCTTTATTTTTATTTTAAACAAAGCTTTTGGTTGGTGCGTGCTGAAACTGCCTATCTGCTCAGTCTTAATCTGTTGACCGGACTGAGTCTGATCTATGCATTACGCTATTATCCGGTTTTACGCTATCTGTTGATTGCCGTGGTGGTACTCATTTCGGTATTCAGCATGTTTCGATTTATCGACTCGAATTCGATCTGGTATTTGGCTTCGGTACTGGTCTTAGCACTGTTATTTAGTGCTTATTTCTATACTCGGCAGCAACAGCTGGAAACCAGTTTGCTGGTTGCAGGGCTGGCACTGAGTTTTAGCATTCTGATTTTTGATCTCACAGACCAATATTTGCAAAATTCAGCTGCAGGCTTATTGGTGCTGGCTTTGCTCATCTTTGGCTGGTTTGCGGCGATTAGTGCGCTGCTGATAAAGCTGTTACCCCAGAGCCGGTTTTCGGTCATTCCACTGGCGCTGGGCGCATGGATTGCTGGTGTGATACTGGCCATGCTGTTGCTGACCTATTGGGAAAGTTTATCCATCCTGATGGGGCTAATCTTTATCGGGATTGCCTGGTGGCTGATTCATAGCAAGCCTTCAGTTTTTCTGCGGCAACTGGCTTATTGTTTGTGGGTTTGCGGTCAGGCTGCTGTCCTGATTCATACCGAATTGTTGACAGATAGTTTATTGCTGATCTGGCTGATACAAATCGGTATTACGTTGCTAAGTATCATGAATCGCATGCATTGGCTGGTGCTGCTATTACAGTTATTACTGGCTCATGCGTTGGGAATTGCAGTTTTAATCGAGCAGCACCCATTTTCTCATGACCATCGCCTGATCACATGGATCATGCTGTTGAATTACAGTGTGCTGATCGTGGCTTTACTCACTGCAAGACACTGGCTTGCTTCAGCTTATGCCAAAAGTGTGAATCTGTGGATGATCAGTATTTTGGCAGCAACGGCTATTTTTCAATGTCTGTTGCAATTTGGCGTAGCGCAGCAACTGCATCCGCGCGGTATAGATGAAGCAATTGTTTTCTATATTTTACCCGCAGTATGGCTGCTGAGTTTTATTGGAATACATCTGAAGCAATTTTCGCTGACACCACTCTGGCTGATTCCTGCCGCAGGCATTTTACTGATTGCACTGGGCTATTTTGAAATTTTCATCATTCTGGTACTTATGGCCTGGGCGATGGTCAATCAACAGCGATTGATGCAGGCCTTATTGGTTCTGTTACTGATCTTCTGGTTATGGTTGCTGTATTACAATCTGGGACTCAGCTTTTTATTTAAGAGTGTCAGTATCTTTGCTTCAGGTCTGCTGGTTTTGCTTCTGGCTTATGTGTTGAGCTCACCGAAATTTCAGTCGAAAACAGGAGTGACCTCATGAAAAAGTTTTGGGTGCTACACCTGAGTATTTTTAGTATTGCCTTATTTGTGGGCTTAATTATCCAGCATGAATGGCATTTAAGAAATAGTCAGAGTATTTTTGTTAAGTTGGCGCCCGTCGATCCGCGTTCGATTTTGCAGGGCGATTATATGGCGCTGAATTATCAGTTGCATTTTGCTGGTCTAGATGCTGATGAAACTGCCCTGAATCAAACAGGTTCAGATATCACTATTCAGGATTTTAAAGATCGGTCTCAGATCATGAGCTATGTACGCTTGGATGCACAACGACGGGTGATACGAAGCAGTTTTGATCCGCGTCTGTTACAAGTTCATCCGGCATCTTCCGCAAAACTGCTTTTAAAGAATCCACGCAATAGTTTTGAAGCTTTATATCCGGCGGCCAATAGTTTTTTATTCGCCGAAGGCCTGGAGCCGTGTTATCGCAATGCCAAATTTGCCGAACTTAAGCTTAAGGAAAATGGAAAGGCTTTACTGGTTAATCTTGTTGACTCCCATTTAAAGCCCCTAAATTGTGAAAGTTCTAAAAGCTGGCGGCAGGGCAGTTAATTATATTTAGTCATTCTGGCCATAAAAAAGCCCGCGAGGTGCGAGCTTTGGGAATCTGGTCGAATCGACTTAAGCGACTTGTACCGGAATACAGTTGGCAGTATGGCTGACGGTATTGTTTGGATTTGCATAGACCAAGCGTGGCTGATGTGCATTTGCTTCAGCTTCAGTGAAATCACCAAAAGTTGCAATAATGATGATATCGCCTACATCGGCTTGATGTGCAGCGCCACCATTGACTGAAATGATGCCTGAATTATCTTCGCCACGAATGGCATAAGTTGCAAAACGTTTACCATTGGTCACGTTCCACACATGAATTTCTTCGTATTCGCGAATGCCAGCTAAATCCATCAAAACGCCATCAATTGCACATGAACCTTCATAGTGTAATTCTGCATGTGTAACGTGAGCGCGGTGAATTTTGCATTTTAATAAACGAGATAGCATGGCTAGCGTCCCCTGAGTTGAACTAAGACTTTGATCATCATATGGTTGAATCAATTTCTACGACACTGGATAAGTGGGTAGGCTTGCGCATTTTGCGCTTAAATGATCTTTCTGACAAGCGGAATTGTCCAGCGATTTTTGAATGATCAGTTAGGCTTATAGGCATTAATTTGATTCATGGCTTGCTGTACTTCTGCATTCACCAGCATTTTGGTACGTGCGAGCGCATGTGAAATTGCATCATCCATTAACTTTTGTTCGCTGCTGGGCGCTTTACTGAGCACATGACCAGAAACACGGTCTTTGGCACCAGGATGACCGATTCCAATACGCAGGCGATGGAAGTTTGAACCAATATGCGGCACGATATCGCGTAGACCATTATGACCACCGTGACCACCACCCGTTTTCAGGCGAATGACACCAGGATTCATATCCAGTTCATCATGGGCAATCAGGATCGATTCAGGTGCGATATTGTAGAATTTGGCGAAAGGAACAACACTTTTACCGGAAAGGTTCATAAAGGTTGTAGGTAGAAGAAGACGAACGTCTTGACCTTCGATATTGCCACGACCACTAAATCCATTGAATTTCGGGTCTTTCTTGAGGGTAATGCCATATTGCTCTGCAAGGCGTTCTACGAACCAGGCCCCTGCATTATGGCGGGTTTGGGCATACTCAGAACCTGGGTTGCCCAAACCAACAATCAGTGAAATATTTGACACTAATTACACCATTAACACTTATGCGCGTTTAAAGTCAGCGTGCATAGGCGTGTTTTTAGCTGGGTGACGTTGTAAGGCTTGGATTTTCACGCTTTCAACTTTACCGTCTACATCAATTTCGATAACTTCTTCAAAGAAAGAGTTATTTTCTAAGAATTTAACAAGCTGACGAAGCTCAAGAGTAACAGCTACAGGAGCAGCTTCGCCACCGTAGATGATTGCAGGAACTTTAGCTTGAAGACGAAGGCGGCGGCTCGAACCTTTCCCTTGAACTGCTTCTTCACGTGCTGCTGCGTTTAATACGAAGTTTGCCATGATAGACATCCTATTTAAGTTAAATGAACCAGACTTGCGACCAGTCTAGTGAGTAAAAGCCCTACCAAATGGCAGGGCTTTGAAAATTCAGCGCTCTATTATAGATAAGAATCGAACATTGCGCTAATAGATTCTTCGTTGTTAATGCGACGAATCGTTTCGGCAACCATGCTGGCTACGGAAACCTGGCGAATCTTGCCCAGTGCTAAAGCTTCATCTGAAAGTGGGATGGTGTCACAAACCACCAACTCATCAATCACAGAATGTCTTAAGTTTTCTAATGCTTTACCAGAAAGTACTGGATGCGTTGCATAAGCAACAACCTTGCGAGCACCGAAAGTTTTCAATGCATCAGCTGCTTTGCATAAAGTGCCTGCAGTATCTACCATGTCATCGACGATGACACAATCACGATCTTTCACATCGCCAATCAAATGCATCACTTGTGATTCATTCGCTTTTTGACGACGCTTATCGATGATTGCAAGATCGATATCACCCATTTGTTTCGCAACAGCACGTGCACGAACCACACCACCGACGTCAGGTGAAACCACCATCAGGTTGTGATGTGACTGCTGACGTAAGTCAGCAAGTAGCGCTGGTGTACCGTAGATGTTGTCTACAGGGATATCGAAGAAACCTTGGATCTGGTCAGCATGAAGATCAATCATCACAACGCGGTCAATACCTACAGTCGTCAGCATGTCTGCAACGACTTTAGCAGTAATTGGCACACGGCTTGAACGTGGACGACGGTCTTGACGAGCATAACCAAAGTAAGGAATCACGGCAGTAATACGACCTGCACTTGCACGACGCAAAGCGTCAGCCATGACTAAGATTTCCATCAGGTTATCGTTAGTAGGAGCACAAGTAGGTTGCACGACGAATACGTCTTTACCACGAACGTTTTCAGTAATCTCGACAGCGATTTCACCATCAGAGAACTGACCTACAGAGGCAGCGCCTAGAGGAATATGTAAGTGACTTACGACTTTTTGAGCGAATTGTGGATGCGCAGATCCACTAAAAACGACAAGATTGGGCATGAAGCACCCTTGGCGGTTGGGATATATGGGAATAGATGGCAGGGGTAGCTGGATTCGAACCAACGGATGCCGAGATCAAAACCCGGTGCCTTACCACTTGGCGATACCCCTAATGCGGCAGAACTTTAATATTTTTACGGTAAAGTGTCAAGGTAAATTAACAGTCTTACAGCAAATGAGTGTTCTGTCTTTTTTCGAGAAAATGGCAGGGGTAGCTGGATTCGAACCAACGGATGCCGAGATCAAAACCCGGTGCCTTACCACTTGGCGATACCCCTAAATTTGATGAACTGTAAGATGGCAGGGGTAGCTGGATTCGAACCAACGGATGCCGAGATCAAAACCCGGTGCCTTACCACTTGGCGATACCCCTAATACAGTACATCTACAGGTGAAAATGGCAGGGGTAGCTGGATTCGAACCAACGGATGCCGAGATCAAAACCCGGTGCCTTACCACTTGGCGATACCCCTATCTACACTTTAAACTGAACTAAAGGTGATTCTTGTAAACTGTTGACCAGGTAAGCTTTACATGGTGCATTTGCAAGAATATCTTCGATATTCAGATTTTCAGTGACTTCAATAAACACACAAGCACCTGTACCTGTAAGTTTTGCAATACCGAACTGGTCGAGATATTGCATCGCTTCATCGACTTCAGGATATAAGGATCGAGCCAGTGGCTCAAAGTTATTTCCAAAATCAGATGGCGTTTGCTGATAGGCGCAAAATTTAGTGCTCTTCGTGTCTCTTGTCAATGCTTTTTGCGAAAAAAGCAGTTGAGTGCTGATAAAACAGTCAGGTTTTAACACAATGAATTGTTTTTGATCTAAGTCTATGAATGTTAAGTGTTCGCCAATGCCTTCAGCCCAAGCATTTCGACCATGTACAAATATCGGTACATCTGCACCCAGTCTGACTCCGAGATCTGCCAGTTGCTCGATATTTAAACCGCACTGCCAGAGCTGGTTCAGCACAATCAGGGTGGTGGCTGCATTAGACGAGCCGCCCCCGAGTCCAGCACCCATCGGGATATTTTTTTCCAGACGAATCTTTAGTCCGGATAGTGTTTGAGCATAGGGCTTCAACAGTTGTACCGCACGATAGATTAAATTCTGTTCTAGGTCGACGGAGGCCAGCCCTTCAATCTGGATGTGTTGATTATCTGTTTGTTCAAACTCCAGCCAGTCATACAGATCAATCAGCTGAAAAATGCTTTGCAGCTCGTGATAGCCATTTTCACGGCGACCGGTAATATGTAAAAACAAATTCAGTTTAGCAGGCGAGGGAACACGAATCATCATGGGCTAACATCAGGTCAATTAACGGTTTTCAATGATCATTGTAATACGGTTTTCCGCGCCATTTTCAAGTGACTGCTTTAAAATCAAGCGGTTTGGCATTTTGGCCTGCGCATTGTAATTGAGATCGACCGTCCAGCCCTGTTCAATAATCTGGCTAATCCGCTGTGTATCATCTTTTTGCAATTTGGCAGTTGTTGTCGCAGGGCGGGCCTGTACCCAGTCCACTAAATAGCTGATCGGTGCTTGCCAGCCTGTGGCGCGTTGCAGTAATTCTTCGGCACTTGCCGCCTGAATCACACCTGTTTTAGCACTGTTTAATGTGACTTGGCCGGGCGTGCCGGAAATCTGGGTTTTGCCCACACCTAAAATACCACTCAGCTCAATATCAAATTCTTCTTGCTGTTGTACCCAGGTAAAGAATGCACTGCCGGTCTGTTGCGGTGTGCGCACACCAATTTTACCTTGCAGCTGGAATTGATTATCTGCCTGTACAGAAGGCGTCACTGGCGTTTGCGGATTGATCATCTGCTGACAACCAGTTAAGAATAAAGCAGTTGCTGCAAAGGCACAGCAGCCCAATTGGCTTAAATTGCGCATAAAAGAATTAACTCGTTTGGTTTTGTGGTGCTAACAATAGCGAATTAAGTTGTTTTAATTCGGGGTCATTTGGATGGTTTTGTTGTAATTGTTGTAACACTTGATGGAAGTGTTGTATATCACCATTCATGTACAACGAACGCGCATAACGTACCCCAATCTTCACGCTTGGATTGAGTTGATATGCTTTGTATAAGACATCTGCAGCCGTGGCAAAGTCATTCTGTAAATAACAGATATAACCATAAGTATCCAGAATGGAAGCCTGTTCCGGTGCATATTCCAGTGCCTGTTCGACATAGCGGCGCGCTTCTTCCAGACGCCGGTTCTGCATTGCCAGGGTATAGGCATAGGCATTCAGATAGGTCGGACTATTCGGTTCAATCTTGAGTAAATTTGCCAGCAATTTATCCAGCTTGTTGCGATCCTGATGTGGATCTAGCAATAGCACTTGCGCATAAACCAGTTCCGGATCATCCGGCAGGTTTTTGCTGGCTTCTTCTAGCAGGCGGATCGCAGCTTTTTTATTCTGCATACGCGTTAAAATATCTGCTTGGGCCAGATATAAAAAGCTGGCATGTTGTGGATAATTCACCCGTTCCTGAGTCAAGAAACGCAGCGCATCATGCAGCTTATCCTGCTGGGCAAAAATCGAGATCATGTTACGACGCGAGACGGTGTACAGACTGCCATCGACCAGACGATAATAGGCTTTGGCGGTTTCATAATGCTGTTTGCGTTCAGCATTCACTGCCAGATAATAATAGGCTTCATTTTGATACTGCGCAGAATAACGCAGTTCGACCAGATGTTTTTCGGCCTTCTCGTATTCTTCCAGATCAATACTGGTCAGTCCGGCAATGAACAGGGCTTCTTCAGCCGTTGGCCATTTTTTTAGAATGTCTTGCAGTTTTTTCAGCGCCAAAGTCGCTTCGTTCAGCTTGACCAGATATTTGACTTCGGCCAGACGCACATCCAGATTATTGCGGTGTTTACGGCTGGATTTTTCATACCATTGCAGGGTTTCTTCTGGATCGCCAAGAGCATTCAGCAGATTGGCTTTCATCAGGATATAACCAGTCGCATTCGGACGTTTTTTTAGAGCACGGTTAATGGTATTTAAAGCCTGTTCCAGCTGACCATTTTGTGCTTCCAGACCGGCCACCAGCACCAGAATAGACGGATTGTCTCTGGCTTTGGTGGTGCTTAAAGCCTGAATCAGATAGCTGCGGTCTTCTGTGCCTTCAGGTGAAATCCCAGCGAGAATTTCTTCCAGATCGGCACTGTCATCAATTTGCAGGATTTTCTCTAAGGTCTCTGCCGCCAGCTCATACTCATGCACTTTCAGGGCAATATGGGATAAATAAAATAAAGCGGGGACATCCTGCGGCTCCTGTACCACCCAGTGGGTCGAGATATCGAGGGCTGCCTGTAAATCATCATGTTCCAATGCAACATTCAGTGCACGCTGCTTGACCGTGGTGGAATTGCTCTTGATTGCCAGAACCGTATAGTTGTGCAAAGCAGTCGGAATGTCATGTGCGGCAATGGCAAACTCGGCCATCATACTTTGTTTTATGGCATCATAATTTTGATTTGCATGGTAAACTGCTTCCGCTGCATAAAGATGAGCAGTTGAAGCCATGCTACCCACCAATAGGAATGTGGTAGAATATTGCTTAATTGTAGGGCCGTTGATACGGCTGATTGTTTGACGCAATTTTTCTTGATCCAAGTAATGCTTTTTATGACACCGATATTGCACAATAGCATAAATTTATTGAAATGATGACCTGATATGTCTTTCTTTGCATTGGGTGTCAACCATCAAACTGCCTCTGTAGAACTGCGGGAACAAGTTGCGTTTAACCCTGAAAAGTTAAGTGCCATTCTTGCCGAGCAAAGCCAACACCCTGAATTAAACGACATGGTGGTGGTGTCTACATGTAACCGAACCGAAGTTTACGCGATGTCTGACAATGTCGACATGGTGCTGAACTGGCTCGCCCAAAAAAATGGGGTGGATGTCAAACAACTGCAAAATCATGTCTATCGTTATGAAAATGCCCAAGCCGTGACGCACTTGATGCGTGTCGCCAGTGGTCTGGATTCACTGATGCTGGGTGAACCGCAGATTCTGGGACAAGTCAAAAATGCACTTTCTCTTGCCAAAGACTCCCAGACGGTGTCACGCAGTTTAAACCGAATTTTTGAATATGCCTTTTATGCGGCCAAACGGGTTCGTTCCGAGACTGCTGTCGGCAGCCATGCGGTATCGATGGGCTATGCGGTTGCACAGTTGGCCCTACAGGTATTTAGTCATCCAGACAAGCTCACCATTATGGTGGTAGCAGCCGGGGAGATGAACAGTCTGGTCGCCAAGCATCTCGCAGAAATGGGTGTGGGCAAGATTATTATCTGTAACCGTACCCGAGAACGTGCAGACATTCTGGCGCAGGAAATTGCGCATCGGGTGGAAGTAGAAATTATTGACTTTGACCAGCTGGCAGACAATCTGCATCGCGCCGATGTGATTTCCAGTTGTACCGGCAGTCTGCATCAGGTGATTCATTTTGCAGATATCAAAGCGGCACTGAAAAAACGCCGTTACCAGCAAATGTTGTTAGTCGATCTAGCCGTGCCACGTGATATCGATCCTAAAGTTGAAAAACTTGATGGGGTATATCTGTATGGCGTCGATGATCTGCAAAGCGTGATTGAGGAAAATCTGGCGCATCGTCGTCAGGCTGCGGTTGAAGCCGAAGTTATGGTGAATCAGCTCGCAACAGAACTGATGACCCAGCAAAAGGTCAAGCAGGCCGGGGCCACCATTCATGCTTATCGTGACCATGGTGAAGAGTTGCGGCAGGAAGAACTGGCATTGGCGCTGCAACGTATTGCCAAGGGTGAAAAAGCAGAAATGGTTATGGCTGAGTTTTCGCACCGCCTGACTCAGAAACTCTTACATCCGACTTCTATTGTGCTGCGTGAGGCGGCCAAGGCGGAGGATCCAAGCTGTTTTGAAATGATGCGCGATACCTTGCAAGAGGTAGTTGATACACGCCGCAAGACCAAACATTAGCGAGCTCTTTAACAATAGCTATTTTGAAGAACGGCGTTTAGAGATAAACGCCTTATTTTTATTTGAAGCGATTTAAAACTGTTAATCGTCCAATAAGGTCATGGAGCGTTTTTTATCAATTTCGTAAATCTGCATTTTCAGATTCTTCATTTCTGCAATGCTGCTAAATTTTTTCGATTTTATCTTGTTTTTCAGACACTGATATTGCAGCTTGGTCGAGAAGTCTGCCGCCAGTTTGTCGGCCTGTTCAGGCGAAGAGGTATAATCGCTCACATTGGCATGTTGTAGAATATGCTGTAATTCATGATGATGTACTGCACAGGCACCTAAAACATAATAGATCGAGAGTTCAGGATCATCCGGCAGGTCATCAAAAATCACATTCAGAATATTTAGGATTTTAAACAGCAGCTGATCTTCAGATACCAGCGCACGCAGTGGTTCAAAATGAATATACAAATAGGGATGATTCATCAAAATTGCAATCACATATTCTTCAGCATCAATTTTGGTGCTAAAACTTAAGGATGCATCGGTATTAACCTTGGGTTGCCATTTACGGTTAAAGCCCAGTTTTTCGCGGAAAAATTGCTGCAGCAAATAGCGGAATGAGCCATGTTTAGGCAATAATTCGGTCAGGTTTTTCAGTTCACCCATGACCTGACTTTTACCTTCAGGGGTGGTGATGTCCTGATTTTGGGTCAGATGGGCAAACACGAAGTCCGACATCAGCGGCGCCTGATCCAGCAAGCGTCTAAAGTTTTCGATGCCTTCACGGCGGATCAAGGAGTCCGGGTCATGGTCAGCAGGCAAAACAAAGAATTTCAGCTCACGGCCATCACTGAGTAATGGCAGGGCAATGTCCAGCGTTCGGCGTGCGGCTTTTTGACCGGCAGCATCGCCATCAAAGGCAATGGTAATCCGGTTGTTCTGCTTAAACAGAATGTTCAGATGGTCGGTATTACTGGCAGTCCCCAGTGTCGCGACTGCGCCATGAATGCCGTATTGCTGCAATGCAATCACATCCATATAGCCTTCGACCATCAGCCATTCCTGGGCTTTCTGCTTTCTGCCTTCATACAGCCCATAAAGCAACTGGTTCTTATGGAAAACTTCAGAGTCTGGCGAATTGATGTATTTGGGCTTGATCTCGTCATTGAGCGCACGGCCACCAAAGCCGACCACACGACCCTTGGTATCACGAATCGGGAAAATCACCCGTTCACGTAGCAGGTCAAAATCACGGCCACTGTCGCTGGTACGAATCAGCCCCAGTAGTTTCAGGCCTTCAATATCCTGAGGAAAGGCTTTTTCCAGATGTTGCCAGTCTTCAGGTGCATAACCTAAGCGCCAATAGGCAATGGTTTCTGCAGTCAGGCCACGTTGCTTGAAATATTGCTGTGCACTGGAACTGTTGGGTAACTGGCGTTCATAAAACTGCGCGATATTTTCCAGCAGGTCGTATAAGTTGCCGTCTTGCTGAACTTCGGCCATTGGCATGTGCTCAAAAGCAGCAAAAGGGTCGCCGTAGAAATCCTGTTCGGAGGCCTGAAACTCTGCAAATGGATCAAAAGAAGCATCCGACACAGAATATTCTTGTGCTGGGCGTTGCGGAGCTTGCGTATTCTCAACTTTGGTCGCAGCGACTATTTTCGGTTTGGCTGATTCCCGTTTGTATTTTAATTTATTGGAGTCAGTATTGTCTTTTGGCAGTTCAATGCCGGTCTGACTGGACAGGTCTTTCATCACTTCGACGAAATTACGGCTACCAATGTCCATTAAAAAACGGATGGCGTTGCCATTGGCCTGACAGCCAAAACAGTGAAAATATTGTTTGTCACGATAGACGTGAAAAGAGGGCGATTTTTCCTGATGGAAAGGACAGCAGCCCGAATAGGTACGGCCAGTTTTTTTCAGTTTCACGAATTGACCAATCACATCGACAATATCGGTGCGATCGAGAATCTGATCAATCGTATGTTGAGGAATTGCCATAATCTGCTGAGCTTCTCGTGCTGCGTATCTAAGGTTTAAGTGATTGAATCAATAGGATTGAACTGATTCAGGTCAATTCTTTTTAACTTCCTTTGTATACCTTTTGCACGATTTGTTCAAGCCTGGCCGGGACAAAGCAAAAGGGCAAGTATGATACCTTGCCCTTAAAGAAAATGCACCTGTGACAGTCGGCTTATTCGGCAGTCGGTTCAGGTTGCTCTGCTTCGGTATTTTTAGGACGATCCAGCAAACCAAATGAAATGCGGTTGGTGATGCTGCGCTTTTCAGTTTCTGGCGTATCCGATTGTGCATCGGTGTCGGTTACAGTCTTGGCTTCTTTACCAAAAATACCCAGTGTCGCGCGGTTAAAGAAACTGCTTTCGCTCCGCGCTGCACGCAGATTCACCGTACCATCTGATTTCACCAGATTCGGATAATTCAGCTTTAAAACATCCACATATTGCTGAGAAGTCGCTTTATCACCTAGCTGATCATAGCCATAAGCAACTGTTGCGAGTGCTTCTGGAATCTGAGGGGTTTGTGGATAATGTTCCACCACCCATTGTGCACGTTCAACCGCAGCCAGATAGGCTTTACGTTTTAAATTAAAGCGTGCCGCATTCATTTCATGCTCAGCCAGTTCCTGACCGATAAATTTCATGCGCTGCGCTGCATCGACCGCATAGGTGCTAGACGGATAGCGGCGAATGAAATCGACAAAATTCTGATAAGCCACTTTCAGATAGCTGACATCACGATGCGACTGTTTCAGCGAGGTATAACGCAGCAGACCATTATAGTTCTGCTCCATATTGGATACGCCACGTACATAGTAAGCATAGTCGACATTTGGATGTTGTGGATTCAGACGGATAAAACGCTCTGCCAGTGCCACTGCACCTTCATAATCTTTTTGCTGAAATTTTACATATAACAGTTCAAGTTGCGCTTGCGGAGCATACTGACTGGTCGGGAAATAGGTTTCCAGTGCTTCTAGCTGTTTTGCGGCATCGGTATATTGATTACGATCTAGCGCTTTCTGTGCTTTTTGAATATAAACTTGCTCGCTAGATTCAGGACCTTTATCCACGACTTCTTTTTTGGGATTACTGCTACAGCCTACCATTGCCGATGCAATGCCTAATGTCACAGCAAGCATTGTCATTTTATAATGTGGTAGCGACATAAAAATTCCTCTGTTAATACGGGCAATGAGCTACAATTGCACTATTAAACCACTTTTGTCTGAATGAGCAAATGAGTCAAGCACAATCTTCCAATTCTAATATCCCTGATACTGATTTCAATTTACTTGAAGATTCTGAGGATGCAGATAACCATACTTCAGAAGCAACTGCAACACGTTTATCGTTGCAATTTCAACTGGATGAAACTTATATCGGGCAACGAATCGACCAGATTGCAGCGATGGTCTGGAGCGATTTTTCCCGAGAAAAATTAAAGCAATGGATCAAAGAAGGTAATTTATTGGTGAATGGCCAACCGGTCAAGCCTAAATTTAAAAGTGATGGTTTCGAAATCCTGACCTTAAATGTCGAGCTTGAAGCGCAAACGCGCAGCCTGCCGGAAGACATTCCACTGGATATCATCTATGAAGACGAAGATATTATCGTCATCAACAAACCAGTCGGTATGGTGGTACATCCGGGTGCCGGCAATACCTCGGGCACCTTGGTGAATGCTTTATTACACCACTATCCAAAATCTTCTGAGCTGGCGCGAGCAGGTCTGGTACATCGTATCGATAAAGATACCAGCGGTTTATTGGTGGTTGCTAAAAATCTGGAAGCACAGTTTGCCTTAAGCAAACAGCTTGAGAAGAAATCGGTGTATCGTCTCTATGATCTGGTGGTTTACGGCAACATTATTGCTGGCGGCACCATTGATGAGCCGATCAAACGCCATCCGGTGGATCGTGTAAAAATGGCAGTTCTGCCAGGCGGCAAGGATGCAGTAACCCATTACAATGTTAAAGAGCGGTTCCAGCACTTCACCCGTGTTCAGGCACGTCTGGAAACCGGACGTACCCATCAGATTCGTGTGCATTTTAGCTATATCGGCTATGGCCTGGTGGGTGATCAGGTATATATGCCGCGTGTCCGTATGCCTGCAGGCGCATCGCAATTGCTAGATGATACTTTACGTGGCTTTAAGCGTCAGGCTTTACATGCCGTGCAACTGGGGCTGAAACATCCGCGTACCAAAGAAGAAATGACCTTTGAAGCACCGTGGCCGGAAGACTTTGCCAATCTGATTGAAGTGCTGCGTACCGAAAACAAAGCCTATTAATCTTTTTATTTAGCTCGCGTCAAAGCAAGGAATCGAGATGCAATTTGTACCAGGACTTCCACCAGGTGTGTATGTGGGTCAGACCCGTGTTTATCATGCGAAAGTGCAGCCATCTACACAGCCTGAACTTGCAGGTTTTAATCTGGCCTTGCATGTGCAGGATGATGCGCAACGGGTACAACAGCATCGTATGGCTTTACTGCAGGATTTCGCTGCCTTTGGCGTAGATAAAATTACCTGGATGACCCAGACGCATAGCACCATCTGTCATACGATTAATGAGCAGATGCCTTTTGAGGCACTGGTAGGAGATGGTCTGGTGACGCAGCGTAAACAGCATGCTCTGATGATGATGACTGCAGACTGTTTGCCAGTTGTATTAGGCAATGCGGAAGGTATGGAAGTTGCGAACTTGCATGCCGGCTGGCGGGGACTCGCAGGAGGTATTATCGAAAATACCCTTGCAGCCATGCAGACTCCGCCGACTTGGGCGTGGCTCGGTGCAGCCATTAGTCAACCTAGTTTTGAAATTGGTGCTGAAGTAAAAGCAGCTTTTTGTGAGAAATATCCTGAACTGGACAGTGCGTTTCAGCCCGGTGGACAGGCTGGTAAATATTATGCTGACCTGTATGCGATTGCGCGTTATATCTTGCAGCAACACGGCATAAATACCGTATTGGGTGGGGATCAGTGTTCTTATCGTCAAGCAGATGAATATTTTTCTTATCGCCGTGAGCCTAAAACGGGTCGTATGGCGACATTCGTGTTTATGGCATGAAAATGTTAAACTTAACTGAATTTTTTGGCTTTTGAGCATTATGTCCCTATCTTCCAAATCTGTTGCGATTGTTTATCACAGTCCTTATGGACACACGGCTAAAGTGGCAAATTTTATTGCTGATGGTGCACGGGAAACTGGTGTTCAGGTGCATATGATGAATGTCGAACATATTGATTGGGATGTGCTAGATGCCGCAGATGCGATTGTCTTTGGTTGTCCGACCTATATGGGAAGCCTGACCTCTGCCATGAAGCTGTTTATGGAGCAGTCATCCAAGCGCTGGCTGGCGCGTAGCTGGCAGGGCAAACTGGCAGCAGCTTTTACCAATGGTGGCGGACTTAGTGGCGACAAACTGGCAGTGTTGCAGCAAATCAACCTGTTTGCGATGCAGCATGGTATGTTGTGGAGCGGTTTGCCCTTGATGCCGACAGGTCGTGCCGTGACTGATCTGAATCGTATGTCGAGCTTTTTGGGGCTGATGACCCAGTCGGACAATGCACCGGTAGAAGTCACCCCACCTGAAGGGGATTTAAAAACCGCGCTCTGGTTTGGCGAATATATTGCTTTGACACTGGCGCGCTTAAATCATCCAGCTTAGTCAGTGATAAAAAAACCTCCACATGCTGGAGGTTTTTATATTCAAGTATTGATCCATTATTTATGGAAAATTCGCGCTTTATCACGTTGCCAGTCACGGTCTTTTTCAGTAGCACGTTTGTCATGGAGCTGCTTACCTTTGACCAGTGCAATTTCCAGCTTGGCATGTGGGCCTTTCCAGTAACAGGCCAGTGGCACGCAGGAATAACCTTTCTGGTTAATCGCGCCCATCAGCTTTTCAATTTCACGGCGATTCAACAACAGTTTTCGGGTACGGGTCGCTTCAGGCACCACGTGTGTTGAAGCACTCAGCAAAGGCTGAACTTGCGCACCAAACAGGAAAGCTTCACCATTTTTAAAGGTAATATAGCTTTCTACAATGGTCATACGACCGGCACGCATTGATTTGACTTCCCAGCCCTTTAATGACAGCCCCGCTTCAAATTTCTCTTCAATAAAATAATCGTGGCGGGCACGTTTATTCAGTGCAATGGTACCGCCATTATTTTTTTTTACTACAATAGATGCTTTCGCCATAATCTGATACTTCCAAACGTGCTGCTATTGTACCGCAACTAGAAATAAGGTGAAGTTTTTTAAATTAATGAGGATTATTCACCAAAAAAACAAGTTTTTGCTAAAATAAGATTCTACATAACAAACAGAGTACAAATGGATGTCTAAAACTCGTGTGATTTATCCGGGGACTTTTGATCCAATTACCAATGGACATATTGATTTGGTAACCCGCGCAGCGCGAATGTTTGATGAGGTCGTTGTGGCGATTGCCATCGGTCATCATAAAAATCCGGTATTTAGTCTGGAAGAGCGTGTTGCCCTGGCAAAAGAGTCATTGAGTCATTTGGACAATGTTGAATTTGTAGGTTTTGATGGTTTGCTGGTCAATTTCTTTCGTGAGCAAAAAGCGACGGCTGTACTGCGTGGTTTGCGTGCAGTGTCCGATTTTGAGTATGAATTTCAGCTGGCCAATATGAACCGTCAGCTTGACTCCCACTTTGAAGCGGTATTTTTAACTCCTTCAGAGCAATATTCTTTTATTTCATCCACTTTGGTGCGTGAAATTGCTCGATTAAGAGGTGATGTGACCAAGTTTGTACCACCAAACGTGGTTGCTGCCTTCGGGCGTAAACTTCAACAAGGTTGGTAGCGTGTCTTTATATATCACCGATGAATGTATTAATTGTGATGTCTGTGAACCTGTATGCCCGAATGAGGCCATTTATATGGGTGAACTCATTTATGAGATTCATCCAGATTTATGTACAGAGTGCGTCGGACATCATGATCAACCGCAATGTCAGCTGTTCTGTCCGGTGGATTGTATTCCACTGGATCCGAACCATGCGGAAACGCAGGAGCAGCTGCAAGCCAAGTATGAAAAACTGACTGCTCAAAAAACATCAAGCAATTAGTCTCGATATTTGGTACTATGCCGCTCGAAGTGAGCCAGACGATCGCTGCTGTGGAGATCTCCGTGATTGAAGCAGGGGAGGAAAGTCCGGGCTTCATAGGGCAAGGTGCCAGGTAACGCCTGGGCGGTGTAAACCGACGGCAAGTGCAGCAGAGAGAAGACCGCCTTCAGTATGTTTTCGAGCAATCGGAATCGGAGGTAAGGGTGAAAGGGTGCGGTAAGAGCGCACCGCATGGCTGGTAACAGTTCATGGCGAGGTAAACCCCACCGGAAGCAAGACCAAATAGGAATCCATTAGGCATGGCCCATGCTGGATTCGGGTAGGTCGCTTGAGCGCATGAGTGATTGTGCGCCTAGAGGAATGATCGTTCACGACAGAACCCGGCTTATCGGCTCACTTCAACAAATTTTGATCAAACAGTGCATTATGGGGTTGACGCTCTTTAAAGAAAATCTCATAATGCGCGCACAGTTTAAGGCTATGTAGCTCAGTTGGTTAGAGCACCGCACTCATAATGCGGGGGTCACAAGTTCAAGTCTCGTCATAGCCACCATATTCTGAAAAAACCCACTCCGATTGAGTGGGTTTTTTTATGTCTGATATTTGGTGATGATGTTGGTGGAAAATCTGAAAAGCACTACAATAGTTAAAATAAAACAAATAACAAGAATATGTATGATGATTAAAAATTTAATGCTATCAACTTTAATTTTATTTATGGCTTTGCCTGTTTTTGCTGCAGATTCAATTAAGTCATTTCCTTTTAAAGAAAAAAATATTTCCAAAGCAGAAATAAGATCAATTTGTCAAAAAGTAAAATTTAGTTGTGATGAGCGTGATGCAAAACTTTGGGTAGTTAAAATTGCTGAAGCTGAAAAATATTATTTAATTGATGAAAATTTACAAATTATTCAGCTTTCAAAAAATCTTGGAAAATATCAAATCATTGATTATTGGGATCTAACCACGTATCAACAGGTTTATGCGCTTAAAGAGGATAAGAGTGGTATAGAATTTATATATCCTGCCTTATACCCACTCAATCGGCATAGTTATGCTATTGCCTTAATTCATGGCTGGGTTTCAAATGATGCAGGTGAACAGAATGCACAGTTTATTCAATTACTTCCAAAAGGAAAGACAAAACTGGTCTTCGAGCATTTACCTTTTTACGAATACCAGAATCGACTTTCCTGCTACAAAGATATGAAAGATAAAAAGAATAATTATTGTGATGATCAGAAGGAGACCGTACTTAAGATCAGCTATAGAGATGTAGGATTGGCTTATTATGAATGGCGTTTAAGTTATTTGAATATAAACTGGCTTAAGAATAATAAAATCGACGGATATAAACAGCGGAGTTTGGCGTTAATCCCTTTTATTCAAGCGCAGTAAAGGCATGTAGCAGTGATCTAACATCATCCGTCTGCAACTGCTCACGTATTTTTAAAAACTGCTTTTCATCTAAGTCATAGAGCTTTAGAGAAAGCAGTTTTTTAATATCTTCTTCAGGAAAACGGTATTTAATGATTTTCGCAGGTACACCACCGACAATTGCATAAGGCGGCACATCTTTGGTTACTACTGCACTTGTTGCTACCACAGCACCTTCGCCAAGCGTTACACCTTGCATAATCATGGCACGTGAGCCAATCCAGCATCCATCGCCAATGACTGTGTCGCCAGCAGGCACAAAACTGCGTGTATCGAAGGGAAAGGCTGAAATCCAGTCTGTACGGTGTAATTGATTACCACCCATCATAATCACGCATTCTGCGCCAAAACAGACAAAATTGCCGATATAGAGCTGATCAATGGGTTTATCTGGAGTAGAGGACTTGTCATGTAGATAACGCACAACACAACGCTCAAACCCTTGATCCCAATAAGCGGAATAGTAAGAATAATTCCCCTTAATATGAATATTTGGATTCTTCACCGTTTTTGAGATGAATTCGAACTCACACCAGTGTTTGACAGGGGAATTAATTAACTTTTCAGACATGCGTATATGGCGTTTTGAAGGTTGGGGGATTATAGCAAACAAAAGTCCCTCTTTGAAAAAGTGGGATTTTGGGGGGGGATTCTTAAACAAGGCCTCTCCTTTGTCGAGTAGTGTTCTTCATTTCCTAAAAGGAAAGGCAATTTTATTGTGAATTTTGATTTGTAATGATGGCTTTGTGTTCCTGTGGAATAACATCCTCAGAATATATACTGAGTGTACAAGGGAGTGAGGAATATGATTGAAATTATGAAAAATTTTATCTGAACAAATTCCAAAAGATACTAAAAATACGAGCAATACAATTGGGAAAAAGAAAGCCCAGAATTGCGCAGCTGAGTATCGCGGTTGAAATAATCAGGACAGAACTGGTATGCATGTCGATGAAGTATGACCAGTTGATCGCGATGGCAACACCAAGGATCAAACCGCCAAGTGCATAGTAAAAAGCGTGTATGAAGCGATCATCCATTTTTTTGTTATCTATTTTATTATTTGCTCATAAATTAAAGCTAAATCAATAGTTTTTCAATAAAAAACCCCTCAATTGAGGGGCTTTAATTGTTGTAAATATCTAAAGCTTAGATATATTCAACTTTCACAATTTCGTATTCAACTTCACCATTTGGTGTCGTAATTTTCACATCATCGCCTTCGTTTTTACCTAAAAGACCACGTGCAATTGGTGAGTTCACAGAGATCTTGTTGATCTTAAAGTCTGCTTCGTCATCGCCTACAATCTTGTAAGTTTTTTGCTCTTCAGTATCCAGGTTTTCAATTGTCACTGTCACACCAAAAACCACACGACCTGATTGCTCAAGTTCTTTCACATCAATGACCTGGCAAGCGCCCAGTTTCCCTTCGATGTCCTGAATACGGCCTTCACAGAAGCCTTGCTGTTCACGCGCTGCGTGATATTCTGCATTTTCTTTTAAGTCGCCGTGTTCACGTGCTTCCGCAATCGAAGCCGTGATACGAGGACGGTCAACGGTTTTCAGTTGATGTAATTCTTTCTCTAAGGCAATTTTGCCTTCAGGAGTCATAGGATAACGTTGCATGTTGTCCCTCAAAAGTCAGTTGAAAGATATAAAATCTATAAATAAAAAAAAGCCCGCCACCAAGAAGGTAGCGGGACTTCTTGGAAACTTAATTAACCTTTAGTTAGGTCTTGCAAGCGATATACATCCATTGGCAATTTGATTGCTAAAGCTTGGCATACAGCATCAGCACCGTTCAAGGTGGTCGTGTAATACACTTTACCTTGTAGCGCAGAGCGACGGATCGAGAACGAATCCTGCTGAGCCTGTTTACCTTCAGATGTATTGATAATGAGGTGAATTTCGCCATTTTTCAAGCGGTCCACAATATTAGGACGGCCTTCAGTTACTTTATTCACACGTTCACATGCAATACCCGCTTCAGTAATCACGCTGTATGTGCCACCCGTTGCAAGCAACTTGAAGCCATAGTCTACCAGTTGCTGAGCGATACGCGCGACATGCGGCTTATCTGAATCACGAACAGACAGGAACGCATGTTTTACTTCGCCTTCAGTTGGTTTACCTGGTAAGCGATCGTTCGAGCCTAATACAGCTTTATAGAACGCTTCACCAAATGATTTACCAACACCCATGACTTCGCCAGTCGATTTCATCTCAGGGCCAAGGATTGGGTCAACACCCGGGAATTTGTTGAATGGGAACACCGCTTCTTTTACAGAGAAGTGCTGAGGAATAATCTCTTTAGTGAATCCTTGAGATTCTAGAGATTGACCTGCCATACAACGTGCAGCAACTTTTGCTAAAGACTCACCGATACATTTAGAAACGAACGGTACAGTACGTGATGCACGTGGGTTCACTTCCAGAATGTAAACGTCAGTGCCTTTTACTGCAAACTGAACGTTCATCAAACCGATTACACCCAGTTCTTTTGCCATTGCAACAGTTTGACGGCGCATTTCGTCCTGTACTTCTTGAGAAAGCGAGTAAGGAGGAATCGAACATGCTGAGTCACCAGAGTGGATACCCGCTTGTTCAATGTGCTGCATGATACCGCCAATCACAACGTCTTTGCCGTCAGATACGCAGTCCACGTCAACTTCGATCGCGTCATCAAGGAAGCGGTCAAGAAGAACCGGTGCTTCGTTTGATGCTTGAACTGCATCACGTAAGTAGCGTTTCAATTCGTCATCGTTATACACGATTTCCATGGCACGACCGCCAAGAACGTATGATGGACGTACAACGAGTGGATAGCCAACTTTCGCTGCTTCAGCCATACCTTCTTCAGCAGATTTTACAATGCTGTTGTTCGGTTGACGAAGTTGCAGACGCTGAATCATTTGCTGGAAGCGTTCACGGTCTTCTGCACGGTCAATCGCGTCTGGAGATGTACCGATAATTGGCGCACCGGCTTCTTCCAAAGCACGAGCCAATTTCAAAGGTGTTTGACCACCGTACTGCACGATAATGCCTTTAGGCTTCTCGATACGTACGATTTCAAGTACATCTTCCAATGTGATTGGTTCGAAGTACAAACGATCTGATGTGTCGTAATCTGTAGAAACCGTTTCAGGATTACAGTTGACCATGATGGTTTCATAACCATCTTCACGCATTGCAAGCGCTGCGTGTACACAGCAGTAATCGAACTCGATACCTTGACCAATACGGTTAGGTCCGCCACCAATCACCATGATCTTGTCACGCGTTGATGGATTTGCTTCACATTCTTCATCGTAAGTTGAGTACATGTACGCTGTATCAGACTCAAATTCTGCAGCACATGTATCGACACGTTTGTAAACAGGGGTTACGCCCAGGTTCCAACGGTGTTTACGGAATTGTTTTTGTGAAATGCCCATCAAGTCTGCAATACGAAGATCCGATAAACCTTTACGTTTGAAGCTGCGGATGTTGTCCGCGTTCAAATCACCAAAACCTAAAGATTTAATCTGTTCTTCAGTTTTAATGATGTCTTCGATCTGGATCAGGAACCAAGGGTCGATATTGGTTGCAGCAAATACTTCATCAAGTGTAAAGCCGTGACGGAATGCATCACCAATGAACCAGATGCGCTCAGGACCTGGTACTTTAAGTTCTTGAAGAATTTTATCTTTCGCACCTTCAGCACCGATTTCGATTTTTTCATCGAAGCCAGAAGCACCAACTTCAAGACCACGAAGCGCTTTTTGCATAGACTCCTGGAAGTTACGGCCAATGGCCATGACTTCACCGACAGATTTCATCTGAGTCGTCAAAGTTGCATCTGCTTGCGGGAATTTCTCGAAGTTGAAGCGAGGAATTTTCGTTACAACGTAGTCAATCGCAGGTTCGAATGAAGCAGGAGTTGTACCGCCCGTGATGTCATTTTTCAACTCATCAAGGGTATAACCTACAGCCAGTTTCGCCGCGATTTTCGCAATCGGGAAACCCGTTGCTTTAGATGCAAGGGCAGAAGAACGAGAAACCCGTGGGTTCATCTCGATCACAACGATACGACCGTCTTTAGGGTTGATACCGAACTGAACGTTTGAACCGCCTGTTTCTACGCCAATTTCACGAAGTACAGCTAAAGAAGCGTTACGTAGTAACTGGAATTCTTTATCTGTCAGTGTTTGAGCAGGCGCAACAGTGATTGAGTCACCTGTATGCACGCCCATTGGGTCAAAGTTTTCAATGGTACATACAATGATACAGTTGTCGTTTTTGTCACGAACAACTTCCATTTCATACTCTTTCCAACCAATGAGTGATTCATCGATCAATAACTGTTTGGTTGGAGAAAGATCGAAACCGCGTTCACAGATTTCAATGAATTCTTCTTTGTTGTATGCGATACCGCCGCCTGAACCACCCATCGTGAATGATGGACGGATAATCACAGGGAAGCCGAAGCGTGCTTGAATAGTTAAAGCTTCTTCCATTGACTCGGCAATATCTGCTTTTGGACATTCAAGACCAATTTTACGCATTGCCTGGTCGAAGAGTTTGCGGTCTTCAGCTTTTTCAATCGCTTCTTTGGTCGCGCCGATCAATTCAACATTGTATTTTTCTAGAATGCCGTGCTCATCAAGGGCAAGGGCACAGTTCAATGCAGTTTGACCGCCCATGGTGGGAAGAACTGCGTCTGGGCGTTCTTTCTCAATAATTTGTGCAACAGTTTGCCAGGTAATCGGTTCGATATACGTTGCGTCTGCCATTGCAGGGTCGGTCATGATGGTCGCCGGATTCGAGTTGACCAAAATAACGCGGTAGCCCTCTTCACGAAGGGCTTTACATGCTTGAGCACCTGAGTAGTCAAACTCACATGCCTGACCGATGACAATCGGACCCGCACCAATAATTAAGATGCTTTTAATGTCAGTACGTTTAGCCATGATGCTTCCTTAATTACTTCTTAGATGCTTCGATAAGTTCGATGAAATGATCGAACAATGGTGCGCAGTCATGTGGACCAGGGCTTGCTTCAGGGTGACCCTGGAAGCTGAACGCAGGCTTGTCTGTGCGATGAATACCTTGGTTAGTACCATCAAACAGTGAGCGATGCGTTACACGCAATACATCCGGCAGGTTGCTTTCATCAACTGCGAAGCCGTGGTTTTGAGAAGTAATCATCACTGTACCATTTTCAAGGTTTTGCACAGGATGGTTGGCACCGTGGTGACCGTGAGGCATTTTTAGTGTTTTGGCGCCACTTGCAAGTGCAAGGATCTGGTGACCCAGACAGATACCAAATACTGGAATTTCAGTGGTTTCTACAATTGTTTTTACAGCTTCAATTGCGTAGTCACATGCAGCTGGATCGCCAGGGCCGTTCGAGAGGAACACACCATCTGGATTCAGAGCAAGTACGTCAGCAGCAGGAGTTTGCGCAGGCACCACAGTCAGTTTACAACCGCGGTCTGCGAGCATACGTAAGATGTTGGTTTTGACACCGTAATCGTATGCAACAACATGGAATTTAAGTTCAGGTTGAGAGAAACCTTTGCCTAATGCCCAAGAGCCTTCAGTCCACTCAAAGCCCTCAGGATCGCAACATTCTTTTGCCAGGTCTAAACCGTTTAAACCGCTAAAGGCACGTGCTTTTTCAAGCGCTTCTGCTTCAGTGATATTTTCGCCAGCAAGGATACAGCCATTTTGCGCACCTTTGTCACGTAGGATACGTGTCAATTTACGCGTGTCGATATCCGCAATTGCCACAACATTGTGTTGTACCAAATATTCAGCTAATGATTGGGTTGAACGGAAGTTACTGTGCAATAAAGGCAGGTCACGAATGATCAATCCGTTGGCCCAAACTTTATGAATACGACCTGATTCAGCGTCTTCTTCATTGCAGCCTGTGTTACCGATATGCGGGTAAGTCAGTGTCACAAGTTGCTGTGCATAACTCGGGTCAGTCAAAATTTCTTGATAGCCAGTCATGGCAGTGTTGAAAACGACTTCACCAGTCGTACTACCCGATGCGCCAATCGAAGTACCTTTAAAGATAGTTCCGTCGGCAAGGGCTAAAATTGCTGGGGTGCTCAAACCAAAGCTCCTGAAATTTAGGCTGTAAAAAAGCGAGAAGACGAAAAAAAAGGAAGGCTAATTTTTAAACCTACCCTCCTATGTCTGCTCGCTTGAACTTAACACGGCATTATACGCAGAATGATGCTTGAAGTCCAATGGCTTTGCAGCGAAAGTATAAGATAAATGCCTTGCTTTTTGAATGGAAGTCTGTTTTGTAAACAGGATGAAAAAATGTAAGCAATTAATAATTGTCAGACAAATCAAATCTTAAATTTTATCAAGTCTACTAATATAGCTCAGTCAATATAACAATAGGAACAAGACAAATGACTACAGCATCAAAATCTACCCAATCCAAAAAAGCCAGCCCGAGCGTCGTGGCAGAAACTGCCGAGAAGCTTGAAAAAGTAGCAGTAGAGGCGAAAGATCAAGCACTTGAAAGCATCGAAGAAAGTAAAGAAAAGCTTGAAGTTGAAGCCAAGCAATTGACCGATACCGTACAGGAACAATTGCGCCAATTTAAGCAGGAGGTGTTGCAGCGAATTGACACTTTAAAGGAGCAGATCTTCGGTTCACAAAAAGAATTAACTGAATTGAAGAGCTTTATCAAAACAGAATTCAATGCAGTGATCGAAGACTTGTCCAGTCTGGGCAAGGAACTGAAAGAGGATGTCAGTCAGATTTCGACCAAACATAAAGAGCATTTGACCGATACCTTAAAACGTTCTAAAGACAGCACCATTGAAGTGCTGAAAAAAGTCAAGCCGGTAGTGAAAGCAGAAAGTTCAGACAAAAAGCCTGAGCTGAAAAGTTAAGCTGCGTTGAAAGGCTGCTCTTTAAAAGGAGAACAATCACATGTTCTCCTTTGTCTTTATGCAGCAAAACGGACTCACAATAACAATTAAAGGGGGTCACGATGCAACAGCATTATTTCGTAGGTATACTTGGTTTACTGATATTGATCATGCTACTGAATCTGGAAAGTGGGCTAGGGCGCATGCTTTATCTGGGTGTGATTGTGTTGTGTCTGGGAGTGCTGGGGCTGGTTTTTGGCACCATCCTGCTTACTGTACTCACTTTTGCGTTTATTCTATATGCCGCTGTAAAATCCATTCAGAAACAGCATCAGCTAAATCATTAAAATATAAAAATTTAGCAATATTGAAAATCTTTAAAACAACGCTACAGAGCTTGACTACTTTTCTAGGCATAAACAAAAACGTGAGACTTCAAGTCTCACGTTTTATCAGCCTATGCTAGATTCAGACAGCGGTGCCTGATTTAAACCACATGTAACCAGTCTCGTTTATTATGAAAATCTGCCTGAGGACTACTGTGCTGCATCGCGTAGTACTGATCGCCTTGCGAGGTTTTTAAAACAGCAGATAAACCCAGGAATAAATCTTCCCATTTCAGTTTATGTGTTGCCATAAAATCCGTCAGATCCACGCTGACATTAAGACCATAATGCGTACGTTTGAGCTGATTCAGCTCAATATCATCTGCAGCTTGCGGTGGCATATCTTCAGGATAGCGGTATTCTTCAAATTGATAAGCCTGCCAGGCCTGAGACGGGGAAAGATTGATCTCACGATAAAAATCTTCGCCCTGAACCCCAATAAAAATTTCAAAGCAGGTCTGTTCCCACAAAAAATCCTGACGGGGATGTGCAGCTACCATGTCTGGCCACAGGATGTAATGATTGGGATCGCGGATCCAGAAGCCCACATTTAAACTACATGGACCTTGCTGTTCAATGGCAGCAACCAGAGAGATGGCCTGAAAACGGCGATCAAATGCGCTAAGTTCGTAACTTGCCATAAGTCCTGTACTTAGTTAGACAAATGAGCGAAACGAACAAGATTGGACAATTTTTGGTTCTGTTTTGCCGCTTTCTTATAAAGAAGTGCAATTTTACCAATAGTTTGAACCACTTCAGCACCAGTCGCTTCTGAAATTTCAGCAATCAGCGCTGCACGCGCTTCACGATCTTCAGCGACAATTTTAACTTTAATCAGTTCGTGATCGTTTAAAGCACGCGCTAATTCTTCGATGACATTTTCCGTCAGACCTTTGTCACCTAGCATCACGACTGGGTTAAGTGTATGTCCGATTTGACGTAAACGCTTACGTTCCTGAATAGATAAAGCCGCCATGAGAGATAACCTGAATTTTAAAACGGCTTAGTATAGCAAAAGCAAAAAATAAACGCTGTAAATTATCAGGAAATAATCATATTCAATCTGTCCACGGAGAGAGCAAAAGCCTTAGATTTAGATACACATGTATACTGCAAAATAAGTCTTTTTCACGTACAATTAATAATAAGACATTTTTTTATTTAGAGAGTTATGGCTACACGCATTACCAACCAAAAGTTATCTAAAAGTAGTCGTGATTGGATGAGAGAGCATTTAGACGATCCTTATGTAAAAAAGGCACAAAAGGAAGGCTATCGTGCGCGTGCAGCATATAAGCTCTTAGAAATGCAAGAAAAGTATAAAATCATTAAACCTGGTATGACTGTGGTCGACCTAGGCGCAGCGCCAGGCAGCTGGTCACAGATTGCTGGTAAACTTGTTGGCGATAAGGGTTTATTGATTGCATCTGATATTTTACCAATGGATGCTTTACCAGATGTCACTTTTCTGCAAGGTGACTTCCGTGAAGAAGAAGTTTTCCAAAAACTGCTAGAAATTTTAGATGGTCGTACTGTAGACGTTGTAATTTCAGATATGGCCCCCAATACATCAGGTAATAAGGCTGTAGATCAACCGCGTCAGATTTACTTGTGTGAACTTGCACTGGATTTTGCCAATAAGGTGCTAGGCCCCAAAGGTCAATTTGTGGTAAAAGTTTTCCAAGGCTCAGGTTTTGATGAATTCCGTAAGCAAGTGGTTGATAGTTTTGATATTCTGAAAACATCTAAACCCTTGGCATCACGTGCTCGCTCTAAAGAAGTTTTCCTGATCGGGCAGGGACGCAAGAAGGCTTTAAAATAAGTCTACTTGCCAAGTCGTTAAAAATTGTGCATTTTGTACGTTTTCAGATAATTGTAAGTTAATTTACAGCTTAAGTATTAAGGTCACCCTGAACAGGGCATGATCAAATTAGATTGGAATGGGAATAAAGCTTTGAGCGATCTTTTTAAGAATGCCGTATTGTGGCTCGTAATACTGGGTGTGCTGGTGTTAATCTTCAGCAACGTCAGTGACCGCAATCAACCGACTACAATGAACTACTCAGAGTTTGTTGCCGCGGTCAATGCTGGCCAAATTAAACAAGTTGTTATTGACGGCGAAAGAATTCGTGGCGAAAAATCAAACGGTTCAGAGTTTGAAAGTATTCGTCCGGCAGTTCAGGATCCTGAGCTGATGCCAAGCCTCATTAAAAATAATGTTGTGGTCGAAGGTGAAGCACCACAACGTCAAGGCTTGCTCATGCAGTTGCTTATTGCAAGTTTCCCTGTGCTTTTAATCATTTTGTTATTCATGTTCTTTATGCGCAACATGGGTGGCGGTGCAGGTGGTAAAAACGGCCCAATGAGTTTTGGTAAGTCTAAAGCCAAAATGTTGTCTGAAGACCAGATTAAAGTCACTTTCGTCGATGTTGCCGGTTGTGATGAAGCCAAGCAAGAAGTGGTTGAAATTGTCGACTTCCTGAAAGACCCAACGAAATTTAAACGTCTCGGTGCAAGTATTCCACGTGGTGTTTTGATGGTCGGTCCTCCAGGTACAGGTAAAACCTTGCTTGCCAAAGCCATTGCCGGTGAAGCTAAAGTGCCATTCTTTAGTATTTCAGGTTCTGACTTCGTGGAAATGTTTGTGGGTGTTGGTGCATCGCGTGTGCGTGACATGTTCGAACAGGCAAAACGTCATGCACCATGTATCATCTTTATTGATGAGATTGATGCAGTCGGTCGTCACCGTGGCTCAGGTACAGGCGGTGGTCACGATGAACGTGAGCAGACGCTGAACCAGATGCTGGTGGAAATGGACGGCTTTGAAGGCAATGAAGGTATTATCGTGATTGCTGCGACGAACCGTGCCGATGTACTGGATAAAGCTTTACTTCGTCCGGGTCGTTTTGACCGTCAGGTTGTGGTTGGCTTGCCAGACATTAAGGGTCGTGAACAAATCCTGAATGTGCATTTGAAGAAATTGCCTTCAGTCACAGGGGTCGACGTTAAAGTACTTGCGCGTGGCACACCAGGCTTCTCGGGTGCGCAATTGGCTAACCTGGTGAATGAAGCGGCTTTATTCGCTGCACGCCGTAACAAGAACACTGTCGATATGCATGACTTCGAAGATGCAAAAGACAAACTGTATATGGGTCCTGAGCGTAAGTCGATGGTGCTGCGTGATGAAGAGCGTCGCGCGACGGCTTATCATGAAGCAGGTCATGCGATTGTTGCTGAAAGCTTGCCAGGTACAGATCCTGTGCATAAAGTAACGATCATGCCGCGTGGCTGGGCTTTAGGTGTCACCTGGCAGCTGCCTGAATTTGACCAGACTAGCCATTATAAAGACAAAATGTTGAATGAACTTTCGATTTTGTTTGGTGGCCGTATTGCTGAAGAAGTATTCATTAACCAGATGTCGACCGGCGCGTCAAATGACTTCGAACGTGCAACTAAAATGGCACGTGCGATGGTGACCAAATACGGTATGTCTGACAAAATGGGCGTCATGGTCTATGAAGAAGATGCACAGCAATCGTTTATGGGCAGTATTGGTAGCCGCAGTATTTCTGAAACGACCCAGTTAGAAGTCGATCGTGAAATCCGCCGAATTCTGGATGAGCAATATAAAGTCGCACGCGATATCTTGGAAAGTAAAAAAGATGTTGCCCATGCGATGGTCAAAGCCTTGATGGAATGGGAAACTATTGATCGTGATCAAATCCGTGACATCATGGAAGGTCGTGAACCTCAGCCGCCAAAAGTCTATGTTGCAGAAAATCCTGTGATTGATGTAACCCCAGATGATGGCCCGTTGACGCCACCGCCATTGCCAGCCAACTAAGTTAAATAAAAAACCACCTTTGGGTGGTTTTTTTATGTCAGTCATTTTTATGATAATTTTCTGAATGCTATATTTAACTCAAAACTAATGGGCAAATGTCTTATCGAGCTTTGCTTTATTGCTCTATCCATAAGACAATATTCGAATTATTGTGAACGAGAATGGAAACATGCAGCTGATGCCTTTACGACCACATGTATGGACATTTGGTGAGTTAAAACTGGACTTATCTCAGCCGCATGTGATGGGAATTCTCAATGTCACCCCCGACTCATTTAGTGATGGTGGTCGGCATAATCAAAAAGAAGATGCAGTTGCACGTGCGCTGGAGATGATGGCTGAAGGTGCGACCGTAATTGATATCGGCGGGGAATCGACCCGTCCGGGTGCCGCTGTGGTAGACGTAGAGGAAGAGATCCGCCGCGTGGTGCCTGTGGTTGAAGCCTTAGCAAAACATGATGTTGTTCTCTCGATTGATACTTCACAACCAGAAGTGATTCGTGCAGCGGTTCAGGCCGGAGCGCATATCTGGAATGACGTCCGTGCGTTGACCCGCCCCAATGCCTTAGTAACGGCCGCTGAATTAAATATTCCGGTAATCATTATGCATATGCGTGGTGAGCCGACCACCATGAACAATCTGGATCAATATGAGGATGTCACTACCGAGGTGATTGGCGAACTATCTCAACGTGTTCAGGATGCCTTGGATGTAGGAGTAAAAGCCGAAAATATCATGATTGATCCGGGGTTTGGTTTTGCCAAGAATGCTCAGCAAAATCTCAAGCTGCTTCAAGAATTTTATAAATTGACAGAAATGGGTTATCCGATTTTATCTGCCTTATCACGTAAACGCTTTATTGGGGCTGTCTTAGATGGCGCAGAACCACAGGCGCGTGCGGTGGGTTCGGCAACAGCACATTTGCTCAGTATTCAGCAGGGCGCCTGTATGGTACGGGCACATGATGTGAAAGCGACAGCGGATGCGATTAGAGTCTGGCAAGCCATGCAGATGGCGTAGACATTGATGGCGGGAGAGTAAGCATCTGGCAATGTTGTTTGGCTTTCAGGCAACAATGTGCTATATAGGCACGCTTAGATTAAATTGTCATCTTTTAGAGTGCCTGTAATGTTTGCAGATTTACTTCTCCCCATGTTCGATGATGCGTATTATCCCGATATTCTGGTTGCTGAAATCAAACAGCACATCGAACATTTTGCCCAAAAAGTCGCTAAATCAGCTTTGTCAGATCAAGAAATTTACCAGCTTGCCCATCTGACCGTTGCTGATATTAATGCCATGAAACCGCAGTTTGAAGATCTGGATTCATCTCTGGATGATACCGCTGCAGATTATATTGCCGAAGCCATGATGATGGTGGTGCAAGAGCACGGGTTGTTCGAGATTGAAATGGAAGAGCTGATTACCAATCGTGAATGGTGATCGATAAAACCCTGCTACTGCAGGGTTTTTTATTATTTGTAGAAATAGTCTTTAAAACTTTTAAAGCGAATCGAGCTGAGTAATTTTTGCTCCTCATGCATGCATTGCTGATAAAGATTCTGGTAATAAGCCTGCAGATTTGACTGGTCCTGAATCGGTTGCGGTGTTTTGGATCTGGACTGTTGATAGGCCCAAAAGGCCAGCTGCCGCAGTTTTTGCAGTTTGATCTGATCAATTGCACTACAAGAACTTTTAAATAAAGGTTCTAAGGTGACAGCGCCAAAAGAGGAAAGCGCTAAAATGATCATGCTGATGATCACCAGCATATCTGAATGAACTACATACAGATTCAGCAATAAAACCAGAAAAATCGGAATTTGCAGATACAGACAGTTCTGCAAGCGCTGACTATAGGCTTTGGAGCTGAATTGCGCCTGATATTGTGCATACCAGATATAGGGATAAAGCAGGGCCATTAACATGATCAAGGTGACATTAAAGGCGATCGTGGCATTCTTGAAAAAATAATATTCCAGAAGTACTGAGCTGATGCTACAGGCCACGCAGATTAAAAGAGACAGTAAATTAATCGCGATCACAAACTGGAGATTTTGCAGGGCATTAAATTTGAAGCGGCTATAACGCAGCTTCAGGAAAAAAGCGTCTGGATGGCGTAATTGTAATGTGGCGAGATCGAAGTATTTTAATTCTGACATGAGGATTTCGCGCTAAAAGAATAAAATTCAGGCACAAAAAAACCAGCCTAATGCTGGGTTTTCTATTGCACCATTTTAATAAAGATTAAAATGGTGCCCGAGGCCAGACTCGAACTGGCACGCTTTGTGGGCGGGGGATTTTAAATCCCCTGTGTCTACCGATTTCACCACTCGGGCATGTGCGCAATAATAGAGGACGAAATAAAGCTTGGCAAGCACATTTCTAAATGATTGCTTTCTTTTCAAGCAATTCCGTGGCTTCTCTCTAAAAAATTAGCAGATCAATCTGTTTTTAAGCCCCTTATTAGAAATATTCAAGATGGCTAATCAAAATAATAGAGCGAACTATGAGTTCTCGTCCAGATAACTGTCGACATCCAGATGCTTGATGGTTTTACAGTATTGATGCTCATGTTTCAGCAGTTGGATATATAACTCGGCATAGTGATTTAATTGCTGTTTTAGTTCGGCATGCTGAGGATGATTGTTTGAACAAAAACGTAATTTTAGTCGAAGCATACAGGTCTGTTTATAAGCCCAGAAGCAGATTCTACGTAATTGTTGCAACTGATAATGTTCAGTATTTTGGCTGTTTTCCCGGAACAAGTTTTCCCGATAAAAACGGATAAAGCCAAAGCTGACTCCAAAAAAGAATAAACTCCACATCAGCAGGCTACTTTGTACAAAAAACAGATTTAAGGTTTGTAGTATAATCACCACAGCCATCTTGATTGGGGTATGGCGTAATAACTGATATAGCGAATAAGAAGAATGCTGAACCTGTTGCAGAATTAAGGTGAGACTCAACATCAGGAACAACAGTATCGCCAAAATGGCATAACTTTGCGCCTGAAATTCGCTCACTTGCACAAAAGATTGCTTTATGACGTCACCGAACATCAAACTGACGGGAATAAAAATCATGGCCGCCAAGACCCAGGGAATCAAAAGCTTGGCTTTATCCCAGATCCCACGGATTTTGATCTGGCTATAGAACAGGTAATTGCCTTTAAATGCAGTCGGATACTGTTGTTGAAGTTGCTGCAGCAACAAAGTCACTTGGGTAGTGGGCATCATCCAGAGATTGATTCAGAAATAGACACAGGCACTATAGTCGATTTGACGCAGAATCACAGGACAAATCCATTTTCAGCGCTTATCATTGCTTTAATCACGAAGATTTTAGTTTTTTAGCCACGAATTATGCGAAAATAGCCGATTCAAGATTTATTTTTTTAAGGACAGTTTATGACTGATCAATCTCCTGAGGCGTTAAGCGACATCGAAATTTTAGACATCCTGCAAAGCATGAAAAAGGATGAACTAAATACTGAGGCGAAAGAAGTGATTCGTCAGGGTGGTAAAGCTGGTCGTCAGGAAGCGCATAAAGAAGCGTTAGTGGCATTGAATCAGTCATTTGAAGACAAATTTGTCGAAGCGGTATCTTTGGCTTTGGGCCTGAATACGGCACAAATCAAAAAAATCCGTTATAAAAAAGACCGCGTCCGTATTTTAAAAGCGCGCGGAATTGATTATATGGCGATTGATGGTGCTGAAACTGCACAGGTACTGTCACAAATTGCCCAAGCAATTGTGCGTGAAGACGCGATTGTTACCCATGACCTGCATAATATTTTCCCATTCTGGAAAGAAGGCTGGCCTATGGTGCAGTTCGACAATGCTTACAAGATTCTAGAAGATGATATCCAGATTCACTATCAAGCTGTTTTAGATGCATTGTTAACAAAGATCTAAGCACCTCAATAGATGTAAAAAAGCACCGTTAGGTGCTTTTTTATGATTGAATTTACTGGTTTGAATAAAACAAACTTAAAATAAAACTGATAGGAACGATAAATAGTCGTCCCCATAAAATCAAAGGTATGGCTAAATACTGTCCCCAACTCATGGTTCGGTCATAATGGCCACGGTGACGCTGGTAACCATAAGGGGTAATGATGCAAGCAAAAATCAATAAAATGATCGCTAAAAACAAAAACAGCGGATTTTGTTGTTGAGCAAAAAAGAAATAGATTAAATACAGTCCTGAATAAAAACTAAAACAAGCCAATAGCGCAGAAATGGACATCACTCTATCCTTATGATTTTTATTTTAAAATAGAAGAAGAATCAGATTATTCTGATTCTTCCTGAATTAATGGATTGATTTCAATGATCCGAGTCACCAGCAACTGGTCAATCTTGAAATGATCGACATCGACGACTTCAAATTTATAACCGGCATGAATGACGGTATCGGCAGGACGCGGAATTTTACGCAGCTTGAACATCATAAAACCAGCCAGTGTTTCGTAATTTTCCTCATCTGGCATTGAGTCGATTTCAAGCGCATGTTTCATGTCTTCAATTGGCGTGCTGCCTTCAATCAACCAGGAATTATTGTCACGCTTAATAATTTGCTGATCGGCTTCAATTGGTGTCACCCAGTCGCCCATCACGGTAATCATAATGTCGGAGAGGGTAATCACCCCAACCACCAGCGCATATTCATTAATGACGACGGCAAATTTTTCCTTGGTCGAGCGAAAACGGTCCAGAACTTCCGATAAAGTTAAAGTATCCGGAATGGTCAGGACATTACGGATGGTATTTTCATTTAACTGTAGCAGCGACTGGTTATTCAGAATCCGCACCAGAATATCTTTGGCATCGACATAACCAATCACACTGTCGATGTCATTGCTACACACCAGAAACTTGGAATAGGGATATTCCGCCAGCTTTTGCCGAATACTTTCTTCTGGTTCATTTAGGGTAAAGAACACCACATTCTCACGGGTAGTCATACTCGAAGGTACATTACGCTCTTCCAGCTCGAATACATTTTCAATGAAATGATGTTCCTGTTTTTGCAGTACGCCAGCCTGTGCACCTGCATCCATCACTGCGGAAATATCATCAAAGGTAATATTATCATCACGAATGGTATTTACTTTAAACAGACGGAACAGCATGTTGGCAATAACATTAATGAGCCAGGCCAAAGGCTTACAGACTTTAATGAAAATCTGAATGGGTTCAATGACCGAGACTGCGATCTTTTCTGGCGCAATCATGGCCAGACGTTTCGGCATCAAGTCTGCAAATAGAATAAATAAAGAAGTGACGACAGTAAAGGAAAGTGCAAAGCTAATATTTTCAGCCCAAGGACCCTGGTAAAAGCGGGAAACAAAATTAAAAATATAAGGACGGAAGGCTCCTTCACCTAAAATACCGCCAAGAATGGCGACTGCATTTAAACCGATTTGAGAGGCTGCAAAGAAGTCAGCAGAATTTTCTTGTAGATCTAAAACTTTTTGAGCGCGATGTTCACCCGATTCAGCCAGAATTTTCAGTTTGACTTTACGGGCACCTGCGAGGGCGATTTCTGTTAAAGATAAAAAACCGGCCCCCGCGATGAGTATTAAGATAATCACGATATTTTGTAAGAGGCTCACAAATCCACCTGTGGATGAATAGTATCTTGGGATATTTTTAACACAAAAAAAGGCTTGAGGTGTAAAAACTACCTCTCAAGCCTTCAAAGTATAATCTTAAAAAATAAGAATTTAGAAGAATTTGAGTTTAATAGTGTGAAAATTGAGAATTATTGCTCAGGAATTCACGATTTTCTTCCTCAATCATTTGACGCGCAACATACAAAATCAGCTGACGTAACCAGCGATGTGCAGGGTGATGATGCAATAGAGGGCACCATGCCATTTTGAGTTCAAATTCGGGAATATAAAATGGTGGATCTTTCAGAATTAAATTATGATTCTTGGCTTGCAGGCGTGCGATCCGTGAAGGCAGGGTTGCCACCAGATCGACATTGGAGGCCAATAAACCTGGCATTTGATAATGACGGGTAAAGACCGAGATTTTACGTTTCTGGCCAATACGTTCCAAAGCCTGATCGATCCAGCCTAAACCGGCCTGTTTCTCCGGGTTGACCCCAAAGCCGACACCCATACCGGTTTTAGAGACCCAGATATGCTGTGCATCCAGATAGCTTTTTAAGTTCAGGTTGGTTGCAGCGGGGTGTTTATTGTTTAATAAACAGGAAAAACTGTCACGCCAGACCAGAACCTGATGAAAACTTTGCGGTATTTCATTAAAACGGTTAATCGCCAGATCAACTTTGCCTTGTTCCATGTCACGATAAGACACATCACTCGGGGTTAGAAAGTCCAAGACCACGTTCGGTGCTTCTGAACGTAAGGCTTTGACCAGCCGAGGAACCAGCGTCGCTTCGGCATAATCCGAGGTCATAATCCGGAAGACACGATTTGACGTATAAGGACGGAACTCGGTACGCGGTTCCAGAATCATGGACAAGTCAGCCAGCGCATCCCGGATACGTGGCTGTAACTCAAGTGCACGTTCTGTGGGTGTCATGCCTTCAGAAGAACGGATCAGGAGAGGATCATTAAATAAATTGCGTAATCGGCGTAAAATATTACTCATGGCAGGCTGGGTAACGCCCAATTGTTCGGCTGCACGGGTGACATTTTTTTCGCGAAGAAGTACATCAAGATAAATTAATAGATTGAGATCGACCCGCTCCAGATTCATAAAAGAAATACCGAGAATAAATACAAGAAATTATGCTGATTATGCCATAACTGCCGGGCTTTGTGTAAAGCGCCGATGAAAAAAAAGCCATGATAAAGCAGATAAAATCTAGGGAATTTATGCAGGTTTAAGCTGAATAATTAACGATTTTATTCGACTGAGTAGAAGCACGGGCTAAGCAAAGATTCAGTATTTTCATGTATGCAGATCAACAGCTCCATAACCAAGCTTTAAACTTTAAAAATACAGGTGTGAGTGCGTGAATAATTGCGTGAAAAGTATGCTATCTTGATAAATGCTTCAGCCTAAGAAATAATTCAAAATCATGATTATTTTTTAATAAAAGTGGATTTGAGCCAAGCCCAGACTTAAGTCTAATGAAGTATTTTTAAGCAGTCTGAAGGAAAAACGATCAATTTTATTTTAGTAAAATATAAAATAAAACAATATCTTATTTTAACATCACAGGATTATACTAAGACTTTCATCTACTCATTTTTTAAATAAATACTGAAGATTCTTGCAGACTATTGGATTAATTTTCATAAGCCCACTAATCTTTAGCTATCCCAACGGACCGGCGAAAATCTAAACAAGTTACTGAGGGTGTGATTTGAACGGTTCGTTGCAGAAAAATCCTAATATTATTACAGGAAAATATCATGACTACATACCAAACAGCGATTGATGCAATCCGCGAATTGAAAGCGAAATTCGGTAACACTTGGGCAGACATCAGTCCTGAAGATGCTGCGCGTATGCAAATCCAAAACCGTTTCAAAACTGGTTTAGACATTGCGAAATATACCGCGGCAATTATGCGTCGTGATATGGCTGCTTATGATGCAGACTCTAGCAAATACACTCAATCATTAGGTTGCTGGCATGGTTTCATCGCACAACAAAAAATGATTGCGAACAAAAAATACTTCGGTACGACTGAACGTCGCTACATTTACCTTTCTGGTTGGATGGTTGCAGCACTTCGTTCAGAATTTGGTCCACTTCCTGACCAATCTATGCACGAAAAAACTTCTGTTCCTGCATTGATCGAAGAAATCTACACATTCTTACGTCAAGCTGACGCGAAAGAATTGAACGACTTGTTCCGTGCACTTAAAAAAGCACAAGAAGCAGGCGATACTGCTAAAGCAGCTGAATTGACTTCACAAATCGACAACTTCCAGACTCACGTTGTGCCAATTATTGCGGACATCGATGCGGGTTTCGGTAACGAAGAAGCGACTTATCTTTTAGCTAAGAAAATGATCGAAGCGGGTGCATGTGCACTACAAATCGAAAACCAGGTGTCTGACGCGAAACAATGTGGTCACCAAGCTGGTAAAGTAACTGTGCCACACGAAGACTTCATCGCGAAAATCCACGCACTTCGCTATGCATTCCTTGAAATGGGTCTTGACGACGGTATCATCGTTGCACGTACTGACTCTGAAGGCGCTGACCTGACTCAAAAAATCCCAGTGGTTAAAGAGCCAGGCGACATCGCTTCTCAATATATCAGCTACTTGGAAACATCTGAAATTGATATCGCTGATGCACAAGAAGATGAAATCCTGATCAAACGTGATGGCAAACTTCACCGTCCTAAACGTCTTGCTTCTGGCTTGTACCAGTTCCGTGAAGGCACGCAAATTGACCGCGTTGTACTTGACTGTGTAACCAGCTTGCAAAATGGTGCGGATCTTCTTTGGATCGAAACTGCGACACCAAACGTTGCTGAAATCGCTCACATGGTAAACCGTGTGAAAGAAACAGTTCCAAATGCGAAACTTGTATACAACAACTCACCTTCATTCAACTGGACGCTTAACTTCCGTCAACAAGCGTATGACCGTTGGGTTGCTGAAGGTAAAGACGTTTCTGCTTACGACCGTGCTAAGTTAATGAGCGCTGAGTACGATGCAACTGAACTGGCTGCTGAAGCTGACGAAAAAGTTCGTACCTTCCAAGCAGATGCTGCGCGTGAAGCGGGTGTGTTCCATCACTTGATCACACTTCCGACTTACCACACAGCTGCACTTTCTACGCATGAACTTGCTCAAGGTTACTTCGGTTCTGAAGGCATGTTGGCTTATGTTGCTGGCGTACAACGTAAAGAAATCCGCGGCGGTATCGCATGTGTTAAACACCAGGCAATGGCTGGTTCTGACATCGGTGATGACCACAAAGAAATCTTCGCTGGTGACAATGCATTGAAAGCTGGTGATGACGCTAAAAACACAATGAACCAGTTCAGTGCTTAATCTGCTGAATTGATTCACCAAAAAACCCTGCATCTGCAGGGTTTTTTATTTGGAAAAATGCTATTAATAAATAGGAAATGGCAACCTCAAGAAAGTATTCAAGTAAGATCATCCATAATTTCTCCATGATTGGTTTTTATCACAGTTATTATGTGTTTAATTCTTGCATTTTACTGCTATGTCACTGAATACTTAGATATAGCTTGCTCGTATTTGGTCTAAATTCATCCCTATTTAATTAAAAAGTGACTCGGACTTATGCTGTCTAAATTTTTTATCCACCGCCCGATCTTTGCTGGGGTATTGGCGATTGTCGTGATGGCGATTGGCCTGTTCGCAGTGATGAACCTGCCAGTGGAACGTTATCCGGATATTGCCCCGCCACGGATAACGGTGGCAGCAACCTATAGTGGCGCTTCTGCGGAAACTGTGGAAGAAAGCGTGACCCAGGTGCTGGAGCAGCAGATTAAAGGGATTGACCATTTACTGTATTTTAGTTCGAGTAGTGATTCTTCAGGGCGCAGCCGGGTCAGCATCAGCTTTGAAAATGGTACCGACCCCGATACAGCACAGGTTCAGGTACAAAATGCGATTAATGGGGTATTGAACCGTTTACCGGAAGATGTCCAACGCCAGGGCGTTAACGTGTTTAAATCTCTCGGCGATACCCATATGGTGATCAGCCTGTATGATGAGTCCGGCCGCAGTAACAATATTGAACTTTCTGATTACTTGATGACACATCTGGAGCAGGACATTTCCCGGATTGAAGGCATTGGTGAAGTCGATGTTTTTGGTTCTCAATATGCGATGCGGATCTGGCTGGATCCAGGAAAACTCAAACAGTATAAGCTGATGCCAAGCGATGTTCGTGCCGCCATTGAAGCTCAGAATACTCAGGTGGCTGCGGGCGCGATTGGGGATTTGCCGGCAGTGGATGAACAATACCTGAATGCTAAAGTCACCTCGGGTTCCCGTCTAAAAACCGTTGAAGAATTCCAGAATATTATTGTCAAATCGGATCGTGCCGGTAGTTTTATTTATTTAAAAGATATTGCACGGGTCGAACTTGGTGCTGAAAGTTATCAGTCTTATAGCACCAATAATGGTTATCCTTCGGCAGGTCTTGGAATTTCTCTGGCCTCAGGTGCCAATGCCATTGCCACCTCAAACTTGATTAAAGCTGAAGTTGCCCGTATTTCCCAGCAATTACCCGAAGGCTATAAAATTGCCTACCCACGAGACAATACACCCTTTGTACAAGAGTCGATTAAAGAGGTGGTCAAAACCCTGATCGAAGCGATCATTCTGGTTATCATGGTGATGTTCATTTTCTTGCAGAACTGGCGTGCTACTTTGATTCCTACCGTAACGGTGCCGGTGGTGATTTTGGGAACCATGGCGGTGCTTTATGCACTGGGCATGAGTATCAATACCTTAACTTTATTCGCTTTGGTTCTGGCTATTGGACTATTGGTTGATGATGCGATTGTGGTGGTAGAAAACGTGGAACGGCTGATGCATGAACAGCATTTGTCTGCCAAAGAGGCGGCGTTAGAGTCCATGCAGGAAATTAGTGGGGCATTGGTCGGAATTACCTTAGTTCTAACCGCAGTCTTTATTCCGATGGCGTTCTTTGGCGGTTCTACCGGGGTGATCTACCGACAGTTCTCCATCACTTTGGTTGCGGCCATGTCCTTATCCTTATTGGTGGCCTTGATTCTAACCCCAGCACTGTGTGCGCTCATTCTGAAACCGAATCCGAAACCGGCAAAATGGGCGGCATGGTTTAACCAGAAGCTGGATCATTTAAAGCATCGTTATCTGCATCTTTCCAAAGTCACGATTCAGCATCAGGTCATTTGTTTACTGCTTTTTGCCGGCTTGATCTGTGTCTTTGCACTGTTTTACCGTGCTTTGCCAACCAGTTTTTTGCCGAGTGAAGATCAGGGGATTTTAAGCCTGCAAATCAAAGTGCAGGAAGGTGCTCCGATGAAAAATACCATTCAGGTCGGAGAAGAGGTCCGTAAATATTTTCTGGATCAGGAACAGGCCAATGTCAGTCTGGTGATGATTCGTTATGGCCGCAATTTCTCGGGAACTGGCCAGAATCTGGCCACCGGTTTTGTGGCATTAAAACACTGGAATGAACGTGCCGGTCAGGACAATACCGCACCCGCGATTCGTGAACGGGCTTTGAAGCATTTTCAAAGTAACCCTAATGCACAAATCAACGTATCCATGCCCGCGTCAGTCAATGGTCTGGGACAAACCGATGGTCTGGATTTCTGGATTCGGGATATCAATGGTAATGGCCGGCAGTATCTGGAACAGCAATTTCAGGCACTGGAAGCTCAGGCTGGCAATTATGCAAGCTTTGAAAATCTGGGTAAACGTTCTAATCCTGAAAAAGCCGAACTACGCGTCAATATTGACCAAAAACAGGCCATGGCCAATGGTCTGACCCAAACGGCAATTAACAGCACCTTATCTAGCGCTTGGGGTGGCAGTTATATCAATGACTTTATTGATCGCGGCCGGATTAAACGGGTGATCATGCAGGGCGATGCCGAATTTCGTTCCAAGCCGGAAGATCTGGCACAATGGCATGTCCGCAATGACCAGAATCAAATGGTGCCTTTTAGTAACTTCTCGCAAGTGGACTGGAGTGGTGGTCCGGAAGTGGTCAACCGTTTCATGGGCTATACCGCACTACAGATGGAAGCAGATCGGGCTCAAGGCAGCAGCTCCGGTCAGGCCATGCAGGATGTAGAGGCGCTGATTGCTGAACAGGACGGTGTAGATGTGGTCTGGAGCGGTTTATCCTTTGAAGAAAAACAGTCCAATAATCAGGCCATCTGGCTGTATCTGATTTCGATAGGTTTTATTTTCCTGTGTCTGGCCGCATTGTATGAAAGCTGGAGTATTCCAACGGCGGTAATGTCAGCAATTCCTCTTGGTATTGGCGGCAATATTATTTTCAGTTATTTGGCTGGCTTCCCGAATGATATCTATTTCCAGATTGCCTTGCTGACCACCATTGGCTTGTCCTGTAAGAATGCCATTCTGATTGTGGAATTTGCTTCGCTGGCACAGCAACAGGGAAAATCGGTGGTGGAGGCAGCATTGGAAGGTGCTTCCCTGCGTCTGCGTCCGATCCTGATGACTTCCTTGGCTTTTGGCGCCGGAATTTTACCTTTGGTCTTTGCCACGGGAGCAGGCGCGGTAAGCCGTCAGGAAATTGGTGTCAGTGTATTCGGCGGCGTAATTTTCGGAACCGTGCTGGTGCTAATTTTTATTCCCTTTATGTATGTGATGATTCGAAATTTAATGGCTAAAAAAGAACCGGTTGATTCATGATCGTGCGCTCAGAAAAACAATCCATAGCCTGACTCAATCCGGCTGTGATGATTTAGATGCACTGAGAGCAGGGGTAATGTTCGGAGGATGATGCTAAAATCCACGCCTTTGCGCTTATAACCATGGACTGCCTATGCCGAAAATTTCAGAAAAAATACAGCATATTCAACAACAGATCCGTTCTGAACACCATGCTATGGCGATTGGCTTATTAAATGAGCTGAATGTCGCCGATCAGGCCAGTATTTTAAAAGGTTTGAAGTTAGAAGAACAGATCCGGATTTTTCAGGAACTCAAAGAACCGAGCCGGGTATTCGAGTTTATGCCACTCAGCCAACAAGTCAGTCTGGCTGAGCAATTACCGGTCGCACAGATTATTGCGATTTTAAATGCGCTCGATTCGGACAACTTTGTCGATGTTTATAAACGATGTTCTCCACAGCTGCAGCAGCAGCTCATGGCAAAATTGTCCGAAGCGAGTCGGCAAACCCTAAAAGATCTGGCGATTTATCCTGAAGGGACTGCTGGTGCGCTGATGAGCTCCAGTTTTGTTTCTTTGCATCAGGATCTGTCGATTCATGACGCTATCCAAATGTTGCGTGTGGTGGCCGCAGATCAGGAAACCCTGTATCTGATTTATATTGTTGATGAGCAGGACCAGCTGATCGGGGTAGTCTCTTTAAGGCAGATGATTCAGGCCAGTCCTGAAACCAGCATTGCCGAGATCATGCAAAGAGATGTGATTTACGCCAAGATTGGGGATGACCAAGAAGACGTCGCAAAAACTTTAACCTATTATGATTTTATGGCTTTGCCGATTGTCGATGAGCATAAAAAAATTCTTGGAATTGTCACTTATGATGATGCCATGGACATCATGGAAGCCGAAACCACCGAGGATATTTTAAAGTCAGGGGCGGTTGAGCCCTTAACTGAGTTAAGTTTAAAAACTGCGCCTATTTTTACATTGTACCAGAAGCGCGTATCTTGGCTGGTGATTCTGGTCTTTGGCAGTCTATTGTCCGGCATTGGCATTGCACATTATGAAGAGACCATTGCCGCGCATATTGTTCTGGTTTTTTTTCTGCCATTGCTGGTGGGCAGTGGTGGTAATGCCGGCTCGCAGTCGGCGACCTTGATGGTGCGTGCTTTGGCCACCGGTGATGTAGAGTTTAGAGACTGGTTTAGCCTGCTCAGCCGGGAAACCTTGGTGGCGTTGTGTCTGGGTGGCACCATGGCACTGGCTGTCTCGGTGTTGGGTTATGTCCGAGGGGATATCATGGTGGCTGTGGTTCTGGCGATCAGTATGCTCGGCATTGTGCTGATGGGCTGCCTGATCGGCATGAGTCTGCCTTTTATTCTGAACAAGTTTAAGATGGATCCGGCCAGTGCCTCTGCACCTTTGGTGACCTCTATTTGTGATGCCACCGGTGTGATTATTTATCTATTTGTTGCTTCCAAATTATTGTTTTAATTCACAGATTGCTACAACTTTGGTCTCAAAATAATTTATGCTGATGAAAGTCAGCCCTATTTTTGGAATCACATATGCCTGAGCCTGGACAAAAAACAAAACTGAGTCAACAAGAGGTCATTCGTCTGGAACGTGATCTGGCCAAGTTTGCCAACATGATGGATTCAGTGGTACGTATTCCATTTACCAAGCAAGGGGTAGGGGCAGATGCCGCGCTGAGTACGATTCCGGTCGCTGGAGATATCGCCGGTTTTGTATTGACCTGTTATGCCATTCATAAGGCCAAACAGATTGGGGTGCCGAGTGCCAAGCTGAATCCGGTCATGAAACTGGCGGTGATGGATGCGGTGGTTGGATTTATTCCAGTGGCAGGCACCATTTTTGATATTTTTATTCGTCCCAGTCGCAAGGCGCTTGATGTGGTGCATGTTCATATTCGTGAAGAATATCAGATTCACAGTGATCGACATGTGGTACACCCTTTTTTGCATGAAAGCCTGGAACGCAAACAGCAGCAGTCTGTATTTTGGTGCAATCCTGTAGTGGCCTGGATCTGGATTCATATCCCGGATATTTTAGGCGCCTTGTTCCTGATTCTATTTGTTTTTGCGATTGGGTGGGGTGCGATGGCGTTGTATCAGTGGATTAGCGCATAAAGGCCTATATAAATAATGAATAATTGAATCCAATAAAAAAGCCTGCAAGTGCAGGCTTTTTTCAATCAATGAATAGTATTACTTAAGCACAATCAAGCTGTTGTAGTGCAGCAACACGTTGTTCGATGCTTGGATGCGTCTGGAACAAGGCAGCAAGGCTAAAGCCTTCTTCTTTACCCGCAGAAATCGCAAATGCTTTCATTTCTTTCGGCATGGCATCTGGCATTTCAGACTCTGCCTGTAAGCGCAATAATGCTGAAATCATAGCCTGTTTACCTGCCAAGCGCGCACCTGCTTCATCGGCACGATACTCACGCTGACGGGAGAACCACATCACAATCGACGACGCCAGAATACCGAATACGATATCCAGTACGATGGTAATTACAAAATAGGCAATACCCGGTGCTTCACCTTCTTCACGACCAAAAACGTTACGGTCAATAAAATCACCCGCGACACGTGCGAAGAACATGACGAAGGCGTTCACAACACCCTGAATCAGTGCCAGAGTGACCATATCACCATTGGCGACGTGACCAATCTCATGCGCCAATACTGCACGAAGCTCGTCTTTGTTCATACGCTCAAGCAGACCAGTCGATACGGCTACTAAAGCATCGTTTTTATTCCAGCCAGTGGCAAAGGCATTGGATTGATAAGATGGGAAAATACCCACTTCCGGCATTTTAATGCCTGCACGCTGAGAAAGTTGTGCAACTTCATGGAGCAACCAGGCTTCAGCTTGGTTACGAGGTGCATTCGGGTCAATCAGTTCAGTACCCGTGGTCTTTTTCGCCATCCATTTAGACATGAACAGGGAAATCATTGAGCCAACCATACCGAACACGAAACAGATGACCAACAGGTTGCCTAGATTCAAGCCACCTGCGCCATGGTAACTACCGACACCGAAGAGTGACAAGATAATGCCAGCTACAACCAGTACCGCGAGGTTGGTTAGCAAGAACAAACCAATCCGCATCATTGAGAAATCCTCTTATTACAGAAAAATAATCTGATTATTGAATGTAAATCATTGAAATCAATATGAGGTGAAATCGATAAGATTTCAAGAAAAAAATAGCAATTCGCTACAAAAAGACAGTATGTTTTTTGTCCATATTGAAAGATAGGTCTTTAAAAACAAAGCTGTTTCAAAATTACTCACTTAAATATATTTTTGCAGATGCTGTCGCATTGGCAGTGGCATAAGAACCCATCGGTGCATCAGTGAAGCTACCATCTGCTCGTGCAATGATCTGACGCTGATATTTTGCCGCCTGAACATTGGACGCCGTCGTGGTTTCAGTTGAATAATTGGCAGAGCTGGCAATGACACGACCAGTATCAGAAGAAGCGGTATATGTACCACTGGTGCTGCCCAGTCCCTGTGCGTACAAGTTCTGATAACGGCTGCTGACACGGCGGACATAGTCCTGAGTTTCACGAAAAGGTGGCACACCCTTATATTTGGCCACATTGCCTTCGCCGGCATTATAACCTGCCAGTGCCAAGGTAGTATTGCCATTAAAGCGTTTCAATAACCAGGCCAGATATTTGGCCCCAGCCATAATATTCTGCTGCGGGTCATAGGCATTGCTGACATTAAAACGACGTGCTGTCGCCGGCATAAGTTGCATCAGGCCTTGTGCACCGACTGGAGAGCGTGCCTGTACATTAAAACCGGACTCGGTATGCATCACAGCTTTGATCAGGCCTTCAGAGACACCATAGGTTTGCGCTGCCTGGCGAATAATCGAATCATAAGCATTTTTATTTCTACTATAGCTCGGCAAGACCGAAGCTTCACTGGAACCCCAATTGCTATAACTATGAATATTACTGTCTGGATAATAGGTCTTCTTTTCAACCTGAAGATGGTTATAGCGACTTTTCTTATTGGTTAATAAGGTGCTGCCATTGCTATCGCGCAACTGATAAATGGTTTGACCGGCATAGACCAACTGGCAACAACTCGCCAATAGCACAGCACTGATCCCCTGACACCCCAAAACACACAAATTTATTTTCATTGTTTATATTAGGTAAACACAATCGAGAAAAATTTAATGATGAGTTTAACAAAAAATTACGGAATGAAAAGACTTGTACGCTGCATTTATAAACGAGTTTGTAAGTGCAAGCCATTTTTTACATTTTAGAGTTAGAAAAAAAATATGATTTAATTTAAAACCTTAGGGTTGACAGGTTTAACTAGTTGATTTTTATTAATAATTAAATTGGTTAAAAAGTGATCAATTTAAAGAAAAGCCTTATCTTTTGAGACGAAGAACTTGTCAAGTGCGTTTCAATCCACAAAGTTATCCACAACTTTTGTGGACAACTGTGGAAAAGTCCAAAAACTAGGCATCTTGCTGATTAATTGAACTGAAACGTTCAATATATCAATCTAAATAAAACATGAAAATGAAACTAATATGACATTTGCATGAAAATAAATTCTTTTGATGCGATGCGGGCCTGAATCGGCTAAAATTGCGCGGTATTTTTATTTATGGGTGAATCTCGTCTATGTACTCGCCAGTTGAGTCCGAACAAGGATTTAATTTCAAACCTGAACTGCCAACAAGCTCAGCCTACTATCGTTTGTTGAAGAAGCTGCGTCGCCAGGTCGGACATGCCATTCGTGACTTCAAAATGATTGAAGAAGGCGATAAGGTCATGGTGTGTATTTCAGGTGGTAAAGACAGTTACACCCTGTTAGATATCATGTTGCAGTTCAAGCGTATCGCACCGATCAACTTTGATGTCGTGGCGGTGAATCTGGATCAGAAACAGCCAGGCTTCCCGGAAGATGTATTACCACGTTATTTAGAAGAAAATAACATTCCGTATTACATTCTGGAAAAAGACACCTACAGCATCACCAAAAAGTTGACCCCGGAAGGTAAGACTTATTGCGCCGTCTGTTCGCGTCTACGCCGTGGCTCTTTGTATGGCTTTGCCCAGGAAATTGGTGCGACCAAGGTTGCGCTGGGGCATCACCGTGATGATATTCTGGCGACCTTCTTCCTGAACCTGTTCCATGGCGGCAGCTTGAAGGCCATGCCACCAAAACTGTTGTCTTCTGACAAAAAGAACATTCTGATTCGTCCACTGGCTTATGTGGAAGAAAAAGACATCATCAAATATGCAGAAATGCGTCAATTTCCAATTATTCCATGTAATTTATGTGGCTCTCAGGCGAACCTGCAGCGCGCAATTATCAATGACATGTTACGTGATTGGGATAAGGCACATCCAAAACGTCTGCACAGTATTTTTGGTGCATTGCAAAATGTCTCGCCATCACAGCTGGTCGATCGTGAATTGTTTGACTTTGAAGTGCTGGACAGCCAGCGCGAATTTGACTTCAAAGACAGCTATTCGACTGAAGAAGCGCTGGAAGGCGAGAAACGCCGGATTAATATGGTCAATCTGGGCTTTGCCGCAGAATAATTTCAGCACACAGATATCAGCCTTCGGGTTGATGTCTGTATGAAAAACAAATAAAAATAGAACTACAAAAATTGAACGACGCGTACAAAATTCGTTAGCCTTTGCGCTAATGATCATGATATAACAAAGCACGAGCATAATAGCTTCAACATGATGTCGTCTGGATAGTCGACACAAATGAACAAATAATTTGAGGAAAGATCATGCCTGCTTTTTTAACTGATGATTGGTTTTCAACTGTAGAAACACTTACTGCGCAAGCTGGTGATTTAAACTTGCCACCAGCTTTGGCGAACCTGGCGATTAATTTGGTTGTAGCGGACACTACAGGTAATACTGAACTATCTTTAGATGGTGGAGCAATTAAAAAAGGTTTGTCTTCAAATGCCAAAACGACTTTGAATATGGACGGCGAAACGTTACGTAAAGTTTTTCTGGAGTTTGATATGGCCGCAGCCATGCAGGCATTTATGACCGGTAAAATCAAAGTACAGGGTGATATGTCTCAATTGATGGCACTTCAAACTGCCAAACCGAGTCAGGAACAAAAAGATCTATTCAAGAAAGTACTTGAAAATACGACAGCTTAATTTTGCTGAACATCAGCTGAAATGAGCACAAAAAAAGCTTACCCTTGAGGTAAGCTTTTTTTATCGCTGGATAGAATAAAATCCAGCTCATCAGACCTTAGATATTCACCAATTGTGGTGTGGTCTTGATGTGTTCCAAATAAGCACGAATACGGGTTACATATTGTACTGCCTGACGATAGCGGCCGTTATTGGCTTTATTCTGATCCAGATAGGCATAGAGGTTGACCCAGTTATTTGGATTCTTGCCTTGTGACTGAATGCGTTTTTGTAACTGATTCACTGCACCTGGGCCCATATTATAAGCGACCAGTGCAAACCAGTTGCGATCCGGATAAGGAATATGCTCATAGCGGCTCAGCATTTGATCATAATACTTGGCACCACCCTGAATGCTTTGGGCTGGATCGGTACGATTGCTCACACCCATTGCTTTAGCAGTGCTATTGGTCAGCATCATCAAACCGCGAACACCTGTCGGAGAGACCGAGTTCGGTTTCAGATAAGATTCCTGATAACCAATGGCAGCTAATAAATGCCAATCCAGATCATATTGCTGCGCTGTCTGTTTAAAGCTTGCTTTATAGATCGGTAACCGGTTGCTCAAATCACGTTGAATGGCTGTCCAAGATTCCTCTTTCACCACATTCTGATTATAAAATGAAGCAAGCTGCTTGATGGCACCACTTTGTTTGCCTTTACAGATAAAAGCACTGGCAGTTTGGCTCAAGGGATCTGTGGCAGATTTAAATACCAGATTTAAATTGGTATTCAAGCCATTACTCACCAAAATAGACTGATCACCACAGGTGGCGGAGAATGAAGTCAGGCGCTTATTTTCAATTTCACCTAAATCGGTGGTGGTCATGGCCAGATTGGCTTTGCCCTGAGCAACCCATTGCAGTGCAGTGGCATTATTCGGGACAATTTTAAAATCCAGTTTCACATTCAGACTGTTGGCATAGTTGCGCACCAGGTCATAACCGAAGCCATGCAGATGTTGTCCATCCTGAAATACGGTGGTCGGATTTTCGACTGCAACCACGGTCAGCTTATTGCTATTGACCACATGATCAAACTGAAGTGTGGTCTTACTTGCATTGATACTGTGAAAGGGAATAAATGCAGTGCTCAGTACAAGTGCTTTCAAAGGGAGAGAAGAAATTACAGATCGTAGGCAAAGCCTCGACCCAGTGGATGAACTACTGTGCATGTTGTCTCCGCTACAAGTAATTTATGCCCTAAAAATCACAGCCAACATAGCCAGAAATTTTAACAGTTTGATAAATTCAATAAGGGTTGGGCAGTCATGACGTCATTCAAAATGACAAGAGATTTACGCATCATTATGTAGAAAAACTACATAGATTAAAAAGTAAGCATTTCCGGAAGTAGGTGGCATATTAATGATCTAAAAAACGATTGTCAAATTTTGTACACAAATTATTATTAAAAATAATTTTAAGATATTGAAATGTAATGTGAATTTTTTTTGAATTTTTTCATTGTTTTGAAATGGTAAATAAAATAAGCTGTTTGTAAGTTAATACACTGAAAATTTGATCAGCACGACGTATGAAATCCAACTTAATCACCCGTGGTGGACACGATAAATTGGTGGCAGAACTTAAGAATCTCTGGCATGAAGAGCGGCCGGAAATCACCAGAAAAGTGAACTGGGCAGCGAGTCTCGGCGACCGTTCGGAAAATGCCGATTACCAATATAACAAGCAAATTTTGCGTAAGATTGACCGCCGGGTCAGATACCTAGGCAAGCGTCTTGAAGAGCTAAAAATCATCGATTTTTCTCCAGAGCAGGAAGGCAAGGTCTATTTTGGAGCTTGGGTCGAGATTGAAAATGAAGAAGGCGAGCAGAAAAATTTACGTATTGTCGGAGTCGATGAAATTTATGATCATCATCCGCAGCATATCTCGATCAGTTCGCCCATGGCACGTGCGTTGTTGGGCAAGCAGGTAGATGATGAGGCTGAAGTGCTGACACCTTCCGGAAAGAAACGCTGGTTCATCAATTCAATTCGTTATGAAAAACCAGAAAATTCAGCAAATTAATGGAATTGATTTTATTTTGTGCAATTGATGCAGTGAAAGCATGAAAATATTTGCCAAGCGTGATTTTTGTTTATATCATGTCGGCCATGGAAGCGTGGCAGAGCGGTTTAATGCACCGGTCTTGAAAACCGACGAGGGTGTGAGTCCTCCGTGAGTTCGAATCTCACCGCTTCCGCCAAATTCTAAAAACCCAGTCAATTGACTGGGTTTTTTTATGCCTTTATTTTTATATTCATTATCAAGCTAATTCTGATTCATGTCGTTGCTTTATCTTGAATTAAATAGCTCTTGGCATCGTTTAAGTATTAACTTCTTTAAATAAAAATACATTTCAGCTTTTGTTTCGGCTGATTTTTAACTGAATAAACAGCTTTTGCTAAAAGTTTTGCTAAATTTTATTGCCAAAAATCCGATTTATTTATATGATGGCGGCCAAGGAAGCGTGGCAGAGCGGTTTAATGCACCGGTCTTGAAAACCGACGAGGGTGTGAGTCCTCCGTGAGTTCGAATCTCACCGCTTCCGCCAAATTCTAAAAACCCCAGTCGAAAGATTGGGGTTTTTCTTTTTAGGCAGCAATGATTCAATACTTTATTCATCAATAACCAGTCCATAGCCCAAAACTTGAAAAATGGACGCATGTGCCAAATATAGAGTCAGAGACATCAACGCGCTATCATATGCCCAAGCATCATATGGATCTCATTATGAAAATTGTCGCAGATGAAAATCTGGCATTTACCGATTATTTCTTTTCTGAATTTGCAGACATTCGTCATTGTCCAGGCCGTAACTTAATGGCACAGGATGTTCAGGATGCAGATGCATTATTGGTACGCTCAGTGACTCAGGTCAATGAAGCACTGCTACAGAATAGTTCGATCAAGTTTGTAGGCAGTGCCACTATTGGTACAGATCATCTGGATATTGCTGTATTGGAACAGCATGGGATTCAGTGGAGCAATGCATCCGGCTGTAATGCACAAGCCGTGGCTGAATATGTCATTACCGCATTACTGCATGTACGTCCTGAGTTAGTAGATGCCAATGCAACATTTAGCCTGGGTATAGTCGGTTTGGGTAATGTTGGAACCCGTCTGGCTTATATGGCAAAACTTTTGGGCTGGCGCGTGATTGGCTATGATCCTTTGGTTCAAAGAACGCAGGTCGATCAAGTTGAATTTAATGAATTGTTGCAGCAAGCGGATGCGATTTCGATTCATGTCCCTTTAACTCAAACGGGTCTTTATCCAACTTACCATTTATTCAATACGGCTACATTAGTGCAAATGCAGCCTGATGCAATTCTGATTAATTCTGCACGTGGGCCAGTGATTGAAGAGGCCGCCCTGATCCAGGATCTTAAAGCGACACAACGAACCGTGATTTTAGATGTTTTTGAACACGAACCGGTTATTTCAGCAGAATTTCTGGATCTGCTGACGCTGGTGACGCCGCATATTGCCGGTTATAGCCTGGAAGGCAAGGCGCGTGGTACTCAAATGATCTATGACGCTTTCTGTCAAAATTTTGCTTTTGCAGTACATAAACAGTTCGAAACCCAGCTTCCGGTCTGCAAGCAGTTTTTCCAAAATCAGGATTTAAAAATGGTGCTAAAGCAGTATTTAACGCAAATTTATGATATTGCCCGTGATGATCAAAATCTGCGTGCTTGTGTCAAGGATGGCAAAGTGGATCAGCAGGCTTTTGATCATTTAAGAAAAACCTATCCGCTGCGTCGTGAATGGGCTGCACATGGTGGGCCAAAAGCATGAATAGCACTTATCAGCCGACGTGTGACTTGAATGCCATGCGTGCACGTGCCACCTTATATGCACAAATCCGTCATTTTTTTGCTGAGCGGGATGTATTAGAAGTCGAAACACCAATTTTATCTCAAGCCGGTGTGACCGATGTGCATTTGGCTTCAGTACAGGCGCAGCGTCATGTACTGGCTAAAGCACATACGCATTATTTACAGACCTCACCTGAATTTGCCATGAAGCGTTTATTGGCCAGTGGCAGCGGGCCTATTTACCAGATTTGTAAAGTCTTCCGTGATGATGAACATGGACGTAAGCACAATAGCGAATTTACCATGCTGGAATGGTATCGCCCGGGCTTTAGCTTAAAAGATTTGATGTTCGAAGTAGCCGATCTGCTTAATGTGACGCTTAAAGCACGTTTTGCTGAAATCCGTCCAACCATTTTGAGCTATAAACATGCCTTTATAGATCGTCTGGATATTAATCCATTGCAAGCGACCTTGCAGGAACTGAAAGACTGCTGTCGTCGTGTCGGTCTAAATCTGGATTTGGGTGAGGATCGGCTCGGCTATATCGACCTGTTATTTTCACATATGGTGGAGCCGAGTCTCGGTTTTGATACCGCAGTATTCCTGACCGATTTCCCGCCTGAAATGGCCTCTCTGGCGAAAACCCGAATCGATGAAGATGGGGAGCTGGTCGCTGCACGTTTTGAGTTGTATATCGAAGGTTTAGAATTGGCCAATGCCTATGATGAGCTGATTGATGCCGAAGTTTTGCGCTCACGCTTTGAGGCGGATAATGTAGAGCGGGCCAGATTGGGACTGCATGTCATGCCTATTGATGAGTATTTACTGGCGGCTTTACCGAATATGCCGGAATGTTCAGGGATTGCCTTGGGAATTGACCGCTTGCTCATGATCGCGACCAATCAGATGAAACTGGAGCAAGTGATTAGTTTCCCGGCGGATATTTCCTGATCGGGATTTGATTTTCCTTAAGCTCTTTAGAGGGCTGGGTCTCTGCACTAAATGATTGAAGCAATAAAAAAGCACCCTCGGGTGCTTTGTCTTTATTCAATAGATACAGTTTGTTGGGCTTTAAGTTCACCCAGTGCCTGAATACGCCGTTCAATCAGCATTTCGCCAATATCCGGGCCTTGAATATCGGCAGGCAGGTCTTGTGCTTTAATGGCACGTACTATCTGCATGGCATCAAGTACATATTGCGCTTGTGGATAGGCACGATCTTCCAGTCCTAAACGGCCACGTGAATCACATTCACAAGCCTGTACAAAAGCTTCGACACGCTCGGGACGACGTAAAACGTCCAGACGCTGCAATAATCGCCATAAAGTACCGGGTTTGAGATTAAATGCCTGATGACATTTCAGATGCTCTTTACATACTGCCAACGCCAGTTGCTTGGTATAGGTCGGTACTTTTAAGCGATCACACAGATCATTGACCGGCTTGATGCCACGTTCTTCATGCATGATATGCCGCGGTAATTCTTCAACCGGGGTTAATGCTTTGCCCAAATCATGCACTAAAACGGCGAAACGTACATCCAGACTATAGTTTTGACGACACGCCTGCTGCAAGGACATCATGGTGTGAATGCCGCAGTCAATTTCCGGATGATATTCAGGGCGTTGCGGAATACCATATAAGGCATCTATCTCAGGAAATAAGACTTTTAAAGCCCCACATTGACGCAATACTTCAAAATACACATCAGCATGGCGTTCTGTTAAGGCACGTGAAGTTTCTTTCCAGACCCGTTCCGATGTTAATGCATTCAACTCACCGGATTCCGTCAAGCGCTGCATGAGTGCTAAAGTTTCATCCGCAATCACAAAACCCGCACTGGTATAGCGGGCCGCAAAACGGGCAATTCGTAGCACCCGTAATGGATCTTCGACAAAAGCATCGGAAACATGACGCAGCACCCGGTTATTCAAATCCTGCTGACCGCCATAAGGATCATAAATCTGACCGGCATCATCCATCGCCATGGCATTAATGGTCAGGTCACGACGGATCAAATCCTGTTCCAGGGTCACACTGATATCGGTATGAAAGTCAAAACCATGATAACCGGTGCCGGATTTACGTTCGGTACGGGCCAGTGCATATTCTTCTTTTGTTTTGGGGTGTAGGAAAACAGGAAAATCTTTGCCTACGGGCTGATAGCCTAAGTCAAGCATTTGCGCCGGAGTTGCACCAACGACCACATAATCTTTTTCGTGATAGGGGTGTCCGAGCAAATGATCCCGAACTGCACCGCCTACTAAATAAACTTGCATGAAAAAACCTCTATTCTTACAAGCATCATGCTACAGAATAGAGGTTTTCTCAAGTTAAGAAACGAGGCGGATGCGTCGTTATCTTGTCATTGGATTAAAGTGCGTCTTGTTCCGCTTGCTGGATTTCTGCAACGGTAAGTGCAGTCATGTTCACCACGCGACGCGTAGTCGCAGTCGGAGTCAAGATATGTACCGGCTTCGCAGCACCCAACAGAATTGGGCCAATCGTCACGTTGTTGCCTGAAGTTGCTTTCAACAAGTTAAACGAAATGTTGGCAGCATCCAGATTCGGCATGATCAGTAAGTTTGCAGAACCTTTAAAACGTGAGTTCGGGAAGGCAAACTGGCGAATATTTTCATCCAGTGCAGCATCACCGTGCATTTCACCTTCAACTTCTAGCTCAGGCGCGATTTCAGACAGGATGTCATATACCTTACGCATTTTTTGCGCGCTGGCATCATGCTGGTCTGAACCGAAACTTGAGTGAGAAAGCAGGGCAATACGTGGGGTCATACCAAAACGGCGCACTTCTTCAGCAGCCAGAATGGTCATTTCCGCCAGCTGTTCAGCCGTTGGATTGGTGTTGACATAGGTGTCGGCAATGAACAGGTTGCGATCTTCAAGCATCAAGGCATTTAGGGTAAAGAAAGTGTTATGACCTTCTTTTTTGCCAATGATGTTGCTGACGAAGTCCAGATGAATGTCGTAGCTTGAATAAGTACCACAGAGCATGCCATCTGCCATGCCATGTTTGACCAGCATCGATGCAATTAAGGTAGAGCGACGACGCGCTTCACGCTGTGCATATTCAGGCGTTACGCCTTTACGCTGCATGATCTGGTAATAATCGTCTGCAAACAACTCATAATCCGGATTCTTTTCCTGATCAACAATCGTGATATTCACGCCATCTTCAAGACGTAGACCCAATTTTTTGATATTGGCTTCAATCACGGCTGGACGACCGACCAAAATAGGGATCGCCAAACCATCATCGACTGCAATTTGAACGGCGCGAAGTACACGCAGGTCTTCACCTTCCGCATAGGCAATACGCTTAGGATTCGATTTTGCCTGTTCAAAGATCGGTTTCATCACGAATGCCGAGTTATAGACAAACTCAGACAAACGTTGACGATAATGCGAGAAATCTTTAATTGGACGTGTTGCTACACCCGAATCCATGGCTGCTTGTGCCACTGCAGGTGCGATTTCAAGAATCAGGCGCTGATCCAGTGGACCCGGAATCAGGTATTCACGGCCAAATGATGCCGATTTCTCACCATAAGTTGCAGCATCCGCTTCGACGTGTGCCATACGCGCAATTGCATGTACACAGGCAATTTTCATTTCTTCGTTAATCGTGGTTGCACCAACGTCTAATGCCCCACGGAAGATGTATGGGAAGCAAAGTGCGTTATTGACCTGGTTTGGATAGTCAGAACGGCCAGTGGCCATGATCACATCATTACGAACTTCGTGTGCATGTTCAGGCAGAATTTCTGGATCCGGATTCGCCAGTGCGAAAATGATCGGATCTTTGGCCATCACCTTAACCATTTCTTTGGTCAGGATGCCGGCAGCAGAAAGACCAAGGAACATGTCTGCACCCGCGATCACATCACCAAGCTGAGTGGCTTCGATGTCCTGTACATAAGCTTTCTTCGACTCATCCAGACCTTCACGGTGCGTCGTCAGCAGACCACGTGAATCGGCAACGATGATGTTCTCTTTTTTCGCGCCAAGGGCACAAAGCAGATTTAAACAAGATAGGGCTGCAGCACCCGCGCCTGAAGCGACAATCTTGATGTCTTCAATTTTTTTGCCGTTGATTTGCAGCGCGTTAAGTAAAGCAGAACCCACAATAATCGAAGTACCGTGCTGATCATCATGGAACACTGGAATGTTCATGCGTTCACGCAGTTTTTGCTCAATATAGAAACATTCTGGCGCCTTGATATCTTCAAGGTTGATCCCGCCGAAAGTCGGCTCTAAGGATGCGATAATATCAACAATTTTGTCCGGGTCGTTTTCAGCAATTTCAATATCAAACACATCTACGCCAGCGAATTTTTTGAATAATACGCCTTTACCTTCCATGACGGGTTTAGAAGCCAGAGGACCAATATTACCCAGGCCCAATACCGCAGTACCGTTGGTCACTACAGCGACCAGGTTGCCACGTGCAGTATACAGTGCAGCAGTTGAAGGATCGCGTTCAATCTCAAGACATGGTGCAGCTACGCCAGGCGAGTAAGCAAGGGCTAAGTCACGTTGGTTGACCAATTGTTTGCTTGGTGTAACGCTGATTTTTCCCGGGGTAGGAAATTCGTGATAGTAAAGGGCCTGTTGCTTTAAAGATTGTTCGTCCATCAGTCTCTCGATCGTTGTAAAGATTACCCGGTCAGCGGGTAAAAAATTTATTTATGTCCCTGAATATACCATTTGTTAGCCTGTTCGCACAGCCAATGGCGGCCGTTTTTCCAACAATCTTGCTGAAGCATGTATAAACTTAGACTTGATAGATATAAGAGTCCTTAACCATGTTTTGCTTCAAATAAGTGGTCGCTTCCTGTTCGGGCAGCGGTTTGGAGAAAAGGTATCCTTGAGCGATATCACAGTCTAAATCACGCAGATATGCTAACTGCTCTTCAGTCTCGATGCCTTCCGCGACCACGGTCATCCCCATGGCTTTACCCATCGCCACCATGGCACTGACAATGGCTTCCTGTTTGTTTTCACCAATCTTGGACACAAAGCTGCGGTCAATTTTTAGGGTATCAATCGGGAAATCAGCAAGATAGGATAGGGATGAATACCCCGTGCCAAAATCATCCAGAGCAATATGGATCTGTCGCTGTTTGATTTCGTTCAGCAGGTTTTTGACTGCTTCCGAATTTTCAATTAAAGACGATTCGGTAATTTCCAGTTCCAGACTGGCACCTGAAATCTGGTTATCGGCAATGGCCTGATCCAGATCATCGAGTAACTGACCGCGGCGCAATTGCTGCGCCACGACGTTGACTGATACACAAATATGATTAAAGCCCAGATTATTCCATTGGCGGATCTGTTTGGCTGTCTGCTGGATGACCAGACGGCCAATATCTGAAATCAGGCTGGTCTGTTCGGCTAAAGGGATAAACAAGCCGGGTGGAATAATGCCTTTTTCGGGATGATTCCAGCGAATCAAGGCTTCAAAGCCATAAATGCGCTGATCACTGAAATTAATTTTTGGCTGATAATAAACAATCAGCTCATTATTCTGGAGGGCTTTACGCAAATCCCGTTCCAGAAAAATCCCCGTTTCTTGTAGGCCATCACTTTGATTAGAATAAAAGTGAATGGTATTGCCCCCCAGATTTTTAGCTTCGTTCAGGGCCTGTTCGGCACAGTTGTTTAAATAATCGAGTTGACGACCATGATCTGGATAAAATGCCACGCCCATGGAAAGCGTGATCACATAATCCTGACCGTAAATATTAAATGGAGTGGTAAATGCCTGAGCGATGCGTTCACAGTGTCGCTGTACTGAAGGGCGAATATGTGAAATCTCATAGATAATCGCAAAATCATCACCATTCAGATGCGCCACAAATAAGGCTTCTGCATTGTTCATGCGCAGGCGCTGCGCGACCTGACGTAAAAGTTCATCCCCGCCATTATTGGATAGATATTCATTTAATGGACGGAAGCGATCGATATTCAGGCGAATCACGGCCATCTGCTGAATGGAGTCTTTTTGCGAGACCAGATATTGATGCAGCTGATAGTTATAATAGAAACGATTCGGTAAATCGGTCAGTGGGTCATAATTTTCCAGATAAGACAGGCGCTGTTCCTGTAATTTGCGTTCGGTCAGATCCGAGACAATCCCGACATAATGGGTAATCCGGCCTTCATCATCGGTGACGGCATTGATGTGTAACCATAAGGCGGATTGTTTGCCCGACATGAATTTGGCGTATACCTCGCCATCATAGGAGCCAATCTTTTGAAGCTGTTTGATAATACTGGCATGGTTACTGCGCTGTTCAGCTTTATTTTGTGCAACAAGATCGAATAAAGACTTACCGATGATCTGCTCACGCTCAAAGCCACTCAGGTATTCATAGTGAGGATTGACATCAATATAATACAGTTCAGGATTGAGAATAAAAATCCCTTCCGCGGCCTGTTCCAGTACACTGGCAACCAGTTTTAAACGTTCTTGAGAAATACGTTCCTGCTGAATATCACGACGAATACCTACCATTCGCAAAGGTTTGTTATTTTTAGGATCACGGCTAATCACGCGGCCAATATCATGCACCCAGTTCCAGCTGCCATCACTGAGCAGAATCCGGTAAGTGGCATCATAACGCTCAATCTGGCCACGTAAATGCTGTTTCATGTTGCGCTTAAAATAGTCCAGATCATCAGGGTGAATCAGATGCTCTAATTGCAGATGATGATCTTTGGAATCACGCAGAATTTTTTCATCTTTATGATTGGTTAATGTAATGAGACGGTCTTTGATATTCCAGTCCCATGGGCGAATGCCGGCAATCTCATGGGCAAGATCCAGGTTCTGTTGCTGATTTTTCAAATGATAATTAATCTGTTCAATATCATAGGTACGTTCCCGTACTTTTTGTTCCAGCAGTTGATTGTTGAGCTGTAACTGTAATTCAATATCTTTGGATTTATTGACTTCAGTTTGCAGTTGCTGGCACAGCTCATCAGTCCAGGCCACTTGCTGTTCGGCATTTTTAACCAGCAGACTGTTTTCTGCATACAAGCGCGATGTCCGGCGATGAATACGATAACTACTATTGGCACACAGCAGAATGACAATCACCGCAAAATTTAAGGCCAGACCGAAGAAGGGATTGGAAAGGCTGACATGATAAATTTGCGACAATAAAAAAGGGAATAAAGAGGGTAAAAATACCAGACAGAAATAACTGAGTTTTTGGGTCAGATAAGTCAAGCCAAATGCCTGAGTCACAATCAGGAGCAGAGCAGACAAGGTCAGTGCTTCAATATCTTCGAATGCAGGATTGGCCTGCGGCAAATAGCAATAAATTGTATAAATACCGACAGCAATACAGCTCCCGACGGCAAGACTCTGAATCTGTAACCAGCGATGTGCGCCTTTCAAATCATATTGTTCAGGCTTAAAATAAAGTGTGCTCACCAACCAGCACATACTGACCAGTAGCTCGGTCAGAATAAACCAGGTATTAAAATAGGTATTGGAAGGACGATATTGAAGGTGATAAATACAAAAAATATAAAGGCAAATCACCATTATACTGATTAAAAAATAGCGACTATGGCGAAGTGTGTTCGCAATCTGAGCATGATGCAAATGCTGCTGGATATAGTCGTCTTGCTTATCAACCATGTGATTCAATGCCTGTATTCATCCTAAACGTTTTTCCCTATGTATTGTTCTTATAAAAAAACTCCAGGAAATGTGTAAAATTAACTCATCAATAGTTATTATTCTTTCGTCGAGATTAGAGGTCTTAGGAATAAAAATCAACAAAATTAAAGACAAATTTTTACTGGCCTGATGAACTAGAGATTATAGTTCAAAATTGAAAGGGCCACGACAGGGGCTGTTTCGGTACGTAGTACGCGTTCACCAATACACCAGTTTAGAAAACCTTTTGCATTTGCCGCTGTAATTTCTGCCTCACTGAGACCGCCTTCAGGGCCAATCAGCAGGGCAATATCCAGGGTCGCATCTGCCAGTACATCTGTTTCATCTTTATTGGGGGCCAAAACCAGTTTGGTCTTGGGTAGCTCGGTTTCCAACCATTTTTCAAGTGATATTGGTGCTAAAATTTTAGGCACAATATTCAGTCCACACTGTTCACATGCTGCAATCGCGATCCCTTGCCAGTGATCCAGTTTTTTTTGGTCACGATCATATTTCAAGCGCATTTCACAACGATCTGAAGTCAGCAGCTGAATTTCGGAAACGCCCAATTCCACAGCTTTTTGAATCGCATAATCCATGCGGTCGCCTTTGCTCATCACCTGACCGAGCAAGGCCTGGAACTTGGGTGTGCGATTGGCGGGATTAAATGCATTGACCGATACTGTGGCTGATTTTTTAGCAACCTCAGTTAAGGTCACTTCATATTCGCCACCCTGTCCATTGAACAGGGTCGCGGCTTCGTCCGCTTGAGCGCGTAATACCTTTACCCAATGATGAAAAACGGTTTCCGTTAACTCAACCGTAGTATCAACATTTAAGTCTGCTTCAATAAAAAAACGTGGCATGTAAGGATTACTCTCAGATGGAACAAAACAAGACTGCATTGCATTTACACCCTCTTTGTGTTTCTCTCAAAGGGAGAAAATGGGTGAGATCAATGCAGCCTAAAAACTTATGCTAGACCTAAGTCTTTTACAAGTTGGCGTGTAGGATCAGTGGTGTTCATGGTGTAGAAGTGCAAGCTTGGTGCGCCACCTGCAAGTAGACGCTCACAGAATTTAACCACAACTTCGTGGCCAAAGGCTTTGATGCTGGCAGTATCATCACCATAGGTTGCCAGTTGCTTGCGAATCCAGCGTGGAATCTCGGCACCGGTACCGTCCGCAAAGCGGATCAGGTTGCTGGCATTGGTGATTGGCATAATGCCCGGCGCCACAGGAATATCAATTCCGGCTTTCTGGATGCGCTCTACAAAGTAGAAATAAGCATCTGGATTGAAGAAAAACTGGGTTAATGCTGCATTGGCACCAGCTTGTACTTTTTCAACAAAGTGCTGGATGTCTTGATCAAAGCTTTCTGCCTGAGGATGCATTTCCGGATAAGCTGCGACTTCAATCTTGAAATGATCGCCTGAATATTCACGGATAAAGCGAACCAGATCAGCGGCATAGGGTAATTCACCCAAACCAACCTGACCTGATGGCAAGTCACCGCGGAGGGCAACAATACGGTCAATGCCTTGTGATTTGTACAGATCAAGCAGTTCTGCAATACGCGCTTTATCATCGCCGATACATGACAGGTGAGGGGCAACCGGTGCACCTTTGCCATTAAAATCGTTGATGGTAGACAGGGTGCGTTCACGAGTTGAACCGCCTGCACCATAGGTCACAGAGAAGAATTCTGGATTGAGCAATTGTAGTTCTTGATGAACCACTTTGAGTTTTTCCGCACCTACATCAGTTTTGGTCGGGAAGAATTCAAATGAAATTGGAATTTGCTTAGACATGTTGAAATCCTTTTTATAAATACTTGTAATTTTGGATTGCCCTCATCCTAACCTTCTCCCAAAGGGAGAAGGGACTTCCATTACGATAGTTAAAGTCTTTAAAACTTACCCTCTAACTATTTTCACAATAGAAGTTTCCCTCTCCTTTTAGGAGAGGGCTAGGGAGAGGTAAAAACAAAAATTAGTATTTATAAGTCTCAGATTTAAACGGACCTTCAACAGCAACGCCTAAGTAATCCGCTTGCTCTTGAGTTAATTGAGTCAGAACACCACCAAAACCTGCAACCATTGCAGCAGCGACTTCTTCGTCTAATTTCTTAGGAAGAAGCTCTACACGAATTTGCGCAGCTTTTTCAGATTCTGGAAGATCAGCAAATTTCTCAGCGAATAAATGCATTTGACCCAATACCTGGTTGGCAAATGAACCATCCATAATACGTGATGGGTGACCAGTCGCATTACCAAGGTTTACCAAACGACCTTCAGAAAGAAGGATCAGGTAATCATTTTCATTTTCTGAACGATACACTTGGTGTACTTGAGGTTTCACTTCAACCCACTTGTAGCCACGTAGGTAAGCTGTATCAATTTCAGTATCGAAATGACCAATGTTACATACAACAGCGCCCGCTTTTAATGAATCAAGCATTGCTGAGTCACACACGTGGTAGTTACCCGTTGTAGTCACGATCAGGTCAGTGTTTTGAAGAAGATCAAGATTCACGTCTTCTTTCTTGCCAGTTTGTACGCCATTTTTGTATGGAGAAACAACTTCGTAACCGTCCATGCATGCTTGCATTGCGCAGATTGGATCAACTTCAGTGACGCGTACAATCATGCCTTCTTGACGAAGTGATTGAGCAGAACCTTTACCTACGTCACCGTAACCAATTACAAGCGCACGACGGCCAGATAAAAGCATATCTGTACCGCGTTTGATGGCATCATTGAGTGAGTGGCGGCAACCGTATTTGTTGTCGTTTTTAGATTTCGTTACTGAATCGTTTACGTTGATTGCAGGAACTTTTAAAGTGCCATCACGAAGCATTTCATACAGACGTTGAACACCTGTCGTTGTTTCTTCAGTGACACCGTGGATTTTAGCAATCACTTCTGGGTATTTTTCATGAACAAGTAGCGTTAAATCACCGCCATCGTCAAGAATCATGTTGGCATCCCAAGGCGTGCCATTGACATTGATCTGTTGTTCAAGACACCACATGTATTCTTCTTCAGTTTCGCCTTTCCAGGCAAACACAGGAATACCCGCAGCCGCGATTGCAGCAGCAGCGTGATCTTGAGTAGAGAAGATGTTACATGAAGTCCAGCGAACTTCAGCGCCCAATTCAACCAGTGTTTCAATAAGAACAGCGGTTTGAATAGTCATGTGGATACAGCCGAGAATTTTCGCGCCAGCAAGTGGTTTAGCAGCAGCATAGCGTTTACGCAGACCCATTAGGGCTGGCATTTCAGCTTCTGCAAGTTTAATTTCTTTACGGCCGTAATCAGCAAGTGAAATATCAGCAACTTTGTAATCTGTAAATGAAGCAGTAACCGCGTTCATCAGGATCTCCTAGGAAAAAATAGATTGGATCGTTCTGTTCGCGGATGCCGTTGTTGATCAGAACGAATGTCTGACCGATGGTCGAGCCTAGCGATTTTACATTTAGTGCCTGTAAAACGTCGCAGCATCCCTCGACTAGCGCAGTATTGTACTTGTATTTAATTTTATATCCAAGTTATAAAACAGTTACAATTAATTAGTTGCTTAATAAATAGAAAAGGAAAAAGTATGGTCGAGAAAGTTAATGGGGCTTTAATAATTTTAGAAGAGCTCAGATTAGATTCTAAAATAGGCAAAAGTAAGCACTTCTCGGCGAGTGATAGACAGAAAAAATATCATAATCTAATTGGCATCCCTGCAATTTGTTTTAATATTTTTATTGGGACTGTGCTTATAGCATTTCTAACATCTGAATATAACAATACAATTCTTTCAATTGTAGCTGCATGTCTTTCTTTTCTTAGCGCCGTATTGGGAGCGGTACAGACATTTTTTAATTTCAGTAAAAATTCAGAAGGTCATCGATCAATAGGAAATAGATATTTAGAAGTTTCTAGAAATTGTAAAATGTTAATAATGAAACATGAAGATAAGCCTTTTACCTCAGAAGATTTATGGGGTGAAGTTATAAACTTACAGAAAGTATACCTTCTTATTAACCAAGAGGCCGAAGCTTTTCCGACATCAGAGAAAGATCTAAAAAAGGCTAGAAGTTCAGTAGAGATAACTCCTTTTAAAAACGGCTATAATTTAAAAAATTGAATTTAAAAAATAGGCAACTATTGGTATAAATATCGGAGCAATAAGAAAAAAAGCCCATCATCTGACGGGCTTTTCGTTTTATTTAGCTTCTTGCTCAGCAGCATCCGCTTTTTGGGTCCAGAACTCAGCTAGTTCTTCATCGCCATCTACACCTAAACCATTTGCATAAATAAAAGCAAGATCGCGCATGGCCTGAACTTCACCCCATTCCGCAGCCTGTTTGACTAAAGAAATTGATTTCTCTACATCTTTTTCAATCACATCACCGCGACGGTAGAAACCGGCCAACTCTAAAGTCGCAGCAGGGTGCTTCTCGATATTGGCTTTACTTAACCAGTAATAGGCTAACTCAAAGTGAGCTTTAGATTCTTCCGGATCTTCTTCAGTCAGTTCTTTGGCATAAACGGTATAACCTTCACCTAACCAGTACATCGCATCAACCAGTCCGCCGTTGGCAGCTTTCAATGCCCATTCTTCAGCCAGAATGATGTCATCATCATGCTCGCTTTGCATATACAGTTCAGCCAATTCAAATTGCGCTTCAGCATTGCCTGCTAAGGCAAGATTGGTCAGGGCAGCAGAGGGAGAAACACGCTGGGTCATATCAACATCTCAAAAATATTATGCGTAGACTAAAGGTTTAAATTAAAAAAGCCAATCCGAAGATCAGCTTTTCAAGTATGAGGGGGTAAATTAGAATTTTAGACCAAGCAAATGATTGCTGAAATCACGGCGATTACCACACAGATTGAGGCGATTACTTTAATTTTACTTTCCAGATAGCTCAGGCTTAAACCAACGACCAATGCTGCAAAAGTTAAACTGCCCAGCCAATAACTGATCATGTTACTGATTGTACCTGCGAACAGGCACAGGATGAGCGCAATCGTTAATATCACCCAGCCAAGAATGCTGGCTATTTTGGTTTTGGGAGCATCTAGCTCTTTAGCAAAGATCTGTTTCTGATGTTTGGACATCGACGCGGCAAGTGCAAACATACCGAGAGAAGTCAAAGCCCAAATCAATAAGAAGAACATCATGCCTGATTCTCCTTGAGCATCACTTTAGATTTTTTAGGCGGCAAGCCTTTATGGTTTTTCACTTTCTTGAATGCAAACCAGAATAGGATTGCAAGCGCCCACATCGCCAGATCAAAAGAAGCAATCATCCACTGACCATGCATGATGCTGTTCCAGATTGCCTGACCGCCGGTCAGGAAGTTTACAATTGGGAGTAGGGCAAATGCTGCTGTTGCAAGCAGGAGCAGCTCTAGCCAGGCCTGACGATTGCTACGAATCATGGCATAAACTAAGGTCAGCAACCAGATGATAAAGAAGCTGCGAATTTCCCAGTTCAAACGCATGTCCATGTCTGCCGGAATAAAACGGTTGGCATAAAAGTAGGCAGCACAGGCAATCGGTAAACCGATAATTGCCGCGATATTAGTCACTTCCACAAGACGATAACCAAAAGATTTATAGCCTTGCTTTTGTTGTTGTGGTGCGCGTTTGACACACCACAGAATCAAACCAGTCGCAATCATGAATGTGCCGACCACACCAGACATGAACAATAACCAGCGTAGAGCCAAGTCCACGCCACGTGCTTCATGCAATGTGGTAAATACGTTATAAATACCGTTTGCAACCGAGGGTGTTTTCAGTGTGGTTTGATCCGGCTTTAATTCACCCGTCACGCCATTGAAAGCCAGACTCGGATAAACATTACGATAGGCTACGCTGACCCCATTTAAGGCACGAAGTTCAATTTCAGCTTTGGCGGTATTTGGCTGGATGATGTTAATTGTAGCAACCGGATTGTTTTTCCATTGCTTTTCTGCTGCTGCAAGAATGGGCGCTAAGTCTGCCAATGGCGCAGGGCGGGCAGGTGACGCATCGCCACGCGAACGGCGAGCTTCACCCCGTGCAGACATATCACCACGTTCACCACGATTCTCTCCCTCACTACGCGGTCGACGCTGGTCACTATCACCGGATTCAGCCTGAACGCTATTGTCCTGAATCAAGCTCTTACGTTGATCTTGCAGAAATGCGCCTCGATTTTCATAAATCTGGTTGACACCCCAAGGCATCAGGGTAAACAGCAGCAGTAACAAACCGCTAAAGGTAATCATGATATGGAACGGCAGGGCAAATACCGCCGTTGCATTATGGGCATCCAGCCAGGAGCGCTGACCTTTGCCAGGACGGAAAGTAAAGAAATCCTTAAAAATTTTCTTATGGGTAATCACACCGCTGATAATCGCCACCAGCATGAGCAAGGTTGCAATGCCGACAATCCAGCGCGCCCAGATTCGGGGCAGTCCGTACAGTTCAAAATGAAAACGGTATAAGAATGAACCACCGCGTGTTTCACGGGCTTGCAGCACTTCACCGGTTGCACTGTCAATGGTTAGGCGGGTACCGCCACGACGGGCACGCGGATCTTCACCGGCACCGCGAATATTCAGTATGGTGGTATTCTGGCGTGAGTTAGGCAGCTGAATCGCCCAGCTGCCGGCATCCGGATGATGCTGTTGCAGATAAGCCAATGCGACACGGGTCTGTTCGATTTGGGACTTTTGTGGGACTGACTGATGAAATTCCGGTTTCATCCAGATGCTGATTTCATTCTGGAAAAAACTTAAAGTTCCAGTTAAAAAAATCGCATATAAAAGCCAGCCTAAAATCAGACTGGCCCAGGTATGCAACCATGACATCGACTGGCGTGGCCCTTCCTGTTTTGCATCTACTCTCATCTTAATTTCCTAGGAATTTATAGCTGATATAGAGCAAAACACTGGGAATTACGATTCCGAGCGTTGCCTTGATAGTTTTGTTGACCATAAATACCCAAATAAAGGCTGCGGTATTCAGGCTAAAACCAATCAGGGTGGCTGACATGGCAGCACTGCTTCCTGCATCCATAAACATCTGGGCAATCACGATGGCAGCCAGCGAGGCAAGCATATAACCGCCGACACCAGCCAAAAGAAAGCGATATAAAATCATCCCACGATAAACCAGCAGATTTGCTTTAACTTTATTTTTGCTCGATGGACTCGGTGCAGTAACTGTTTCAGTCGCTATTGCATGCATATTCGGACTACTCATCATCGAAAATTCTATCTATTAAACTTGTTAAGCTATTTCAATGCGAATGATAACAATTATTGTTTATATTTTAAATACGAAACATCAAACTATTTATATGAAAAATAAAAAGAACTATTGGACAGGCTAAAAGGGGGGTATTAAAAAATATAAGCTTTAAAAATAAAAACAGCGGCTCGAAAGCCGCTGTCTAAATATTATCTGTTCAGAATTAGTCTTGCTGAATACCTGCAACCACCCAGTCCTGATTTGAACCTGCTGGTTTAGTGAAATGCCAGATTTCTGCAAACGGTTGTGGCAAGCTGTTCAAGTCTTCGCTTACCGTACCGGTAAAGCGTACGCTGACAATATACTGACCATTGTCAGTCGATGAATCTACCACCATGGCATTCAGATTTGAAAACTCGGCCACATCCTGATCCTGATTGCTCATGATGTCATTACGCATTGACTGATAAAGATCAGGAGTTAGGTAACGCTGAATTTCCGAAATGTTGCTTGCCGTATTCATAGACTGAATGTGGTTAAAACGCTGACGTGCGACACGCAAGAACGCGGCAGGTTCAGTACCATCCGGTAACTGGCTACCACTTTGGGTATAAGCCGTGCCGAAAGGCGCCGTATTTACCGGCGCAGAACCAAACGGTGCATTAGTACTTGGCGTTTGACCACCAACATTCTGACCAAAGATATTGCTATTGTCACCACCGCGAGGTGCAGTCGGTGCTTGACCAAAAGGTGCTGTATTACCAGCACCGCTATTTGGTGCAAATGGATTAGAAGCTACTTTTTTTTTTGCGCCCATCTTACGGAAAATGAAGAAGGCAACAGCAGCAGCAAGCAGGATCCAGATCCAGCCTGGAATACCACCTTTTTCCTCTTCTGCTGGAGCCGCCTGAGCTTCAGACGCTGCCACACTTTGATCATCGGCCAATGCATTGGCAGCTACGGCACCAATCGCAGCACCCGCTACACCGGCAGCAACCATACCACCCACACCTGGGCCAGATTTTTGCTGGGTTGCAGCACCGGCAACTGGCGCTTGTTGAGCAGGCGCAGCTTGACGAGGTTGTTGATAAGATTGGGTAGGCTGTGCAGAACGTTGCATACCGTGACTTTTACCGCCACCGGCACGTTTTGCTTCAGCAGCAAAAGGCGCAACCAATAATACTGCTGTCAAGATACCTGTAATCAAACCGCGCTGTCGAACTTGCATTCATTTTTCCTATGAGAATAAAACCTATTTGTACAGTCTATTTATATAGGCTTTGTGTGGAATTTCAATCAAAAATCTGTATTTTTTTGCGCTTTACTGCAAATTCACTGCCTGATGCTTAATTTAGCTCATCACTTAAAGACATGGCTTCACTCAGGGCTTCATGCAAACGGGCAACAGGAATAATTTGCACGCCTGCAATGGTTTTTTGCGGTGCATTGCCACGCGGCACAATAATGTATTTAAAACCATGCTTGATCGCTTCTTTCAGACGTTCCTGTCCATTTGGCACGGGACGAATTTCACCAGACAGCCCGACTTCCCCAAAAACAGCCAGTTGTTGTGGTAAGGCCTTGCCACGAATACTGGAAGCGCAGGCGAGAAGTACCGCCAGATCTGAACCGGTTTCGGTGATTTTCAAACCACCGACGATATTGACATAGACATCCTGGCCGGAGGTTTGCACACCACCATGCCGATGCATGACGGCCAAGAGCATATTCAGGCGGTTCTGATCCAGGCCAAGTGCTACACGTCTTGGTTGGCCATGCGCATCATCGACCAAAGCCTGTACTTCGACCAGGAGTGGACGCGTGCCTTCACGACTGATCATGACAATCGAGCCCGGAATCGCTTCATCATAACGGCTTAAAAATATTGCAGATGGATTGGACACTTCGCGCAGCCCTTTGTCGGTCATGCCAAACACCCCGAGTTCATTCACCGCGCCAAAACGGTTTTTGACGGCACGGATCATCCGGTAACGTGAATCGGACTGACCTTCAAAATACAGCACACAATCGACCATATGCTCAAGTACGCGTGGGCCTGCCAAGGCGCCTTCTTTGGTGACATGACCGACCAGAAATAAAGAGGTACCGCTGTTTTTGGCAAAACGGGTCAGCAGGGCAGCGGATTCACGAATCTGCGAGACTCCACCTGGAGCTGATTGTAAGGTCTCGGTATACAGGGTTTGAATTGAGTCCAGAATTGCTACGGCAGGGCGTTGTTGGGCCAATACTTCACAAATACGTTCAACACAGGTTTCGGCCATGACCTTGAGCTGATCGGTCGGCAGATCCAGACGCTGGGCACGTAGCGCGACCTGAGACAAGGATTCTTCGCCGGTGACGTATAAGGCCGAATTTTTGGCAGAAGCCATGTGCGCGGCTGTTTGCAGCAAAATAGTCGATTTACCAATTCCGGGATCACCGCCAATCAGAACCACGGAACCTGTTACCAGTCCGCCACCCAGAACCCGGTCAAATTCACTGATTCCTGTTGGCAGACGGGTTTCGTGAGAGACTGAGACCTGATTTAAGATGGTGATTGTGGATGCCTGACCTGCATATCCACCCGCGATTTTTGGCTGAGCCCGATGTGTAACCGCAGGTGCAATGCTGACCTCAGTCAGGCTGTTCCATTCCCCACATTCCGAACATTGTCCCGACCATTTCGGATGATCTGCACCACATTGTTCACAACGATAGACACTTTTTGCTTTAGCCATATTTTAAGATGAGGCGATTGAAATTGACTGACAGCATAGCGGTGAATGTGATCTAAAACCAAGCCTTTCACCTGAGAAATCATGGTTTTTACGACAAGGCTTGTCGTTTTTATTTGTGCTTATTCGGATGTTGTGTATCAACGCCGTCTATAATGCCCGTCTTGTTATGCTGAAAATGGAACAGATCTTGTCACAATTGCTGAAACATATTGATGCGATCGCACGTGAAAAAAACCGTGATGTGCTGTTTGTGCATTTTGAACAGTATGTATACCCAGATCAGGACGCTCACTCGGTTCGGCAAATGTTTATCGGCTGGTTAGAGCAACAGGGTATCCGTTATATACCGTGTTTAGGCATTGAGCCCACAGTCCGCAGTGACGTGTATTCGGGCAGTCTATATCTGGATGTACCTTTTGACCTGCAGCATAAAACCTATCAGAAACTGAGCGAGTATTTGGAAGATGATCAGGGCAATATGAAAATTGAAGGCATTCAGTTTTTTGTTTTATCTTTAGGGCTGGCACTTGAACTCGAATCTGACGGCAAATTACCAGAATGGGGCGGTTTATGCTCATAGAACATGAATATTGGATTTGGATTTCGAATAATTAATAATAAAAAGCCACAATTGATGTGGCTTTTTATTCTCTTGGTTCGGGATTTAAGCAATAAGGCGGTTAATAAAGTTCACCAGATTTACGCCTTGCGATGAAGTCTTTCGATTCCTTGGCAATCACGCCAGACAATAACAGCAATGCAATCAGGTTGGGAACCGCCATCAGACCATTAAAGGTATCGGCAAATAACCAGACCAGATCCAGTGTCGCGATACAGCCGACAAAAACCGATGCAATATAAATAATACGATAGGGTAGAACGAACTTTTCGCCGAGCAAGTAAGTGGCACATTTTTCGCCGTAGTAGCTCCAGCCTAAAATCGTGGAATAAGCAAAGAAAATAATTCCGAAGGTGACCACCCAGCCACCGACACCGGGCAGGAGTTTGTCGAACACGCCAATCGTCAGTACTGCACCGGTCTGATCGCCAAATGAATTACCGGCCATGATGTAGCCCATGACCAGAACAATACCAGTAATCGAACACACAATAATGGTATCAATAAAAGTACCGGTCATAGAGACCAGACCCTGACGGGCAGGATGGTCGGTTTTTGCTGCTGCGGCTGCAATCGGCGCAGAGCCCATGCCGGCTTCATTCGAGAATACCCCACGTGCTACACCATAACGAATCGCCGCACCAATCGCACCGCCTACTGCAGCTTCACCGGTAAAAGCATAGGTGAAGATCATTTTTAGTGCAGGCGCTACCAGTTCTAAATTGTTGAGAATAATGACCAGACCACCAGCCACATAGCCTACCGCCATGATTGGAACAATCACCGAAGATGCCTTGGAAATCGATTTAATCCCGCCCAAAATCACCAGTGCTGAAAAGGCAGTAATGATAATACCGGTCATCCAGGTTTCGATCCCCAAACTGTTTTCAACTGCCAGTGCAACAGTATTGGACTGCACTGAACTGCCGATCCCAAAAGAGGCCAGTGTCCCGAACAAGGCAAAAATCAGCGCCAGCCATTTCCATTTCAGGCCACGTTCGATGTAGTACATCGGACCACCCGACATTTCACCTTTTTCATTTTTAATCCGGTATTTGACTGCAAGGACACCTTCGCCGTATTTAGTCGCCATACCAAACAGTGCAGTCATCCACATCCAGAACACCGCACCCGGACCACCCAGCACACAGGCGGTGGCTACGCCGGCAATATTACCGGTACCAATCGTGGCAGACAGTGCAGTCATCAGTGAAGCGAACTGGGAAATATCGCCTGAGTGCTCGGGATGCTTGCCAAAAACCTGTTTGAAGGCCAGTGGCAACATACGGAATTGCCAGAACAATAAGCGGAAAGTGAGGAATATCCCGGTGCCGACAATCAGTACCAGCATATAAGGGCCCCAGACCCAGCCGCTTAAAGTCTCCATTAAACTTTGTAAATTTTGCATAAAATTCTTCTTATTGATCCATGTCTATGTAATTCGAGATATTGATTAAAAAGCAATTATTGTGCCATCGGTATTCATCCTGAATACTTAAAATGGCGGAATTGTGTTCTAGTTTTTACATGGTTTTGCTGCTTTGACAAGAAGTTTCTTGAATCTCGGGCGTCGAAAAAATAAGCGTTAAGCTGGCGCGAGTGAGATATAAGAAAAATAAATGAACTTTACAGTTTAGGCAGAAAATACAAATGATGTGATTTTTCTTTTTGTATTCAGGCTTTTTTACGTTAATTTGTCGCGAGTAAAACTCGAAGTTGAAATCAATAATGTCAGAAAAATATAACAGTTCATCGGCAGAGCACGGTGAGTTACAGCGAAGTTTATCCAATCGGCATCTACAGCTTATTGCCATTGGTGGCGCCATCGGAACCGGCCTGTTTATGGGTTCGGGCAAGACCATCAGTCTCGCAGGTCCTTCTATTCTGGTGATCTATATGATCATCGGTTTTATGGTATTTCTGGTAATGCGTGCACTCGGTGAGTTGTTGCTCTCGAATTTGCAATATAAATCATTCATTGATTTTGCCACGGATCTGATCGGGCCTTGGGCCGGATACTTTGTTGGCTGGACCTACTGGCTGTGCTGGATCACTATCGGGATCGCAGATCTATCCGCGATTATTTATTACCTGCAATTCTTCAATAATGGCTTGCCCTTTAGTCCTGAAGAAGGAGTGATGATCAGCGTTGCCGCGATTGTGTTTATCATGGGTTTGAACCTGGTCACGGTCAAACTGTTTGGTGAAATGGAATTCTGGTTTGCTCTGGTCAAGATTATCGCGATTGTGGTGCTGATTGCCGTTGGCCTGTGGATGGTCTTTACCGGGTTTACCTCGGATGCCGGCACAGTTGCGTCATTTAGTCATATCTGGTCACATGGCGGTATCTTCCCGACTGGAGCGATGGGCTTCCTGGCCGGGTTCCAGATTGCGATTTTTGCCTTCGTGGGTGTAGAGCTGGTGGGTACGACCGCAGCTGAAACCAAAGATCCGGAAAAGAACCTGCCGAAAGCAGTGAACTCGATTCCGATCCGTATCATTATTTTCTATGTACTGGCACTTTTGATTGTGATGTCGGTAACGCCATGGAATCAGATTGATCCAAATATCTCGCCCTTTGTGAACCTGTTTAGTCAGGCTGGTATTGCCGCAGCTGCGATCATCATGAACCTGGTGGTGTTGTCCTCGGTGATGTCATCGATGAACAGTGGGGTATTCTCGACCAGTCGTATGCTGTTCGGTCTGTCGCGTGAAGAGCAGGCACCACTTGCCTTTGGTCGCTTAAACCGTCGTGCAGTTCCGGCAAATGCCTTGTATTTCTCTGCGGTATGTTTGTTGCTGGGTGCAGCACTACAGTATTTCGTTCCAGATACCGTCCGCGCTTTCACTTTAGCAACGACTTTATCCACGATTCTGTTTATCTGTGTCTGGATCATCATTATCTGGAGCTATATCGTGTACTACAAAACACGTCCAGAATTGCATGCCAAATCGACCTTTAAGTTGCCGGGTGGTCTGGTGACCTGCTGGATTGTGATCGTATTCTTCCTGAGCATGATCGTGGTGTTGGCGCTGGAAGACGATACCCGTCAAGCACTGATGGTCAGCCCGATCTGGTTTATCCTTCTGGTTATTGGCTATTTCGGTTTCTATAAACAGAAACATAAATAAACCTTATCAATAAAAACGTCAGCGATCTGCTGGCGTTTTTTTATCGCTAAAGATAATCTCTAGGCTTTAGCGCTTTAGCGCTTTGGTCATGGTGATCATCGCGTTATACTTCATCGAAACACTATTCAATTAGGTGGTCAGATGCATCAAGTCATTTGCTACATCAGTATCTTGGCGACAAGTCTTGTTCTTGCAGCTTGTGGGCAGTCAGGTGCGTTGCACTTGCCGAATGATCCAGATTACGACAAGCGTGCCAAGTATTTGTTATATAAAAATACCGAAGCTGAATCCAAAGCCTCCGATGAAGAACGAGATGCCCCTGTGCAACAACAGTTTGCTGCGCCTGAAGCATCAGATTCAACGACTACACCTTAACGCTTTCAAAGAAAGGATACCTTCATGAGTTTCACCCGCATTAATGGGGTATTGCACGCTGAGCAATGTTCATTACAACAGCTCGCAGAGCAATTTGGCACACCTCTCTATGTTTATTCCAAAGCCACCTTGGAAAAGCATTTTTTAGATATGGACCGTGCTTTTAACTTTATCGATCATCAAATCTGTTTCGCGGTAAAGTCCAACTCCAATCTTGCGGTATTGAATGTATTGGCCAAACAGGGGGCCGGTTTTGATATTGTGACCGGCGGTGAATTGGCACGTGTACTGAAAGCCGGTGGTGATGCCGCAAAAATTGTATTTTCGGGTCTGGGTAAAACTGAAGCAGATATTAAAAAAGCCTTAGAAGTGGGCATTGCCTGCTTTAATGTGGAATCTCATGCCGAGCTGGATCGTATTCAAAAGGTTGCGGCTGAATTGAATGTTAAAGCGCCGATTTCATTGCGCGTGAATCCGGACGTCGATGCCAAAACCCATCCTTATATTTCAACCGGTCTAAAAGAAAATAAATTCGGTATTCCATCTGATAGCGTATTTGCAACCTATCAATATGCGGCGTCACTGGCCAATCTGGATGTGGTCGGGATTGACTGTCATATCGGTTCACAGCTCACCGAAACCCAGCCTTTTGTTGATGCGCTGGATCGTGTCATTGTCATGATTGACCAGCTCAAAGAAATGGGTATCCACCTCAAACACATCGATATTGGTGGTGGTCTGGGGGTGACTTATAAAGATGAAACCCCGCCATCGGTTGAAGAATATGCCAATGCGCTACGTCCAGCATTAGAAAAATTGGGCCTGAAAGTGTATATGGAGCCGGGGCGTAGTATTTCTGCCAATGCGGGTGTATTGCTGACCAAAGTCGATCTGCTCAAACCGACCAATCATCGTAATTTTGCCATCATTGATGCGGCGATGAACGACCTGATTCGTCCGGCTTTATATGAAGCATGGATGGACATTCAGCCAGTGACGCCGCGTAATGATGCTGAAACTAAAGAATGGGATGTGGTAGGTGCGATCTGTGAAACCGGTGATTTCCTCGGTAAAGAGCGTGAATTGGCAATCAAAGAAAATGATGTACTGGCAGTCTTGGGCGCAGGTGCCTACGGTTTTGTGATGAGCTCAAACTACAACAGTCGCGGCCGTGCGGCTGAAGTGATGGTTGATGCAGATCAGGCACATCTGATTCGTGAACGTGAGACGATTGAATCACTCTGGGAACGTGAGCGTTTATTGCCTTAAGGACTAAATCGAGATGTTATTAGAATTTACCAAGATGCATGGTCTGGGCAATGACTTTATGGTGGTTGATCTGATCAGCCAGCGCGCTTATTTGGATCCGGTCACCATTCAGCGCTTGGCCAATCGTAACTTTGGTATTGGTTTTGATCAGCTGCTGGTGGTTGAACCACCAGACGTACCGAGTGCAGATTTTAAATACCGGATTTTTAATGCCGATGGTTCGGAAGTAGAACAATGTGGCAATGGCGTGCGCTGTTTTGCCAAGTTTGTACATGACCGTCAGTTGACCAGCAAAACCAAAATCAAGGTACAGACGAAGTCTGGTATTGTTGAACCGGAATTGGGTGCCAATGGCTGGGTGCGGGTCAATATGGGCTATCCGAAATTCCTGCCACAGGACATTCCATTTTTGGCCGATGCACCGGAAAGCCTGTATGACATTGAGCTTGCTAGCGGTGAAAAGCTGAGCATTGATGTGGTGAATATGGGTAATCCACATGCGGTGACGATTGTACCGGATGTGATTGCTGCCGATGTGGCACGTATTGGCCCACAAGTTGAAGCGCATGCGCGTTTCCCGGCACGGGTCAATGCTGGCTTTATGCAGATCATTGATGAAAAACATGCGCGTTTGCGTGTGTATGAACGTGGGGTCGGCGAGACTTTGGCCTGTGGTACAGGTGCCTGTGCCGCAGCCATTTCCGGTATGCGCCGTGGTCTGCTGTCGAGCAAGGTTGAAATCGAGCTGGCAGGTGGCAAGTTGCAGATCGAGTGGAAAGAAGGCGATGTGGTCTGGATGACCGGACCAACGGCGACCGTGTATGAAGGGCGTCTGGATTTGCGTTATTTTCAGGGTTAATCGGCATTAAGTTTTAAAAAAGCACCGTGCTCAGAACGGTGCTTTTTTTATGTTAGGATGAAACTGAAATTTAATATGCATGATTATGCCTTCATGAATCAGCTTGTATTTTTACCGGGTGCATCTGGCAGCCAAGGTTTTTGGCAGCCGTTAAGGGCAGCATTAACCGAATATCCAGATCAGCAGGTCATTGCCTATCCAGGATTTGATGGGGTGACGCCAAATGTAGCCATTCAAAACCTGTATGATTTGCAAGAACTAGTAAATAGGCAGATTCAGGATGACTCCATTCTGATTGCCCAGTCGATGGGCGGTGTACTGGCAGTTGGGTTAGCGCTTAAGCATCCGCAAAAAGTCAAAGGGCTGGTATTGTTGGCGACATCAGGCGGTTTAAATTTGAAGAGATTTCACTGTGCCGACTGGCGAACAGATTATCGTGAACAGTTTAAAGCAGTACCGAACTGGTTTGTACAAGATCACACTGAATTTAATCCTGATCAGCTCGCCGGTCTTGAAATTCCCATTTTGCTAATTTGGGCAGATCATGATCCTCTAAGCACCATTCAAGTAGGACAATACTTAGAAAAAATATTTAAACATGCAAAACTGCATATCATTCAAGGCGGAAATCATTTCTTTGCCAACACTCATGCAGATCAGGTGGCAGCACTGATTCAAGATTATCTGGAGCAATTTTAAATGGAGCATGCAGTGACTGTGCCCCCTCAACTTTTGCTCAATATGTGGCTGAAAGAACGTGAAATCCAGAACCAGTCTAAACATACCTTGCAGGCCTATGCTCGTGATGTCTCGGATTTTTTAGAGTTTTGCCAGCGTGAGCAGCTCAATTTAAATGATGTAGAAGCCACAGACCTGCGCCAGTTTCTGGCTGAAAAAGTCGAACAGCATCAGCTGAGTCCCAGCAGTCTTCAGCGCATGCTGTCGTCCATTCGCCAGTTTATGAAATGGGCAGAGCAGGCCCAGCATCTCGCTTTTAATCCGGCTGATGATTTTCAGTTAAAGCGCCAATCGCGTCCTTTGCCGGGCATGGTAGACATTGAAACCGTGAATCAGATCATCGATCAGCCTGCGCCTGAAAATGAAATCCAGCAGCAAATGTGGCTCCGGGACAAAGCCATTCTGGAGTTGCTGTATTCCAGTGGGTTGCGTCTGGCCGAATTACAAAACCTCAGAATCAAAGATATCGACTTTAACCGGCAGTTGTTACGTATTACTGGTAAAGGTAATAAAACCCGGATTGTGCCTTTCGGCTCCAAGGCCAAAGCAAGTGTCATGGCCTGGTTACAGCTTTATCCACGCTGGAATGGCGACTTTGTGCCAGAGGCGAATGTATTTATTACCCAGAAGGGCAATCCACTGGGTGCACGCCAAATTGAAAATCGGGTCAAGTTTCAGGCGCAGCGCGCAGGCGTCAATGTGGATTTACATCCGCATTTGTTACGTCACTGCTTTGCCAGTCATATGCTGTCGAATAGCCGCGACTTACGTGCGGTTCAGGAAATGCTGGGCCACAGTAATTTAAGCACCACCCAGATTTATACTCACGTCGATTTTGATCATCTGGCACAAATTTATGATCAGGCGCATCCGCGTGCACAGCATAAAAAGGATTGATCATGCGCCAAGTGGTAGAAAGTAAGAATCATGAATATATTTTTTTGGCATAAAACTTTCATATTTAAATTTTAAAATGGAATTGAACTGAAAGCTGGCGTTCTGTTGGGCATTTCACTATTGTCTTATTCGTTAAATGCGCCATTTCAGGTATAACAAGAACGAGTAATTAATATTTAAAATGAAGTATGACTGAGCAAAGTCTCAGCATTTGGCGGATGGGAATTGATATGGACACAATAGTGATTGCAGATATAGAACAAAAATATGCACAGTTAAGCGCAGCTCAAAAAGAAATGTTTGCAGGTTATGGTTTGCGACAAATCAAGCATTTTGTGGACATTAGCTTACCGAGTCTTGCAGCGACTTTACCTGAAGGTGCCATCATTCAAGGGATTAATGCCGATGGTAAAGTTCAGGCATTTAATGCAATGACAGGACAATACTATTTATGGATTTCTGATTTACAGTGGCAAGTGTCGAATCGTGCCACCCAAGCGGTCGATTTAAAAGAAGATGCGATTGCGATTTGGACAGTTTTTGAATTATCAGACTATGAATTGGTGGATTTAAGCCATATTCATCGTGATTTTTTAGCACAGGTAACTGCCTAAACTCCCTAGTATCTCGGCTTTACTCAAGAAAAAGGTTGTCTTTAAACAAGGCAACCTGATATTTTTCTTATCGTCAAACTTGCGATCTATCTATCTGCAACATAGCGGGTGCTTTAAGCTGGCTATGATTATTTAGCGCTGGAATTAAAAATACGCCGTCGCCATTCTTAATCCATTCGTTTATAAATCTTCTAAAGGCAATTGGAAACTCTGTTTAATAATCTGACTAGGTAAATCGGTTTTAACACTGGTAATACCATTTTTTTTAGTCAGATGTGTCGACTGGAATTTACGGTAACTTTCTAGATCAGGCACCACGACTTTCAGCAAGGCATCACTTTCCCCCAAAATGATATAGCACTCCATCACTTGAGGCAGTTCTTTCATGGCCTCAATAAAGGTGTCAATGGTTTCAGCATCTTGACCGACCAGCCAAATCCGTGAAAACAAAATCAGCTGAAAGCCAATTTTCTGTTGATCGACAATGGTGGTGTAATTCTGAATCACACCCGCATCTTCCAGTAATTTGACCCGCCGCAAACAGGAGGAAGGTGAAAGTCCAATTTCCCGCGCCAGATCATTATTTTGAATACGGCCATTGGCTTGTAAATGTCGAATGATATTTTTATCAATTCGATCAAGTTTTACCCGCACAGACTTGGTGGATATTTTCATAAATTAGAATAATATTCGAAAAATAAGACTTATTATAAAATAAATTGAAAGCCAATTTTGTAAAAAATCGCAGATACTTGTTTCACTTTCTGGAGTTTGAAAGGAAAAGGAAATGTCTGTATTTGTACTCTTTGCACTGACCGTGCTTCCCCTGATTTTTACGCCTGGACCCGATATGTTATTTATCCTGTCTCAAGTAATGGGTAAAGATGCAAAAGCAGGCATGATGGCGACTGTCGGTGTGTGTTGTGGTTATCTGGTACATTCGATTCTGGTCGCACTCGGAATTGCCGCGATTATTGTGTCCTTTCCGGTGCTGTTTGAAACGATTCGCTGGCTCGGAATTGCTTATCTGCTGTATCTGGCCTTTGGCCTGTTCAAGTCAGTATTCAGTAAAAGTGTGCTGAACATTGAGAAAAAGACATCAGCTAATCCGATTCAAAAAGGTTTTTTTACTGCGTTATTAAACCCGAAAGGCATGCTGATTTATTTTGCGATTTTGCCGCAGTTTATTGATAAATCGGCCAATACTGTCAGTCAAGGTTTGATTCTGTCCTTTATTTTTATTGGTCTGATTTTTGTGGTGTATTGTGGCTTAAGTATTTTGTTCAGCAAAATCAGCCAGAAAACCCAGATTGATGAACGTAAACAAAAATGGGTAGATGGAACTTCTGGTGGTTTATTGGCGCTTGCAGCAAGCTGGCTCATCATCAATTAAGCCCGATTCAAAAAAGCATACTTTTCACAGTATGCTTTTTTATGGTTAAAAGCATTTGAAAAAGAGATGACTTTCCTGGCGTATCTATAAGTGAGCGGGTTGCTTATTCAGTCAATTGGTCTTTTTAGTGGGCCAAATCCGTTTCAAAGAAGATTTCTGTCTAAAATGACAAATATGATTGTGGGTTCATCCTGCCAGTTTTGCTGCCAACTACTTTCATTTTATTTTGCGTACAGCTTTTCAATCAGAACTATTGATGTGACTAATCAAATAAAAAAATAATATAAATCAATGCTTAAATTTTAAGTAAATGTTTATACATTTCATTGTAATAAATGGATAACAATTAATTGTGAACGCATCGTTCAGGTAAATTTACGCATTTTTACAGCTCTTTGTTGAATTGTGACTTGACCGAAATGCCGTACACATTGCAAGATAGGGCACCTAAAAAAATTTAAGTGAAGAGTTACACTAACTTTTCTCAACATTTACATTTGCTAAAACAGCCGAGGATTACATGAAGGCTCTTGTTGCTGTAAAACGTGTGGTTGATGCCAACGTTAAAGTTCGTGTTAAACCGGACAACAGTGGTGTTGACTTAACCAACGTTAAAATGTCAATTAACCCATTCTGTGAAATCGCAGTGGAAGAAGCGGTTCGTTTAAAAGAAAAAGGAACTGTTTCAGAAATCATTGTTGTTTCTATTGGTCCTAAAGAAGCGCAAGAACAGATCCGTTCTGCAATGGCGCTTGGTGCTGACCGCGGTATTCTGGTTGAAGCTGATGACAGCCAGCTCGGTGCGCTAGAAATTGCTAAAATCCTGAAAGGTGTTGTTGAAGCTGAACAACCACAATTAATCCTTCTAGGTAAGCAAGCCATTGATGACGACTCTAATCAGGTTGGTCAGATGCTTGGCGCTCTAATGGGTGCGGGCCAAGGTACATTTGCTTCTGAAGTGAAAGTAGATGGCGACAAAGTACAAGTAACACGTGAAGTAGACGGTGGTTTACAAACTGTTGAACTTGCACTTCCAGCCATTATTACCACTGACTTGCGTTTGAACGAGCCACGTTATGCAGCGCTTCCAAACATCATGAAAGCGCGTAAAAAACCGCTTGATAACAAGTCGCCTGCAGATTTTGGTGTAACGACCACAACTAAACTGAAAACAGTAAAAGTTGAATCACCTGCAGAGCGTAAAGCTGGCGTACAAGTGAAGTCTGTAGACGAGCTTGTAGAAAAATTGAAAAACGAAGCGAAAGTGATCTAATACAGAAGGATAAAAATCATGAGTATTTTAGTTATCGCTGAGCACGACAACAAAGCATTAAACGCTGCTACTTTAAACGTTGTTGCTGCGGCGCAAAAAATCGGTGGTGATATCACTGTATTGGTTGCTGGTTCTGGCGCTCAAGCAGTTGCTGATCAAGCAGCGAAAGTTACGGGTGTAAGCAAAGTCGTACTTGCTGATGATGCTGCTTATGCAAACCAGCTGGCTGAAAACGTAGCGAAACTGGTTGCTGAATTAGGTAAAGGTTATAGCCATATTCTTGCTGCTTCGACTACCACTGGTAAAAACATTTTACCACGTGCAGCTGCGCTTCTTGATGTGAGCATGATTACGGACATCATCGCAGTCGATGGTCCTAAAACATTCAAGCGTCCGATCTATGCAGGCAACGCGATTGCAACTGTAGAGTCAGGCGAAAATGTCGTACTGGCAACTGTTCGTGGTACAGCATTTGATGCTGTTGCTGCTGAAGGCGGTTCTGCCTCTGTAGAAGCTGCGACTGTTGCTGGCGATGCAGGCATTTCTAAGTTTATCAACGAAGAAATCGTAAAGTCTGAGCGTCCTGAATTAACAGCTGCTCGCATCGTGGTGTCTGGTGGTCGTGGTGTGGGTTCTGGTGAGAACTATCACGCGATCCTTGATCCATTGGCGGACAAGCTTGGTGCTGCACAAGGTGCATCACGTGCTGCAGTAGATGCTGGCTTCGTTCCTAACGATATGCAGGTTGGTCAAACCGGTAAAATCGTTGCACCTGACCTGTACATCGCTGTCGGTATTTCTGGTGCAATTCAGCATTTGGCCGGTATGAAAGAATCTAAAGTGATCGTTGCGATCAACAAAGATGAAGAAGCGCCAATCAATGCAGTGGCTGACTACTGGTTAGTTGGTGACTTGAACACTGTTATTCCTGAATTGGTTTCTAAAATCTAATTCCTGAATACAGTTTAAAACGCCTCTTAGTCTCTGTACCAAGAGGCGTTTTTTATTGGAAAATTTTTAAAGATACTCGGCAGTCGAAACTAGAGTATGTGATTTGGATGAAAAGTGATAAAATCCTGCTTTGCTTTTTCTCCTGTTTTGATCATGTCCTTTTCCAGAACCGCTCATATCCTGTTTATTAGTTTCCTGCTGATTGCGCTCTATGTGAGTATTTGTGTGCATACTGCGTTGAATGCACCGCTGTCAGTAACCCAGTATTTATTCAGTGAGTCGGGCGCTTTTGAAGTGCTTAGTCCTTGGCTATGGTACTTGCTGGCCATGCTGTGTCTGCTAAATACTGAAATTAAACTGAATACCCGGATATTTACCGCTGCTGCTGCGATATTGTTGGGCTTCAGGGAAATGGACTTTCATAAGCGACTGTTTGACGACAGCTTTATTAAAACCAATTTCTATCGCAGTGCTGAAATTCCGCTCATAGACAAGCTGCTGGGCTTTATTTTATTGCTCGGCATTATTTTTGTCTTTCTGGTACTGGCAAAAAAATTGGTAAACACCATACGCAGCATGAAAGATTCTTTGAATATTGCGCATTTTTTTATCTTCCTGACCATTGCCTGTGGCGGACTGAGCAAGGTTCTGGATCGCACGACGTCAACCCTCAGGGAGGAATTCAATATTCAGCTCATACCACATACGCAGGTCATGATCATGACCATTGAGGAAGGGGTGGAGATGCTATTGCCGATTCTATTGATTGTGGCGGTGCTGACTTATCGCAAGGTACTGAATCAAGCGCATTAAAAGACAGATTAAATCTAAGGAAGATGCCCATTTTGTGTGTGCATCTTTTTTTTGCACTGCTGTTTTTATGTATATTTTGGGTGCAAAAAAATATGGATGTGGTGCACTTGTTTTTGACGCTGAAATAACAGGAAAATGACCACTAAAATGAAGATAATTAACAAGGTTAAGCTGAATATTTCGACACAAAAATACAAGTGTTTATGCTATAATTTAGGGCTGTATTTTAGTTTTTAACTCAGTCGTTTGAGTTAATGATTTTGCTAGTTTTACGACATATAAATACAAGCCAAAACTGGCTTGTAGAATAAGGAGTATGCATGAGCGTATCGGAAATTAGACCGATTGCCATTGAGGATGAACTTAAAAGCTCATATCTCGATTATGCGATGAGCGTGATTGTGTCACGTGCATTGCCCGATGTACGAGATGGTTTAAAACCTGTTCATCGTCGTGTGCTTTTCGCAATGCACGAATTAGGCAATGACTATAACAAAGCTTATAAAAAGTCTGCACGTGTCGTCGGTGACGTGATCGGTAAATATCACCCGCATGGTGACTTTGCCGTATACGAAACCATTGTACGTATGGCACAAGATTTCAGTTTGCGTTACCAGTTGGTCGATGGTCAGGGTAACTTTGGTTCGGTCGATGGCGACAGCGCAGCAGCGATGCGTTATACCGAAGTGCGTATGCGTAAACTGACCCACGAACTCTTGGCGGATCTTGAAAAAGATACCGTCGAGTGGGAAGACAACTACGATGGCTCTGAGCGTATTCCTCAGGTGATGCCCACCCGTGTACCGAACTTACTGGTTAATGGTGTAACCGGTATTGCAGTGGGTATGGCGACCAATATGGCGCCGCATAACATGACTGAAGTTGTGAATGCGTGTCTGGCCTATGCCAATGATCCCCAGATCAGCATCGAAGGGTTGATGGAACACATTTCTGGTCCGGACTTCCCGACAGGCGGTATTATTTACGGTAAATCGGGCATCGTGGATGCCTACCGTACCGGTAAAGGCCGTTTACACATCCGTGGCAAGTATCACTTCGAAGAAGATCCAAAGAATGGCCGTACCACGATCGTGTTTACGGAAATTCCATATCAGGTCAATAAAGCAAAAACCATTGAGCGTATTGCTGAACTGGTTAAAGAGAAAAAACTGGAAGGTATTTCCGAGCTGCGTGACGAGTCGGATAAAGACGGTATGCGTATCGCGATTGACTTGAAACGTGGCGAAAATGCCGAAGTGATCGTGAACAACCTGTTCCAGAACACGCAACTTGAAAACTCTTTCAGCATCAACATGGTCTGCCTGGATAATGGCCAGCCTAAACTGATGAACCTGAAAGATATTATTGCAGCGTTTATCCGTCACCGTCAGGAAGTGGTAACGCGCCGTACCATGTTCGAATTACGCAAAGCGCGTGAACGTGGTCATATCTTGGAAGGTTTAACCGTTGCTCTGGCGAATATTGATGCCATCATCGAAACTATCAAGAGTTCTGCAAACCCGGCTGAAGCACGTGAGCGTTTGCAGGCAGGTGAGTGGACAGGTGGCGGTGTATTGGCATTGCTAGAAAAAGCTGGCTCAGTTTCTGTACGTCCAGATGAGATTGAAGGTGAAGACCCAAGTCGTCCGTTTGGTCTGGATGGCGATATTTATCGTCTGTCACCCACCCAAGTCAATGCGATTATGGAACTGCGTCTGCATCGTTTAACCGGTCTTGAACAAGACAAGTTACATGCTGAATATAGTGAAATTCTGGCGCAAATTGCTGAACTGACTGCAATTTTAAATGACTTTAATCTGTTGATGAACGTAATTCGTGAAGAATTGGCTTTGATTCTTCAGCAATATGGTGATGCACGTAAAACCTCGATTGTTGAATCACGTATCGATTTCTCTCGTGAAGATCTGATTCCTGAAGAGCAAATGGTGCTGACGGTTTCAAAAACAGGTTATGCGAAAACTCAACCATTGTCTGACTACGCCGCACAGCGTCGTGGTGGTCGTGGCAAGTCTGCAACCAGCATGAAAGAAGACGATTACATTCAACATCTGATTGTGACGTCAAGTCATGCGACGGTACTTTGCTTTACCAACGTTGGTAAAGTCTATCGTCTGAAAGTGTATGAAGTGCCACAAGCATCACGTGGTGCCAAAGGTCGCCCAATGGTGAACTTGTTGCCATTAGACGAAAACGAGACCATTACCGCAATTTTACCGGTGATTGATGCACCGAAGAAATTCAAAGAACGTCTGGCGGACTTCAAAGCCTTCGTAAAAGCCAATGCTGCACAACTGCAAAGCAATGAAGTGATTAATGGTCACTTTACGGCACTTGAAGCGGCACTTGCTGAATCTGAAGAGGGTGCGGATGATATTTCTGATGCACTTCGTGTTCAATTGAAAGAGCTAGGTTTAGAACTTTCAACGACCGATCTTGATGATGACATCATCAATGATTTTGCACAGCAGGCTGAAGCGGTTCGTAAAAACTTCTATGTGTTTATGGCGACTGAATACGGTACGATTAAACGTGTAGAACTTGAACAGTTCTCGAATGTGCGTTCAAACGGTTTACGTGCGATTGAACTGAATGGCGATGACACTTTAATTGGTGTTGCGATTACTGACGGCGAACAGCAAATCATGTTGTTCTCGAACGAAGGTAAAGCCATTCGCTTCGCAGAGACTGATGTACGTTCAATGGGTCGTTCAGCCAAAGGTGTGCGCGGTATGCGCGTGACCATCGGTGCAGCAGCCTTGCTGGAAGAAAGCGAAGAAACTGAGATTGAGTCTGATGATGAAGATGCTGCAGATTCAGCATTGATCAGCCGGATTGTGTCTTTAGTCGTTGTCCCTGAAACTGGTGAAGTATTGTGTGCTTCTGAAAATGGTTATGGTAAACGTACCCCGGTGGATGACTTCCCGACCAAGAAACGTGGCGGTAAGGGTGTGATTGCACTCAAGACCTCAGAACGTAATGGTCAGTTGGTCGGTGCAGTAGCGATTGATGCATCTAAAGAGCTGATGTTAATTTCTGATGGCGGTACTTTGGTTCGTACCCGTGCCTCTGAAGTGGCTCAAACCGGTCGTAATGCACAAGGTGTTCGTCTGATCCGTCTCGGTAATGAAGAGTTACTGGTTGGTGTGGTTTCAGTTGAAGCTGTTGAAGAAGATGAGTTTGTTGAAGCGATTGAAGGTGAAGAATCTTTAGTAGCAGAAACAGATGTAGCGACTGAAACAGATACAGTAGCTGAACATGTTGAAAAAGATGGTGAAAACTCAGTAGAAGAATAAGTGTTCTATTGATAAAAAGGGCGCTTCGGCGTCCTTTTTTATAAATCTTGACTGAATGAAGGTAAGCGATGAAAACCCAATCAATGTTGTTAGCGGCAGCAGTTGCATTAAGTGGCTGTAACTCAATGGACAATATCCCAAACCCAAGTCCTGAGCAGGAACAGGCAGCACAGCTGGCCTATGAGGATTTGCGTGATGGGAAGTATGACGAGTTTCTGGATCAGCTAGAGCCGCAATTGCAAACACAGTTTAAGGACAACGAAAAGCTGATGAAACGCTTTTCACGTTCAATTCCGCAAGGTGAATATAAGTCTAAAACTTTAATGACCAAGCAGATTGAAGAAGCAACCAACCAGCCTGGCCAATATAAGATCAGCTATGAAATTGCCTATCCAAATAATCTGGTGCAGTATGATGTCAGTTTCGACCAGCCGAATGGTAGCAACAAGATTCGTAATTTTAATATTCAGGTCTTTGGCGAATCTTAATCCATAAGTTGATGACAGCATAAATCCAATGCTTTATCTGCTTTGACTCACTTGAATCAAACGTCGATAAGCCAAGAAAAAACATAAACTGCCTATCAGCCCCAGATATATCAGTTTAGGCAAAATCAGTGCGGTCGGTACACCCATCTGATTCAGTTGAATAAACATCTGCACCATTTGGGTAGAAGGCAGTATCTCAGCGATCACTTGCATCCAGATGGGCATAGCTGCATGTGGCCAGGCAGCACCGGATAAAAAAAATAGAGGGATAGAAGTAAAAACAATTACATGTCCAGCGCGTTCCGGCATATCCAGAAAACTGGCAAATAGGCAGGTGATTCCAATCACAGTATAAACGAAAACCGGCACAGCCAGCAGCATGCCGAATAGGTTACCCCCTCGCGGATAATCAAATAACCAAAAGGTAAATCCAAATAAATAAAAACAACCCAGACAGCCAATGCTCAATATCGCTAAACATAGCCCAATCAACGCATTTGAGTTTAACTGCACTTTTCTTTCGCGGTACACCAGAATCAGCATATTCAAACCTAAAAAAATGGTCTGATGAATGATGAGAGGGGCGACCGCAGGAAAGACATAACTGCCATAGCCGGAGAGCGGATTAAACAATGGAATCTGATGCACTGATAGGGCAGGAGAAAAATCTGAAACCTGGCCAAAACGTTCAGCATAGTCTGCCAAGGTCTGCTCAAGAGAGGTCGCTAAACCGATCCCCATCTGTTTGGTGACTAAAAAATTGGCAGCACTTAAGTACAGTCCTATTCCACCCGTTTCACCATGCCTTAACGTTTGCGATAAATTGTCCGGTAGCAGCAAAATCCCATCCGCTTGTTGCGATTCAACCCATGTTTTGGCTTCGGCGAAATTGCTGGTAATCGCCTTGATTTCAACATCCGGGCTTTGACGGACTTGGCTAATAATCCGCGCGCTCAAGTGACTTTGTTCTGCATCAACAATAATAATCGGTAAGGCTTCGGCTTGCTGTGCCTGATAAGCAAAGGGATAAAAGAAGCTATAAAACACCACTGATAAAATCAGCGTGGTAAAGATAGCGCCGTGGCTGGCAATATCTTTAAAGCTGCGCAGATAATAAAACCAAAGGGATTTCATCAGGCTGCTCCTTTGGCTATTTTCTTGAGAAAAATATAGGCTAGCAGTGCGTACACCACCACATAGGCCAGCAAGATCCATACAGCTTGCAGTGAGATCTGCACTGGACTGCCAATCATCCATTGTTCAGTTTGTAATTTGGCATAAGGAGTAAAGGGGATAATATTGGCCCAAAACTGGGTGAATAGGGGTGCATTATTTAAAGGTAAAGTCACCCCGGCAAAGCTCAATGATGACCCACCATATACAGCAATCAAGCCGAAAGATTTACTTAAATCTTGGGTGGTCAGCACCACCGCAGCGCTTAAAAATGCATAGGCGCTATACAGCAGCAATTGTGCCAATAAAATCAGACCAAGCGAACCGGCAACAAACCAGCCGCGAATTTCAATCATCCAAAACATCCACGCCCAAGTCCATAGACTAAAAATAGCCACATAGACCAGATTTTTAGACACTAAAGCCATCCAAATGGATGAGTTGCTAATCCAGCTTGTTAAGGTCTGCCGCTTCAGTTCCTGACCGACGGAAAATGCCACACAACAACACAGCAGTAAATGCAGAACTGCGAGAATGACATAAGGTTCTAGATATAACTCATAATTCAATTGCGGATTATACAAAGGTGAGATTTTGATCTGTGGTGTCGGTGCTTGGATATAGGGCAGTCGATTCACCAGATAGTACTGTTCGGTAAACCCAGCCAGGGCTTGTAAGGTACTCACCAGCATGGCTGAAGAAATTGTATTGCCGACACTGAAATAACTCTGGTTAAAGGCAATGCTAATTTCTGCATCCTGAGCACGAACAAAACGTTGTTCGGCACCATTTGGAATATGGATATAACCCCAAATTTTATTTTCATTCAGTAGGCGTTCAACTTCAGCAGCTTGCTCGGATACCGTTTCAATTTTAAGGGTATGATTGAGCGAGACATGTCGATAGATGCTTCGGCTGAGTGCACTTCGGTCTTGATCAATAATGGCAATCGGTAAATGAGTAGGCTTGCCCTGCGCAAACATGCTGCTGAATAAAATAATTACTAGAGCAGGTGCCAGCGTAACCAGGCACAGATCCCATTTTTCTCGGAGCAAATAGCGTAGTTCGCGCCATATACCCAGCCACATTAGGGTGTCTCTTTAAGTTTAAATAATACGCTCATACCGACTTTCAGTTCAGGCATGGTTTGTGTCGGTAGCAAATGCAGTTTAAAACTTCTCACATCATAGCCGCCGGTTTGGCGGGTGGTTTTAATGGTGGCAAACTCACCTTCAGCGCTAATACTTTTGATCTGAAAACTGGCTGTTTGATCCAAGGCTGGAATATAACCTTGAATGCTTTCTAATTTTTGAAATGGAGCATACTGGTCTTCGCGAATATTCAGGCTTACCCACATCTTCTCTTCAATCAGGCTGACCACGGGCACTGCGGTTGCGACCAGCTCAGATATTTTGCCATAAGTTTTAGACACCGTTCCATTGACGGGGGCCAGCAATTCGGTTTCTGCTTCTAGCGCATTGGCTTCGTTTAGAGCAGCCTGGGCAATGTCTACTTGTGCATCGGCTGAACTCTTTTGCTGCGGGGTGCTGCCACGCTTGGCACGTGCATATTGCTGATAGGCGGCCTCAGTCATTTCTAGCGCAGATTGACTGGCTGCATACAGTTCATCACGGCGCTGACGTGAAATCACACCTTCCTTAAATAGATTTTCCCCACGCTGATAAGATACTGTGGCGAGATTTTGCTGTGCTTTTAGCGATTGCCAGTTGGCATACAGACTCGCGACATTTTCTTCCTGCGAGCCACGTTCAGCTGTGGACTGTAAGGCCAAAGCCGATTGTAAGGCTGCTGTAGCTTGCTGTTTTTTGGCTGCAATTTCCGGGCTATTTAAGCGAACCAGAACATCGCCTTTTTTAACTCGCTGACCTTCTTCCACATAGATTTCTTCAATCCGGCTTGGCACTTTGGTGGCCACCTGAATCGTTTCAGCCTCGACACGACCTTGCAATTCAATCGGCGTCGGTTGATAGCTTTTCCATAATCCAAAAATAATCACGGCCAGCAGAATAGGCAGCAACGCCAGCAGTAGATATTTTTTCTTTTTGGAGATTTCAGGAGGCTGCTCATCGGTCGAGGTCGTCGCGTGATTTTCCTCTAGCGTTGCTGATTGGGTCTGTGGAGCGGGAGAGCTTTCTGTTTCGGTAGATGAAACCGCTTCATTCACAGGATCATTGGGTTTTTGATCGTCGTTCATGTTCGGCTCCATTAGCGAATATAGTGGGTATTGGTGTGTTGAATATAATTGGGAAATTCTGCAATCGAGCCATGGCTTTTTAACAGGGTGGCCAGTGACATCACATATTTATAGGCATTCAATGCAGTTTCGGCTCGTAGCCCGCTAAGCATGTTTTGGGCATCAATGACCTGTGTTGCTGTTCCGATATCCTCTTTAAAGGACAACTCTTGAATGCGTAAATTTTCCTGCGCAGCTTTTAGATTTTGTTCCAACAAAGCATGACTTTGCTGTGCACTCAAGGCTTCGCTATAAGATTTATAAATCAGGTTTTCAATCTCTTGCTGGGTGCGTGAGGTGAGCAGTTCTGTGGCATAGCGTTTGAGCTCGGCCGCCTGAATATTTTTGTTTTTATCAATCCCTGAAAACAGGTTATAGCGTGCGGCAACACCGACAATCCAGTTTTGATTCTGATCCAAACTATATTCACCAAAAGCAAAGACATTGGGTTTTTTTGCTGCTTGCTGAGCTTTGACATTGGCTTGTGCTAATTGGGTATCTAGCTGCATTTTTTGAATCAGCGCAGAGTTTTGACTAAAGGTTTTCAGTAGTTGATTTAAAGCCTGTGGCTCGGTCTGATTGACAAATAAAGGTGTCGACAGTTCAGTGATACTGCTTTGTTGCAGCAGATTATTCAGTTGAAATAGACTGGCATTTAAATTGGTTTGCATATTTTGCTGGCTGCGCTCGGCATTATTACGCGCCACTTCAAACTGCATGCGCTGGCCTTTGCTAATAAAACCTTGCTGTTCCATTTTTAAGGCATTGCGATAATGCTGTTGCATGGCATTCAGATTAAATACTGCTGCTGCATGGAGTTGCTTTTGCAGTTGCACATTAAAATAACTTTGAATCAGTTCGAAACGCTGCGTGTCTTGTTGCTGTTGATTACTGAGCTGACTGCGACCGACCTGAATATTGGTAATTTCCTTGGCGCTATGAGTCAAACCACCGGTATAAAGCGGCATCATCATGGACACGGTAGGACGAATCACTTGATCTTCGAGTACGACCTTGGAGGTATCGGGAATTAAGCCTACACCAGCATGAATCGGTTGTTGTAAACCTTCTTTTAAAGGATTGGCAATATTCGCAGCTAAATTAAACTCATCAATTTTATTATTTAAGCCATTGGTGAGAGATTGCTCCAGGTTGTTTTTAAGAGCACCCAAAGGAATATCTAATTCATTACGAAAGGCATAAGCACGCACATTCAGATCGACACGTGGTAATCCCAAACCTTTTACCGCTTCAGCTTCAAGTTTCGAGGCTTGTTCCAAGCTTTGATAGGCCTGACTGCTGTAAGAAGACTGCAATAACTGTTTTTCGGCGTCTTGAAAACTCAAAGTCTGGGCGTATAGACTCTGGCTATTCAACCATAGGCCTGACAATAATCCACACCCCAAAAATAATTTACTTTTATAGTTCGTCATATTCATGCAAGCAGATGGCCAAAGTGAAGAATAAGTTGATTTGTGTACATTATAAATCAGTGGTTTGCAGCTCAGTAAGGGGCATGGTTGTAGTATTGTTTATTTTACATCTGTCTAGCATCAAGGACGCTTGCGCGTCCTGACTAACTTAGAGCGGTTCTTTTGAAATTTTCATCATTCATGCAAAAATCTAAACAATCTTTTAAAACCCCTACGGCTCTATAAATATGCTCCGGTTTATCCAGATAAATTTGTCCATTATTTAACACTTCTAGACCAGCTCTATTTAATTCAAGTTTATGTCTCTCATCAATGGGAACAATAAATTGAACAGTAGGACGTTTTCGGTTCACATCATAGCGGAATAACCATCTATTATTTTTACTTTGATACAGAATGGAATAATAGCTCTCCGTATCTTTTCCGGTGAGTTCATGGTCTGGAAAAAGTTCATGGATAATATTTTGTAAGCTTTGTTCATCTACCGTGGTAACAATTCTTTGATTCTGAGGATTTATAATGTCTTGTTGAAGATTTGAGGGAGTCGGCTCTTCTGAAACTTCATCAGTCCTTAATTCAGTTTGTTGCTCAATGGGTTGTGCTGTAATGACGGTGGGTGCAGATAAGCCTTTTAAAACCGTATCGCTAATTGCACGTTCGACTGCTTGTTTAACGAAGGGTTGAATTGATTCAAGGAATTTTGTATTGAGCTGTCTTGGAATATTGGCTTGCTGAGCAACATAACGTACAAAATCAATATCGACTTCATTAATTGATTTTTTGATTACCGCTTTAAACTGTTGGATATACTGATTCTCTTCGGCAAAAAATCGTAATTTTTCTACATGGAAATTATCATGTTTGAATTCTGCTAATTGAGTCAGTTCTTCGGCTTGATGTTTAGTGAAATCAACAACCAGAAAAGGTTTTTCATCCATAATATTTGGATTAATGAGGTCAGTGAAAAAACGCCATTCACGTCCATTGGTAATGACGCCAATGGTCACTCCCAGAGTAGAGTTAAAATATCGGGAGAGTTGTGGTGCGTAATTTGTTAAATTACTTGCATAAGATTTGGCTTCAATTAACATAACCGGTTGACCATTACAATATAGGGCGTAGTCAACGCGCTCTGTTGATTTGACACCAGGAAAATCAGCGGCAAACTCTGCCAGTACTTTCGTTGGATCATAAGGACTGAAGCCTAAAATATCCAGAAGTGGCAATATAAGTGCTTGTTTGGTGGTTTCTTCAGTTGAGCAATGCGCACCGACACGTTTAACATGCTCAATATGTAATTTGAGGCGATTAATAAAGTTATCCATTTTTTCCCTACTTATAATTTTTCAGATTATTTTTTAATCATTGTGAGTTCATCATAATAGTTTTATTTTTAAACTCAAACATTTAATAAAAATAGGCATAATAAGTTTAATTAATCCTATAAATGGTCAACTTATCTTGTGAATCTACATTGATTTTTTGACTGTAATTACAGTTCGAGATTGAAATAATTTTGTGCAAGACCTTGCCAGATATGGTTAAATGCCATCATTTTATTGTGTCTCACATAGATAAGGAAAACTCATGCGCGCGTACAACTTCTGTGCTGGTCCTGCTGCATTACCGACTGCCGTACTTGAAAAAGCTCAAGCTGAAATGCTTGACTGGCATGGCAAAGGTCTTTCGATCATGGAAATGAGCCACCGTAGTTCCGACTATGTGGCCGTGGCTGAAAAAGCGGAAGCAGACCTACGCAAACTCATGAATATTCCCGAGAACTACAAAGTATTGTTCTTGCAGGGTGGCGCATCCTTACAATTTTCGGCAATTCCATTGAACTTGCTGGGTAAAAATAACAAAGCGGACTATATCCATACCGGAATCTGGTCTGAAAAGGCATTGAAAGAAGCGCAACGCTATGGCGATATCAATGTCGTAGAAGCAGGTATCAAAATTGATGCTAAACACGCGATTAGTGCGCAAAGCGAATGGAAGCTGTCTGCCGATGCCGCCTATGTGCACTATGCAGACAACGAAACTATTGGTGGTCTGCAGTTTGCCTCTATTCCTGAAACAGATAAGCCCCTTGTTTGTGACTATTCGTCAAGCATTTTATCTGCGCCACTTGATGTATCAAAATTTGGTGTGATCTATGCAGGTGCGCAAAAGAATATCGGCCCAGCGGGTTTAACCCTGGTGATTATTCGTGAAGATTTACTGGATCAAGCCAAAGCTGAAATTCCAAGTATCTTAAAATACTCAGATCAAGCCAAAAATGGTTCTATGGTAAATACGCCGTCGACTTATGCATGGTACTTGTCTGGTCTGGTATTTGAATGGTTGCTGGAAAATGGTGGTGTAGAGGCCATGCATAAAGTGAACCTGGAAAAAGCCAATCTGCTTTATGGTTATATCGATCAAAGCGATTTTTATGCCAATCCAATCTTCAAAGAAAATCGTTCAATCATGAATGTGCCATTTACTTTGGCCAATGCAGATCTTGAAAAACAATTCCTGAAAGAAGCAGAAGCCCAGCATTTATTGAATCTTGCGGGTCACCGCTCTGTCGGTGGTATGCGTGCCAGTATTTATAATGCAGTGCCATTAGAGGGCGTACAAGCCTTGGTGAATTTTATGGATGACTTTGCAAAACGCAATGGTTAATCCCTGAAATGTAAAAACCCAGCATAGGCTGGGTTTTTTTATGCATTCGGTTATGTCAGGGAATTTAAAAAATAAAAGTATGCAGGGTAAAGCCGCAGATCAGCATTCCCAACATGAAAAAAAGGCATGACATCATATCAATATTATAGCGAGAGCTAAGATGATGCTCGACCTGGTCTAATGTTTCTTCTTGCACGATTTTCATAGATATTTATTGTCCGATCTATTTATCGTTAATACTATTTGTTGTGAGTATTTTTATCATAAAAAATTGATTAAATAAAGTACATTCTTGATTAAAGTTCATAAATTTTCATTTTATTTAAATATCAGCTTTGGATTTGTCTGAACTTATTCGTATGCGAAATCAAAGTCTTATTTTTACAAGATTTTTAGGATTCGATTGCATGTATAAAATGAATTCATGTGAATTTAACAATGTGGATAACTCGATTTTTTAAATGATTTAAATAGGTTATTAAGCTAGAAAAAATGGGTAAAAAATAATCAAAAAAATAAAATTAAAAACAGAAAATACGGATTAAACAAAGAAGATCCCCATCAAAAAGAAGACCTTCTTTGTTTATTTTAACTTAAGCCGATTTTCTATAAATATTGGCCTGAATCCACAGATTTCCACGAATATATTGACCAATCTGGAAATTTTTATGCTGCTCATTCCGCGTTGCAATCCGGATCAAGGTGGCTGGTTGACCTTCATCATGAATCAGCGTGACATCATACAGGGTATAGTCCTGATCCATAAACTGCATGGCAGTTTTACCGACAATATTGCCCTGAAACCAGGCTTCATCTTCCTGGCCCATGGTTTCACCATAAAGATAAGCCACCATTTTAGAGAAATCTACAGTAACAGGTGCTTTATCTTCTTCTGAGTGTGGCTGCCAGGCATCAATCTGTTCCTGCAAATTATCGGGTGCCACGCCCTGGTTGGCTGCCAGAATATCATTCAAGGCACGGTGATGCTTGATCGAAGCCGGATCATCCACCACCAGATGTTCATGGTCAGCCACTGCTTCAAGCTCATAGGCCCAAGCATTCAGATTCACCACATAGGACTGGTCTTTTTCATAATGCGGATGATTGACGCTATACAGACTATCGAAAGCATAAATAATATTGTTGGCACCCAGATTCAGACGTAATACCGCCTGAGTATTGGATTTGCAGGAAATAATTCGGTCGATGGTCGCTTTGACCTGATAAGGACTATCAAAGCAGGGGAATGCAGTTTTTACTGCTTGCGGCTTATTATTTTCTATGGCGATCACTTGGCTCAATTGCACCGCAGCTTTGCTCGGCCCCTGAATCAGCCAGGTATTTTCATCCATATCATATTCTTGTGTGCAAATGCCCATCGGCATAATAGGCGCATCAAGAGCTTTGCCTAACCACTGTGGCACATCTGTACCTGGATTCTCGGTGAGTAATGTCCAGTGTTCGACGTGACTACCGAAATTCTGATCATCAATGGTGATGATCTCTGGGCTATTCTGATTTTTCATATGCACAATTGATCTTGGATGACTTATTTATAGTTAATCGAGGGTCATTGCGATTTTTCAAGTCAATCGAATGAATTTTCAAATTAAATGCAGCCAATTTTTTTCTAGACTAAATCACAGTCGTTGCTCAAATCAAATAGATTCAAAAAAACATGAGCGACAGCAGCGATGAAAATGCAACGATTTAATCATCAACCTGATCCTCTCAATTTGCTAGAATACCCAGGATTTATACCTTAATGGGAAACCCTGTGTTGCCATTCAAACTTTGGGTCGATGCTGATGCATTACCCCGTATTTTAAGAGATGTGATTATCCGTGCGTCGGATCGCTATCAGTTGGAAGTGACTTTTGTGGCTAATCAGTCGGTGGGCATTACGCCTTCAGTCCGGATTAATTCAATTCAGGTGATGAGTGGCGCTGATGCTGCAGATAAAGAGATTATTCTGCGCATGAAAGAGCATGATATTGTCATGACCCAAGATATTCCCCTGGCGGCAGAAGTGATTGAAAAGGGCGGGATTGCCATTCATCCACGCGGTGAAGTGTATACCACGGCCAATGTCAAAGCACGTTTACATCTAAGAGACTTTATGGATAGTTTGCGTGGTGCCGGTGTACAAACGGGTGGGCCACCTCCGATTTCAGAGCGGGATAAGCGTGAATTTTCAAGCGCACTGGATCAAACCATTCAAAAACAAAAACGTAAAACATCTGCACTTTAAGAGCAATCGCGCATGCCAACACACACCAATATGGTTGTGACCTATCTTTTATTGGTTTTTATCTGGGCCACTACACCGCTAGCCATTGTCTGGAGTGTAAGCGATCTGCATCCGCTCTGGGCACTGGCACTGCGATTTTTTCTGGCATTGCCTTTTGCATTTATCTTGTTGTGGCTGTTTAAAACCCGTTTTCCTGTCGATTCTCTCTCGATGCACAGTTATCTGGCTGGAGCTTGCAGTTTTATTGGCTCGCAGATTTTTACCTATCTGGCCACGGATTATCTCAGCTCAGGCATTATTGCGCTGATGTTTGGTCTGGCACCTATTATTACCGGATTGATTGGCCGTTTCGTGTTTCAGCTCAAGCTCTATCCTTCACAGTGGTGCGGGATGGCGATTGCCCTGACTGGTTTGGCGGTGATTTGCCTCGGTGGCAAAGACCAGCACATTCAGCCAATCGGTATTGGTCTGATGCTACTGAGTGTGTTTATCTATTGTGTTTCGATGTTTTGGGTCAAAAAAGTCAATGCACCCTTACAACCGATGGCGCAAGCGGCCGGTTCCATTGCAGTTTCAGCAGTCATGGCCTGTGCCATGTTGCCATTTATCTGGCAATTTGCGCCAACCCAAATGCCTCAGGCAAAATCACTGATCGGGCTAGGATATGCCGTGGTGATGGCTTCGCTGATTGCCATGTTCTGTTATTTTAAACTGGTACAGAAAATCAGGGCGACCACCTTGTCTTTGACGACGGTATTGACTCCAATGCTTGCTTTATTCGTAGGTGTGCTTTTGAATGATGAGAGCTTGTCGGGTGAGGCCTTAATCGGTGTCGGTATTTTGTTGACGGGTTTATTGTTGTATTTTTCCAGAGAAATTAAAGCGAGCTATGCAGCTCGCCTTCCATCCAGTATTCACAATGACTAAATCAGTGATTTAAGCAAAGTTGGCTTTGACACATTCACCCAGTTTGACACGGTCTTGTGGGTGCATGGTAATGAAATAAGCACCGGTCCGGAATTTGCTATTTTCTTCTTCACGACTGTAGGCCACCTGGGCGGTTGCCGCAATATGGAAGAAATTTTCCGGGTGGCTTAAAGTCACGTGCAGATAGGTGCCTTCAGTGATGGGGCGGTCACTAAAGAAACTAAAACCGGTTTCCGAAAAGTTCACCTGCTCTGGTACAGGTAACATGCTTTGTACAATTGCGTCATACAAAGAACCGGTAATAAGGTTTAATTTTTGGTTGAATAAGGATAAGATTCGAGCAATTTGTTGATCTTTTTCAGATAATTGTTCTAATTCGTAGTTAACCGCATGATCAAATTGATCTAGCTCTGCAAGTAGTAGAAAATAGCGGGGCAAGACAAAGTTAGAGTCATAAGGATCATTTAAGGCAACATCATCGGAAATAATCTGATAATTAATTCGTAAGGCAGCATCGATGCGAGACATAACGCGTCTTTCCGTGTATCCGTTTGGATGCTGTACATTTTCCATAATTTATTACCTCGGACTAGATGGTTATGTTTAAACCAATCTCGCTGTATATAGGGTTGAAATATACTCGCGCACGGCGTAGTAACCACTTCATTTCTTTTATTGCATTGGTCTCAATGATCGGTCTCACGCTCGGTGTAGCAGTCCTCATTACAGTTTTGTCTGTGATGAATGGGTTTGACCGAGAGTTGAAAAATCGTGTCTTGGGAATGATACCTCAAGCTACTGTTTCTTCAACGCAAATTCTAACAAATTGGCCCGAACTTGCAAAGCAGATTGAGCAGCATGAGCATGTCCAGGGGGTTGCACCATTTACCCAATTACAGGGCATGCTGACGGCACAGGGACAGGTTGCCGGGATTATGGTCAGCGGGATTGAACCCGAGTATGAGAAAAAAGTATCCATTATACAAAACCATATGGTCGAGGGCAGTATTGATAGCCTGAAAAAAGGTGAATTTGGTATTGTTCTGGGCAAGCAGATGACCGATGCCATGGGGGTCGGTTTAAACGATAATATTACTCTGGTATTGCCAGAGGCGACCCCTTCACCAGCAGGTGTGGTGCCTCGTTTCAAGCGCTTTAAAGTGGTGGGAATTTTCAGTATTGGTGCTGAAGTCGACTCGATGATGGGATATATCGCTTTAAATGATGCTTCAACTTTATTGCGCCTACCAGATGGTGCACAAGGCGTGCGTTTAAAACTGGATGATATTTTTGTCGCACCGCAAGTGTCTCAGGAAATCGTACGAGATTTACCAGCCAACTTCTACGCATCTGACTGGACTTATACTCATGGTAATCTGTTCAGCGCGATCCAGATGGAAAAAGCCATGGTCAGCTTGTTATTATTCCTGATTGTGCTGGTTGCGGCATTTAATATCGTTTCATCACTGGTGATGGTGGTGACGGATAAAAAATCGGACATTGCGATTTTACGGACTTTGGGTGCTTCGCCTGCCACCATTACCAAAATCTTTATGGTGCAAGGCACGGTGATTGGGGTGATTGGGACATGTGCCGGCGCAATCCTCGGGATTATTGCAGCGACCAGTATCAGTAGCTTTATCGGCTGGTTAAACAATACTTTGGGTCTGAATATGTTTGATGCCTATTTTATCAATTATCTACCTTCTTATTTACGCTGGCAGGATGTCTTGGTGATTGTCGGCTTGTCATTGGCCTTAAGTTTTGTCGCGACGATTTACCCCGCTTTACGTGCAGCAAAAATTCAACCGGCAGAGGCTTTGCGTTATGAGTAATCTGATTTTAGATGCCCAGAATATTCACAAATCCTTTACCGATGGCAAAGCCACCGTCGATGTGATTCGAGGCTTGTCGCTGCAGGTCAAAGCAGGTGAGTTTGTCTCGATTGTCGGTTCGAGTGGTTCTGGTAAAAGTACCTTATTGCATGTTTTGGGTGGACTGGATCGACCAACATCAGGGCAAGTGATGGTCAATGGTCGCCGTTTCGATACCTTGTCCGAAGCAGAGCGTGGCTATGTGCGCAATGAGCATTTGGGTTTTGTGTATCAGTTTCATCATCTGTTGCCAGAATTTACGGCACTGGAAAATGTAGCCATGCCCCTGATGCTCCGCGATAATGTGAAGTTTAAAGAAGCCAAACAGCAGGCTGAATACTTGCTGGAGCGGGTTGGTCTTTCGCATCGTCTGACACATAAGCCAGGTGAATTATCTGGAGGTGAGCGCCAGCGTGTGGCCTTAGCGCGTGCAGTGGTGGGCAAACCTAAACTGATGATGGCAGATGAACCGACCGGAAATCTGGATCGTAAGACTGCAGCAAAGATTTTTGAACTGCTCACCGAATTGCAACGTGAATTCAATATGGCGATGCTGATTGTGACGCATGATGAACAACTGGCACATGCTGCAGACCGAATTTTACATATGCAGGATGGTCTTTGGGTCACACCCTAAATCAAGAGAATATTCGCATTTGATTGAAGCTCACTCCGGTGGGCTTTATTATTGGGTGAAATAATAACCATAAAGAATAAGATCCAATGTTGCAGTGGCTGTGTATCGGCTGGATTTTAGGCCTGGCCTGTATGGGGAAAAGTTTTCTGTCTGTTCAACTGGGCAGCACGGTCGTTCTAATCGCGGTATTACTGTGGTATCTGGGTTGCCGTAAATTAAAGCACATTTTCAACACACCATTACGCAATTTGGTCATGACTGGTTCAAGCCTGCTGTTAGGATTATTTCTAGGCCATGGCTATGCCAATCTGCAACTGTCTGAACGCTTGTCGACGCGTGAACATGAAGTCTCCGAAAAACAGATTGTGGTGCATATCAAAGACCTGAATAAACTTGGTGAGCAGAATATCCAGCAAGCTCTGCATGTGCTCAGCCCTGATGGCAGTACAGTTAAATGGATGGGCTTTTTGCCTGTCCAAGAACCCGTGACTCAATCCAGTTTGATAAATGCGCAGATAAAGCAGCACCTCCTTGAACTTGGACGATATTACTTAATTCAAGGCCAAATCCGACCTCATCATAGTTATGCCACCCCCGGATCTTTTGACGCTGAAAAGTGGGCATTACAGCAAAATATCATGGCCGGTTTCCGAATCAAGAGCATTCAGGAGTTACAACCGCAACAACTTTATGCGCTTGGTCATGGCAAATATTTACGCCAGCAGCAAAATTTAAGTCCGCGAATTTTACTTTGGGTAGAGCGGCAGCGACTGGCATTAAGAGAATTCGTAGCCAGGCAACCCGTACAGCATAAAGGTTTGTTATTGGCCTTATTAAGCGGTGATGAAAGCCTGTTAGATCCAGCGACAGAGCGACAATTCCAGCGTTTTGGTATGAGCCATTTATTAGCCATTTCCGGGCCGCACGTTCTGATCTTTGCCTTGATGGTCTGTGGTACTTTGCAATATCTGATTTCAAGATTTATGCCGCATATTTATCTGAAATGGCCAAGGCAGTATTTTTTGAGCCTGCCTTTTTTACTATGTGTCTTGCTGTACTGCGCCTTTGTGGGCTTTGAAATTCCAGCGCTACGCACTTTATTGATCTGCGTGATTGTGACCTTTACCTTGTTGCTCAGGCAAAATGTGCAAGCTTTAAAATTACTGATTCTGAGTGCTGCCTTATTATTGCTCTTTGATCCTTTCAGTATTTTGTCGGCTGCGTTCTGGCTGTCTTATGGGGCCTGTTTTGTTTTGCTGCGAATCTATCAGACCATTCAGCAGCAACCGCGTCAGATAGAACAAACCTTATTACAACGGCTATATTTTGCGTTGAAAGTGCTGCTGGAATCACAATGGAAAATCTTTCTGGCACTATTTCCCTTGATGATGCTGTTTTTTAAGCAGATCGCCTGGATTACCCCATTCAGTAACCTGGTCGCGATTCCATGGATTGGGCTGCTAATAGTTCCAGTCGATATTCTGGCGGCTTTGTTGTTTTTTATTTCAGAGCCACTTTCCAGTGTGGTATTTCAATTGAATAATGTTTTCATTCACATGCTGCTGGCATTTCTGGATCTGCTTGATCGGCTGTTTGCTCCACAACTGATTCCGGTGGCGATGAATGTCTGGATGATTGCGCTGTGTATTCTGGCCTTAATGATTGTATTTTTACCGCGTGGCCTATTGCCCAAAAGCTGGACGGCACTTGCCTGTGTGCCGCTGTGTATTCCTCAGCTCAATCAGCATGCATTTCAGCTCTCTATTCTGGATGTGGGGCAGGGACAAGCAATTTTTCTTCGGGATGGAGCGCGTAGCATGATGATCGATATGGGTGGCTATTATGATGAAGAAAAATTTAGTATCGGTCGACAGGTGATTCTGCCATTTCTGTCTGTGCAAGGTGTGGGTAAGCTGGATCAACTGATTTTAACCCATCTGGATCAAGATCATAGTGGCGCTTATCACAGTATTAAACATCAATTGAAAATTAAAGAGGTATCGTCCAATCAGATTCCTGAAATAGCGCACTCCTCCCGTTTTCAGTTCTGTCATCAAGGTCAGCAGTGGCAATGGTCTGAAGATATTCAGTTTAAAATTCTGGCACCTCGGCAGCAGCAGTTAAATACAGCCCATTTCAATAAAAATGAACGGTCTTGTGTGGTATATCTGCAAGTTAAAAATGCGGGGCCTTATCAAAATTTTTTACTCATGGGCGATGCGGGTTGGGAGACTGAGTATCAGCTGCTCCAAGATTATCCTGAGCTTAAAGTTGATGTGCTGGTGCTTGGACATCATGGCAGTCAGCACAGCTCAGCCTATCAGTTTTTAGAAGCTTTACGGCCCAAACTGGCAATTGCTTCGGCAGGAAAATTTAACCGTTATGGTCATCCGAGCCAACTGACGCAGCAACGGCTCAAAGCACTCAATATTCCATTACTGACTACAGCCGAACAGGGCAGTTTGCACTTTCAGCAACAAGGTTCCAAACTGATACTTTCTGCCGAACGGCATCAATGGCAATGGTTATATCGTCAGTCTTTAAATTACTGATTCTAGAGCAGGCTGATCTTTAGGCAGAGCTTGCATTCTCAAGGCGTTCACTTTGGCCAAAGCCTGTTCATGCTCCAGTGTATAAAGATTACCCAAATCTTGATGCGCATTGAAGCGTTTATAGCTCCAGTGATAATGTTCAGGATGGCGGCGGATTAAATCCTCAATACTGTTGATAATAACTTGCGTACCCTGATTGGCATTGCCACTATAAATTTTCTCATCAACTGCCTCGATGAAGATATCAAAACCATCTTCGGTATTCCGCAGGGCATATAGAAACAGGGCGCGGGCTTTGGTCTTTTGAATCAGCTTGGCACTTAAATTACTGGTGGCCAAAGGCACGCCAAAATACGGTATATATTCACCACCGACATTTGGGGTATGGTCTGGCAAGATCACGGTGGTGCCACCTTGTTTTAAGGCCTTAAAAATCTGACGGACGCCAGATTCATCGGTCGGCACCAGATGTGCCTGTTCGCGGCTACGCGCAGCCCGTACAAACTGATCCGCTGCCTGATTTTTTACAGGTTTATACATAATGGTCATGGAAGTAAACTGGGCGACATAGGCATTCATGATTTCCCAGGTACCAAAATGTGGCACGATTAACACCAGGCCTTTATTTTGTGCCAGTGCATCATGCAGTAGATCTTCGCCAATGACGCGATGCACCCGTTTGATATTTTTCTGATTAGTTGAGCCCCAAATGGTAAAAAACTCGAAATATGACATTAATTCATTGCGAACCGCGGCACGGTTAATACGTTCACGTTCATTATCAGACAGTTCAGAGAGACTGATTTCTAGGTTCAGGCGAATGACTTCCGAGGTTTTCGTGACTTTGAAACTGTTTACAATAAAGGCCAGGATGCGAGCCATCCATCGAGAAACTGGAAGCGGTTGGCGGCTAATGTATTTGAGTAAACCGTAAGCTGAATTCCGTGAGTCCTGTTTCGTCATTGATTTCGTCTAAGTACAATAAAAAGAGAACAAAATTTATTATAGGCGAAAACGTTTTGTTTAGACAGAATTACCCGATTCAGTGTATATAATGGGTTCAATATAAATCAATTTATTGGATTATTTATGTCCGATTGGCCACCAAAACCTGAAAATCAAATACAAAATACACAACAGCCAGTTCAACCGACTGGTCCGGAGTGGAAATTGCTAGAAAAAGCGGTTTTAGCTTCGGTTGAAGAGCAGCGTCGTGCGCGCCGTTGGGGAATTTTCTTTAAATTCCTGACTTTTGCTTATCTGCTTGTGGTGATTTTGGCACTCGGCAAGAGCTGTAGTTCAGTTTCCTCAGATGCCAGCGCTGGCGCAGGTGCTCATATTGCCGTCGTCGATATTATTGGTACGATTGCTGCCGACAAGCAGAGTGTCAACAGTAGCAATACGATTAAATCGCTGAAAAAAGCTTTTGAAAATAAACAGAGTAAAGCCGTAGTGCTGAATGTCAACTCGCCGGGTGGTTCACCGGTACAGTCCGATGAAATCTGGCAAGAAATTCAGTATTTGAAAAAGCAGTATCCCGAGAAAAAACTCTATGCAGTGATCGGTGATACCGGTGCTTCAGGTGCTTATTATATCGCTTCTGCTGCGGATGAGATCATTGTCAATCCATCGAGTTTAGTCGGTTCGATTGGTGTGATCATGCCAAATTATGGCGTGAGTAATTTGCTGCAAAAGCTTGGTGTTGAAGATCGCACCATGACTTCAGGTGACAATAAAGCCTTGCTGTCGATGACTCAACCAGTCGATCCTGCACAAAAAGCCCATGTACAAGGTGTCTTGGATAATGTGCATAGTCACTTTATTAATGCGGTAAAACAGGGGCGTGGTAATAAACTGAAATCAACCGATCCTGCGATTTTCTCTGGTTTGTTCTGGACCGGTGATCAGGCGGTGAAATTAGGAATTGCAGATCGGATTGGAAGTTTAAATACCTTGAAGCGCGAACTGAAAACTGAAAAAGCCTTGAATTATACGATTGAATATAGTCCATTTGAGTCCGTATTGGGTCGCATGGGCTCATCGATTGGTGACGGAATTGCCACTTCAGTTGCGCAGAAACTTCAGTCAGAAAACAGTACGACATTGCAATGAAACCATTGATTCATTTCGCGCACGCCAATGGCGTGCCATCGAAAGTCTATCAAAAGCTGTTTGATGGACTGCAAGATGATTACGATATTATCTATGTGCCGCTCTTAGGGCCTGATAAACGTTATCCAGTGGATAACCATTGGAAAAGCCTGACTCAGCAAGTGATTGACAGTATTGTGCGTCAGTCAAAAGGTCGACCGGTGATTGGTTTGGGACATTCTCTAGGATCAGTATTAACTTTCCAGGCTACCTTGCAGCGTCCTGAACTGTTTTCGCAGATGATCATGCTGGACCCGCCGATGATTATGGGTAAAGAAGCCTTTGCCTTGCATCTTGCGAAAACTTTGCGCTTAAAAGCTTTGGACAGAATGTCTCCGGCAGGCCTGTCCAAGCGCCGTCGTGATCATTGGGATTCACGTGAACAGGCAGCAGCGTTGTTGCGTCCTAAAGGTTTTTATCAAGACTTTGATGCAGATTGCTTCCAGGCCTATATTGAGCATGCCTTGCAAGATGATCCGATTCGGGGCGGAGTAGAACTCACCATTCCTAAAAAGGATGAAGTGGCCGTGTTTAGAACCAATCCGTCGCTATGGTGGTTGCCTCAGGCGAAACCGAAAGTTCCGGTACATTTGGTCGTGGCTGAGCAAGGTCCATTTCTGGCCCGCAAGTTCCCGCAGCAGGTCGAAAAGAAATTTGGTATTCCTTTTACCGTGGTAGAGGGAGGACATATGTTTCCCTTGGAACAACCCGATCAGGTAGCGGACTTGGTAAAGCAATTGATTCAGCAACAATCTGTTTGAATCATTAAAAAGAGAATATAAAAAACGCATCCGAGGATGCGTTTTTTATATTTAAATGATGTTAAAACTTGCAGAATTGAACAGGTTCTTGCATTTTCTCGTTTCGATATAGCACACCGTCTTCAGTGTATTGAATGGTACCGCTACAAATCCATTCTACGACTTGAGGATAGATTACATGTTCAAGGCTATGCACACGCATTGCCAAACTGTCTACCGTATCGTGGTGAGAAACCTTGAGCACACCTTGAGCAAGCGCTTGGCCTGCGTCAAGTTCAGCCGTGACATAATGCACCGTGCAGCCGTGCAGAACATCACCGGTATTGAGTACACGCTGATGGGTATGCATGCCTTTGTAATAAGGCAATAGAGAAGGGTGAATGTTCAACATTTTACCTTCCCAGGCTTTTACAAATTTTTCACTTAAAATTCGCATAAAGCCGGCAAGTACCACCAGATCCGCATCCCAGTCCAGCAGTTGCTGATGCATCACATCATCAAACGCTTCTCGGTTTGGATATTGCCTGTGTTCAATAACTGCAGTGTGAATTCCTGCTTGTTGCGCACGCGTTAAAGCAAAGGCTTCAGGTTTATTGGAAATCACGCCGACAATTTGCCCTGAAAGATTGGCATCAATCAAGGCTTGTAGATTTGATCCGCTACCTGAAACAAGTACAGCAATTTTAATCATGCGGAATTATGCGAAGATCACACGAATTTTTTCGTCTGCACCTGCAACCGATTCAGCATTGTCTTGAATCTGCCCCATTGTCCATGCTTTCTCACCAAGACCGTTGAGTAATTCAACAGTTTTGTCAGCTTCATTTGCATCAACCACAAGCACCATGCCGACGCCACAGTTAAAGGTACGATACATTTCAAACTGCTCTACACCGCCTTCACGTTGTAGAAGTTTGAATAGCTCAGGCCATTCCCAAGAAGATTCATTCACAAGCGCTTGAGCACCATTTGGAAGGACGCGAGGTAAGTTACCTGGCAAACCGCCACCGGTGATGTGTGCCATTGCGTGTACATCGACATGTTTAAGCAATTCAAGAATCGATTTGACATAAATACGGGTTGGTTCCATTGCAACATCTGCAAGTGGGCGACCATCAACGATTTGAGTTAAATCAACATTTTTCACGTCTAGAATTTTACGAAGCAGTGAGTAACCGTTTGAGTGTGCACCTGAAGAAGCAACACCAATTAAAACGTCACCGGCTTTGACTTTAGAGCCATCAATAATTTTGCTTTGCTCAACGACACCGACACAGAAACCTGCAAGATCGTAATCTTCGCCTTCATACATGCCTGGCATTTCAGCAGTTTCACCGCCGACCAGTGCACAGCCAGCAAGCTCACAACCAGTACCGATACCAGTGACAACATTTGCAGCAACATCCACATTCAAATGGCCAGTTGCATAATAGTCGAGGAAGAACAGTGGTTCAGCACCACACACGAGAAGGTCGTTAACACACATTGCCACCAGGTCTTGACCAATTGTGTCATGACGGTTCAAATTCAATGCTAAACGTAATTTTGTACCCACACCATCTGTGCCAGATACGAGAACAGGTTCTTCATAACCTTTAGGAATTTTACAAAGTGCACCAAAGCCACCTAGACCGCCCATAACTTCGGGACGTGAGGTACGCTTAGCGACAGATTTGATACGATCGACTAACGCGTCGCCCGCTTCAATGTCGACACCTGCATCTTTGTAGCTTAAACCAGTATTTGGGGTAGAAGTTGAGTTGCTCATAATGAAGTCTCCGCATTCGCGGTGGCGATTATAACCTGAATATATAAAACTCTTATGGTATTTCTGATCTAAAATGCTATCTTTATTGAAATATTTTAATTTTTAGAATGATTAATAGAGAAAAGGCGAAACTTTATGGTAGATCGCACATTGCGTCGCGTGTTTATCCTAGCTGGGATAGCTTTATTGTTATGGACTTTATACTTATTAAAACCCGTTGTAATTCCATTTGTTGCAGCACTTTTAGTGGCTTATCTATTTAGCCCGCTGGTGGATAAATTGCATGATGTGGGTCTGCCGCGTTGGCTTTCTATTAGTATCGTTTTTATCGGAATCGGAATTGTACTGACCTTGGCCATCTGGTATTTAGTGCCACTGATCTGGCAACAGTTGATGTATGCACGTGACAATATACCCGCGATCATTGGATGGATTAATTCGACCTTTTTACCATGGTTGTCCAATACCTTTAATGTCGTTGAAATGGAAATTGATACCAATCAGATTTCTGATGTGGTCATGAATTATGTACAAACCAATTATAGCGCAGACAGTATTCAGGCATTCTTGTTACGCCTTGCTCAATCCGGAATTAATTTTCTCCAGATTGGCGGTACGATTGTCTTAATTCCCATCATTGCCTTCTATTTTCTGCTGGATTGGGATCGTATGCTGGGGAGTTTGCGCCGCCTGATTCCACGTCCTTATGAAAAAAGTACACTAAAAATTGTAGGCGAATGTCATAGCGTGCTGGGTGCTTTTGTTAAAGGGCAGTTTCTGGTCATGATCTTGCTGGGAATTGTCTATGCGGTGGGCTTGCAACTGATTGGTCTTGAAGTTGGATTGATTATTGGTATGGTGGCAGGTCTGGCCAGTATTATTCCTTATCTGGGCTTTGCAGTCGGTATTATTGCAGCGGTGATTGCGACCTTACTGCAATTTGGGATTGACTGGTGGCAACTGGTATTGGTCGGCATTGTGTTTATGGTCGGACAGGCAGTTGAAGGTTATATTCTGCAACCATTCTTGCTGGGCGATAAAATTGGTCTTTCTCCTGTTGCCGTAGTATTTGCCGTATTGGCAGGTGCACAGCTGGCAGGCTTCCTGGGAATGCTGATTGCATTACCGGTGGCAGCCGTGATTGTGGTACTACTGCGGCATGTACGCGAGTACTATGAACACACAACATTTTATGGCGATCGGGCCATTGTGATGCAAGATGCCTCTACTGGTTCAATCAATATCGAAACAGCAGACTTAGATGTTGATATTGAAATGAAAAAGCCAGAGAAAAAACCGCTGCAAGCAGAGGAGAACTCAAGTAAAATTCATGATCCCCATGGTAGAGACTCATAAGGCCAAAAAATCATATGCGTCAATTGCAGTTAGATATAGAACCTCAGCTCGATGCCCGAATCAGTGATTTTTCAGGGCCAGGTTGGGGGCATGTGATTGATGCAGTGCGTCAATTACATGCAGGCTTAATCAGCCGTTTTTATGTCTATGGTGGGGCGGGTACAGGGAAAAGTCATTTATTGTCTGCTATCTGTGACTCTTATCTTGAAGTAGGGAAATCTGCGATTCAGGTATCTTTACTTGAGCTTCTAGATGCCCCGACCGAGGCGATTACCTCGCTGGATCGTTTTGATCTGGTCGCACTCGATGATATTGAAGCGATTAGTGGTGTGCCGCATTGGCAGCGCGCAGTCTTTCATCTGATTAATTATAATAATGAAGGCGGCGGACAGTTGGTATTTTCTTCACGCTTTGCGCCGATTGAACTTAAGCTTGAGTTACCAGATCTACAGTCACGCTTAACACAAGCGGTGAGTACCCGTGTGCCGAGTGGTAGTCTCTATGCTGATCGTTATGCGCTGGTTTCATCCGTACTAGATCGTCGGGGGATTCATTTAGATCCTCAAATTTTTGACTATTTACTGAGTCATGGGCCACATCAAACTTCGGTACTTCTTCAGAGATTAGAGCAAATTATTCAACTGCTTAAAGGAGAAAAACTGAAGGTCAGCAATGCCAATCTGCGACAGATTTATGCCTTGATTGACGAATATCGGTAAATCATAAAAATTCTTGAGTAATTACTCAGTCTATGCCACAGTAAGGCAAAATAATTCACAGTTGCAAGGATTCTGCAACTTTAGAAGAAAAAGAAAGAAATAAAAATTAAGGAGAAGGTTATGCTCAAGAAGAGCATAGGCATGGCTTTGCTGTGTATGGCAGGGCAGGCGTATAGTGCAGATATTATTGTAACCACGACAGAAGATATTGAAAAAGATGACAAGGAATGTTCACTTCGAGAAGCCGTTGGATATATTAACCGGGGCTTAGCCAAAGAAGGTTTTATGGGATGTGGTGGAGAAAACTCATCCAGTACCATTATTTTAAAAGAAAAAAATACTTATGTGCTCAATAAGCATATAGCAATCAAAAAATCTCTAAGCATTCGGTCTGTAGCTGATAGCGATGAAGAATTCAGTACAACTGAAAAAACACTGGGTCTGCATAATGCCCATATTCAAATGCAAGGAACTGACAATCTATTTCGCCTTAACAGCACAGATACACTGGTTCAGCTTAACTTAAAAGAACTAGACCTCGAAGGCTGTGGCAAAGTCAGTTGTGCTGAACAAGGTGGTCTGATTCATAATAAAGGCCAAGTGGTGGTTGAATATAGCCGTTTATTTAATGGTGCAGCCAATTTGGGTGGGGCAATTTATAATACGGGTCAATTTGGTCAGAACTTTCTCAGTCGTGTTGAAATTAAAAATAGCCTGATTGAAAATAACAAAGCACAACGAGGTGGCATTTTATATAGCGAGTTGCCCGCTTTCCTTATCAGGCAAAGTGTCCTTAAAAATAACCAGACCTTAAATAACTCGGCGGCCAATATTTATAGCGCCGGGCAGTTTGCTGACACAGAGAATCTTCAAAATATTAGTGCCGAAGTATTAAGTAGTACCCTATTAAAAAATAAGGGGACACTCATTAATGTCATGGACGGGATGGGATTAAATAACCTAACGATCGTTGATAATGCTGATACTGCTTTACGTACGAATGCCCCGGCTGGCAGGGCTTATGTGGCAAATAGTATTATTTTAAGAAATGGTGCACAGGACTGCCAAATTGAAACCGGCGATAAAACCCTGATTCAAAACAATCTGCTGACTGTGTCCTGCGGTACAGGGGATGCTGTTGCTCCAAATGAGCTCTGGAATGGTACACAAATCTTAGCCGAAGCTTCAAATAAGAGTGAAGGTGTTTGTCAAACCTTGAGTGAAAATAGCACAGCCATACTTTGTCCATACAGCGTTGCTAAAGGGCAATTTCTTGGTTATATGCGTCCACGTATTTTATTAAGTCATAATCAGGTCAGCGACTCATCTATTGTAAATAGAGGTACAGCGCTTAATCTTGCAGCCCCGACAGTGGCATGTGAAGCTGCTGACCAGCGTGGTATCAACCGTTTAATGGATAATCTGTTCTGTGACCGTGGTGCGATTGAAATCACTGTGCCAACCTCAGGGAGTCTGGTTGGACAAGACCTGTTAAAAGGTGAAATTGCCAAATTTTCAATTGAATCCTTTTTGGGTGATAGTGATTTAATTCCAAAAGAACAATGCAATGTCATAGTTGGTCAACAGCCGACAGGTGAGCCTTGGCAAGATGGATGTTTGAAAGTTGTGCAAACTAAAACAGAGTCCAAAGGTAAAACACGTATCGATATTCATGGCAATGTGGTGTATACCCCAGATTCGACTTGGCATGGGGCAGATATCTTCGAGCTGCAAGTGGTAACCACATCCACGCGATTTAATAAAAGTAAACCTTATCTGACCATTACCACTCAAATCGTGCAGGAGCCAAAAAATGAAATGGAAGACAAATCAGTCAAAACTTCAGGTGGTGCATGGGGCTTTGGTGGGCTACTGATTTTAATTGGGTTAATGGGTTTGCGCCGTGAATTAAAAGATTAAGGAAAAATCATGAAAAATTATAAAAAAGGACTGCTTGCGGCCATGATTTTATCTGCCATGAGTTTGATGGCAGCCGAAGATAAAACCATCTATGTCACCACTTTGGTGGATGAAGACGGAGAGAACAGTAATGCCTGCTCTTTGCGAGAAGCGATTAAAACTGCAAAACTAGATAAATCCTATGGCGGATGTAACGTCGGCCGTACGCTTCGGCTGGATGGTTCAGCCCCAGACGTGATTCAGCTTGAAGCGGGTGAATACAAATTAGACAGCGAACTTGTCATTGAGTCCGCGCTCAAAATTTATGGAAAAACGCCCTTTAGTTATACCAGTCGTAGTCCGATTACGAATTTATACCCAACCCGTGATGCTTTAAAAACCACGATTTCAGGTCAGGGAAAAACCCGTCTCTTTAACAGTATGGCCAGTCAATCCAGTCTGGAAGTCTATCATCTCATCTTAAAAGATGGTTATGCGGCAAAAAATACACAGGATAAGGGCAATGGCGGTACCTTTTATGTCGCGGGCCCCTTAAGCATTAATAGCAGTGAAATCGTAAATTCTCGGGCAGATGCAGAAGGGGGGGCTATTTATACGGTGGCGATGAATACCGAAAGGAGTGTGATCATCCAGGATTCGCTGCTTCACCAAAATAAGGCAAGTTCATATGGTAGTGTGTTGGCTATGGATTGCCAGGGGAATTTAGGGACGACTCAAACCAATGTAAAAGTTAGTTCTAGTAGTATTGTTAAAAATGGGTCAGAAAATACGGCCAGCATTCTTGATTTTTGTGGTTATGCAACCGTAGAGTTGAATAATTCTACCATTGCCAAAAATACTGCGAGTCAGACAGGGCATATTTTGCGTATGACCAATCAAGCCAATCGCCCTCTCAGTGCCTTTTCCAGTTTAACTGCCTTAAGTAATACTATTGTTGAGAATGCAGCTCAATCTACTTTATTTTATGACAAAACAGGTTCTAAATATTTCTATTTTAATGTTTTAGCATTTAATCAGGGCTTATCTTGTGAATATGCCTTAAATCAGGGGAATCCGACTAAGGAGCAAAGCGTCGTATTTACTACTGTTAAAAATGCCATACAAACCACTGGACTATCACGTTGTGTATTGCCAGAGTTAGATGCGGATGAAACTTCAAACAATCTTGACGTTTCTAACAGCACGATAAACAACTTATTAACAGCTTATATTGAGCCTGCAATTGATAACCGTTTTCTAGGCATGTATTACCCACGTGATAATGGAACAGCTACAGATTTGGTAGATGTGGGGGTAAGTGGCTGTGCTGAACAGGATCAACGTGGCATTGATCGGGTGGCGGGATCTACTCTTACCTTAAATCCAGATGCAAAAAATAGCTGTGAAATCGGTTCAATCGAAATCCGACGTCTGACCGCAGCAGATATCACAGATCTGAAAAATAGCAGCTTGGTCGATTTGAATAATTTTTATCAGGACAATATAACTGACATCAAAAGCATTATTGCAAATAAGAATACGGCAGCAGAGGAAATACCTGGGTTAAAGCAAGAGTTAAAAGAATACGAAGATTTACTTAAATATACCAAGCAATATCAGCAATACCGTGCAATTTATGTCAATCCCTTTGTGCTGGCCATGCCTCAGGAAACCTTGATGGGTAATACGGTTCAAACCAAAGTCTTGAATGCACAAAATTATGATATTAGTGTTAAGTCTTTAGGAGTAGGTGAGTTAATTGGTACGGGTAGTTCGACCAGTGTGAAGGGTGATCCGAATGACCCCAATCTTAAGTGTGAATGGAAGCCTGATCTCAACCGGATCATGATGTATCGTACCGATGGGAAAATGACCAAGGCAACAGATATGGAATTCTGTAGCTATACTCTCAAAGATAAGGCCACGGGGATCAGCAGTGCTGGAATTTTAAAAGCAGCTTTTAACAATATTGCACCGATTGCCAAGAGTGATGAATATTGGATTAGCCCAGAGAATAATCTGACAGTGACTGTGAATCCACTTGAAAATGATAGTGATGATGGTGATGGGCCTCTACCTTCAGGAAAGTCGGCTTTTTATCAGGATAAAGAGGGAAAAGAGATTCCAATTCGTATTGTGAAGATTCCTGCCGGAGTTTCTCTTAATGCAGAGCGACAAGGCCCTTGTCCTGATACTTATCAGCGCGAGACCTGCTATGGTGGAAAGCTGACATTTAGTGTGAGAAATAACTTAAGTCAGGCAGATTACAGCATGCAGTATACGATTTTTGATGCAGATGAAAAAATGTCTGAAACAGCAACGATCCTGCTACGAAATACGGTAAAAAATGCCAATACGTCATCAAGTGGTGGTGGTTCATTCGGAATTTGGGGACTATTCGGATTATTTGGGCTGGTCGTTTATCGCCGTCTAAGAAAATAAAACCTAATTGGAAAATTCAAAAGCCTCCATTTGGAAGAATGCTGATCAGTTAAGGAGTTTAGAAATAGACGCTTTAACTTTTTAGTGGTTCACGATGGAGTCTTAAGGTTTTAAATCAAATATTTGTCCTATCATTTGTGACTTTGGTTTTGCCCAAATGAGAAGCGGAGTTTCACAAGGAAGGTATCTTGCGGAGCAATACACCTCATGCATCCAACAGTTGCGGATGACTTTTCTACCTGGCAAATATGATCATGAATTTAAAAAAGAAAATGCCAGTCAATTGCTTAACTGACTGGCATTATCCATTTAGAGGCTTTTTATATGGGTCGCTTAATGCGAGCTAGAGGGTGGTTGAGTCGTTTGCTGGTATTTGAGAATGTACTCTTCCCGAATGGCAAGTCGTTCTTCAGGTTTGGCATTTTGCATGCGTAAGCCAAGTTCTCGACGTTCCTGACTGCTCATCATTTGCCAAGTCTCACGCATTCTTTGTTTTTCAACCTCAGGAAGCTGGGTAAACCAGTCCATACGCTGCTGTAAGCTGACGCTCTGCTGTTCTGGAATTTCCTTGAGGGACTGATAGCGTTTAATAAGTGCCAACTGTTCGGAATCAGAAAGACTATCCCAGGTATCAGAAACCTGAGTATTTGCATCTTTAGAAAAGATCCAAAAACGTTCAAATCCTGCAAAACTGGTTTGCAGAAAACTGAATGCACAAAAAGCAATTGCCAATCTTTTAGCTGCCATGTGGAACTTTGTCCTCACCTAGAACCATTAGCATTTCTAAATCTTCAAGCATTTGTGGGGACAGTTTCGGTACTGACACCATTTGGGTTTGCGGCTCATTGTGGCTAGAAATATTGGGTAATACTACAACACCTGCAATTGCTGCTGCCAAGGCAAAACCTGACATTTTTAAAAATGCAAAACGTGAATGTTTAGAATCCTGAATTTCTTCAAGAACATGGTGCATGACAACAGGTTTGTGTTTATGTTGTTGTGCCAGTCCATCGAGTTTGGAAGTTACTTGTTTTAAGAAATCATCTTGATTCATTCGGATGACCCTCCCAGATATGGATTTAAATGTGCCAAAGAGGCACGTAAGCCTTGAATAGCACGGTGATAATGAGTTTTTACACTGCCTTCTGAGCAGTCCATAATTTGTGCGGTGGTATGCGTATCAAATCCTTCCCAAGCTCTCAGCATAAATGCCTGCTGCTGACGTACAGGTAGTTTGGAAATAGCTTCCTGGATTTCTTCAGCTGTCACTGCCTGATCCAGAAAGTCCAAAGGCGTCGGTGTAGCTTCGTCCACGATATCCTCAAGTTCAATTTCGTCATCATCCAGACTGACTTTCTTAAAAAATGAAAACATCTGACCACGCCGTGCTTCTTTACGACGCCAATCCTGTAATTTGTTGTTCAGAATTGTATAAAATAGGGGATACCATTCTTCAGTACTTTTTTCCGCATAGGATTTATGTAAGGAAATGAAAGCTTCCTGAACCAGATCCATGGCAATACCATGATGACCTTGAGTTGCACTTTCCATCATCACCAAGGCGCGTCCAGTCACATCTTGCATAAAATTCTTCAGACGTGCTTCAGCCGTACTCTTCAGAATACTTACATCGTGTGATTGCAACTGTTTTGGTGCTAAATCCATAGAGATGGAAAATCCTGTCATTGGACACCCACCATGATTCCCAAGTTCATAATCATATAACGTTGGGAATCATGGTTTGGTTGACAATTAAGTTTATTATTTTTGTAGTGTAATCTATTTTATAAACGGGCAGGGCCGAATTAAAACACTGTAACCTAAATCCCTAATTAGATACGTTGACGTACCATTTCAAAGAAACAGATCGATCCTGCAATCGCAACATTTAAGGATTCCTGACCACCCGGCTGCGGAATACTGACAGCTTCTGCGTGTTGCATTGCATAATCAGAAACGCCTTGACCTTCATTGCCCAAGATCCATACGCAAGGTTTACCTAAATTTTTTGAGTACAGACTTTCGGCACGATGTGAGCTGGTGACGTATACAGGAATTTGAAATTGCTCAAGAATTTGTTCAAGTGCAATATTTTCAAAAGTTTGCAGCGTGAAGTGTGCGCCCATACCGGCACGTAATACTCGTGGTGACCAAAGTGATGCAGAACCTTTGGTGCAGACAATCTGTTCAATACCGGCTGCTGCTGCAGAGCGAAGCAGGGTACCAACATTACCCGGATCCTGTACATTTTCCAGAATTAAAGTGTCGGCTTTAAAATCCAGTGCATAATTTGCTGTCGGTAAAGTGACCACAGCTAAACAGGCTAAAGACGTTCCTAAGGTGCTTAAATCTTTGTATAAAGATTCGCTTAAAACAAAGACCATCCCTGTGTATTTTGCGAGAATTTTCTCGAAATCAGGATGCGAAAGTGCATGTTCAGTGGTAAAAATCGAATCAATTTTACGGTTTTCATGCAGCCAGGCGAGAGACAGATGCGTGCCTTCCAGCACAGTTTGCCCCTGTTTTTTACGATAGGTGTTTTGTTCAATCAAACCACGTAAGTGTTTAATTTTTGGATTGTCTTTTGAATCAAGAAAAAAAGTTGGCATGGGAGATATAATCCACGGTAGCCGATTCAATATCGGCTACCGCTATAAAAAATTAGTTATGATAGCTGGTCACAAGATCAACTTCGTTTTTAGAACCGATAATCACTGGCACACGTTGATGTAGATCAGTTGGTTCGATCTCCAGAATACGGACACGGCCTGTGGTGGATGCGCCGCCAGCCTGCTCCATGAGCATACTCATTGGGTTGGCTTCATACATTAAACGCAGACGACCAGCTTTAGCCGGATCTTTAAAGTCGTATGGATACATGAAGATACCGCTACGACAAAGAATACGGTGAATATCGCCCACCATACAGGCAACCCAGCGCATATTGAAATCTTTTTCACGAGGACCGGTTTTGCCTGCCAATAATTCATCGATATAACGTTGTACTGGTGCTTCCCAGTGGCGTTGATTCGAGGCATTGATCGCATATTCTTTGGTATCTGCAGCGACTTGAATCGCTTCAGAAGTTAGCAGGAATTCTTGAGTTTCCGGGTCAAAGGTAAAGAACACTACGCCTGCACCGACAGTCAATGCCATCATGGTCGATGGACCATACAGTACATAACCTGCAGCCACTTGATTGACACCGGCTTGCATAAAGTCTTCGGCCTGAGTCACGGCATTTTTCGCAGGAAGAATCGAGAAAATCGTACCCACACACATATTGATATCGATATTACTTGAACCATCGAGTGGGTCGAACAAGACCAGAAATTGACCATTTTCTTGTGCAGGGGTGAATTCATCCAGTTCTTCTGAGGCCAAACCACCGACATTCGGGTGTTGCTGTAAAGCATCAATCAGATAATCATTGGAAATGACATCCAGTTTCTTTTGCTCTTCGCCTTGAACATTTTCATGCTGTGCACTTCCCAATACACCCGCTAAAGCACCTTTTTGCAGCAACAGATCGATGTCCTTGCAAGTGTTTGCAATCGTTTCAATAACTTGTGCAAGTTCAGGTGTGAGATTCCCGCTTTGTTGCTGTAAAAACTGGGATAGGGTGCGGTATGACATAAGGGAAAACTCCAAGACTTAAATCGGGAAAAAATGATCAAAACGATATGCGGCTATATTTTAGATGAGAACGTACTAAAAGAAAAATCAAACTGGATTATTTGTATCGATTTTGCCCTTGCAACTCCTGTGGAAAGTGCTATGTTGAATGCAAGGGAAAATTGAGAATAGGAGCACAGATATGACAACATTAAAGTTTGATGCGACTCCAACGCCAAGTGAAGGCATTACTTTAGATGATATCTCTGAAGACAAGATGAAAGAAGCCTGGCGGGATTATGAAGCAAAACCAGAGTACAAACAATTCAATAAACACGACCTGATTGAATCGATGCAAGCAGTTGAACCAGGCCAGACCGTAGAATAAACAGATTTGTTCATTCAACCCAATAAAAAGCACTCAATCATGAGTGCTTTTTATTTGATACGCCAGCATTGAAAGTTATTTCAACAATGGTGGTACCGCTTCATAATTAATTTCAACACGGCGGTTTTCTTTCCAGGCATTTTCATCATGACCTGGATTGATTGGCATTTCCTTACCATAGCTGACGGCTTCTAATTGAGCAGCATTTACACCAGTGGTCACCAGGAAGCTTTCAACAGCTTTGGCACGACGCTCACCAAGCGCCATGTTGTATTCACGGGTACCACGTTCATCGGTGTGGCCGGTGAGTGCGACACGTGAGTTGGCATTGGCCATCAGGAACTGTGCATGTGCTTGTAGTGTACGAAGATCTTCATTGCTGAGTTCAGTACTGTCATAGTCAAAATGTACGACACGTTTTGCCAAGAAAGCCTTGTTTTCCGCAGTGACACCCTTTGCCGATGCACCCGCCATGTTTTGTGCATTTAATGCAGCATCTTCACTCAGACCTTGGGTATTTACTGTGGTTGAACCAGTGGTATCTAAACCACCCGTTTGAACTTCAGCGGCAGGTTTACGGCTCGCACAACCTGTCATGACGACAGCTGCTGCTAAAAGTGGTAAGGCAAATAATTTTACTTTGTTCATCTTCATCTCCATGAAGTTTGATTATGGGGTAAAAGGTTTATACAGATACCAATGTTATTTTGGTGCCCAAGCCGGTTCACGGACTTCGCCCGTTTCACTTGGCAAGTTCATACGGAAACGACCATCTAGTGACATGATCGACAGAAGTCCGCGCGCGCCTTCACGTGTGGCATACACCACCATCTGGCCATTTGGCGAGAAACTTGGTGATTCGTCTAGAGTTGTTGGCGTCAGAATATTATTTACACCAGAGCTGATATCCTGAACGGCAACCCGATAGTTACTGCCGCTTGGACGATGAACCAATGCAAGTTTTTTGCCATCTGCGCTCAGCGTACCACGTGCATTAAATGCACCACGGAAGGTCAGACGTTTATTGCTACTTGAAGCGAGATCATGGCGATAAATCTGTGGAGATCCACCACGATCAGAAGTAAAGATAAAGGATTTTCCATCTGAAGCATAACGTGCTTCGGTATCGATCGCACTGTCATTGGTCATACGTTGTAATTGACGTGTTTCCAGATTCATCTGATAGATTTCCGGATTGCCATGCATGGATGCAGTAAACAGCATGCTCTTGCCATCTGGAGAGAAACTTGGTGCGCCATTTAAGCCACGGAAACTGGCCAGTTTTTCGCGTTGTCCTGTGGCCAGATCCTGTACATAAATTGCCGGACGTTTGGTTTCAAACGAGACATAAGCAATTTTTTTGGCATCCGGTGTCCAGGCTGGAGAAAGAATCGGATCACGCGAAGTCAAAATTGTTTTTGGCTGTTCGCCATCGGTATCAGCAATTTGCAAGGTATAACGTTGTTCTGGTGTTGCTGGATTACGCAGTACATAAGCAATACGTCCAGTAAAATCACCTGGAATGCCAGTTAATGCCTGATAGATGGCATCACTGATCATATGCGCTGCCTGACGGGTACGTGAGGCTGGAACAGTTAGTAATTCATTTAATAGATATTGTTTTTTTTCGATATCGTATAACTGATACTGGATTTCAAAAGAACCATCCGCTGTGGTTTTTGATGAACCGGTCACGACATAGGGAACGCCAGCGGATGCCCAAGCTTCTGCATTCGGGTTATTTAATGTGGCAGTCGCAGGCAGGTTTTTTGAAGCACTGGTAAATCTGCCTGAACGATTCAAGTCATTTTCAACAATAGGATAGATGCTCTGATCCTGACTGAATGGCACAATGGCGATTTTAGGTGCTGCCTCAGGTGCCTTGGTAATTTCCAGATGCAACTGGGCATAGGACTGAGTTGCCAATACAGGACTTAAAGCGCCAATGATTGCGAGGCAGAGTAGGTGTTTGCGAGTCTTTTCCATCATTCGTTATTTACTCAAATCAACGGATTTATTGTATAGGTAGCTTGGGCTACATCATCGCATGGATTTAATAGAATAAAACCAGGATTTTATGACCAAACTGTTATGACACTGTGAAAAATGAATATTATTTAATCATATTAAAGTGAAGTTTAGCTGAAAAAATCAAAGCCATCACCTCAATAATGTGTGATGGCTTGGTTTTTATTGTGCAGTAAAGGTTGATGTAAAACTTCGTGCTTCTCGGCGTGCATCTGGATCTGAAGGCATCGGATAAGGCGCAGCAGCCCGCACCGCAGCTTCGACACTGGCTTTCATGTCTGCATCACTTGAGTTCACGATGACAGAAACCACACCCCCATTATCATTCAAGGTTACTCGTGCATTTGCAGTTTTACCGGATGAACCTACTGGGGTATCCCAAGCGCGTTTAATTTTATTGGTAAAATCGCGTTTTGCAGTAGACGCAATCCGTTTTGATTCCGCTTTTTTCTGAGCAGCTTCTTCAGCGGCCTGTTTGGCTGCTGAAGCCTTGGCATCTGCCTCAGCTTTGGCTTTTGCATCGGCATCTGCCTTACGTTTTGCATCCGCGTCTGCTTTTGCCTTTGCAGCAGCATCGTTTTTGGCTTTTGCATCGGCATCCGCCTTACGTTTTGCATCCGCCTCAGCTTTTGCTTTAGCTGTCGCCTCAGCTTTTGCCTTTGCAGCAGCATCGTTTTTGGCTTTTGCATCGGCATCCGCCTTACGTTTTGCATCCGCCTCAGCTTTTGCTTTAGCTGTCGCCTCAGCTTTGGCTTTTGCATCCGCATCAGCTTTACGTTTCGCCTCCGCATCTGCCTTACGTTTTGCATCCGCCTCAGTTTTTGCTTTAGCTGCCGCCTCAGCTTTGGCTTTTGCATCGGTATCAGCTTTACGTTTCGCATCTGCCTCTGCTTTGGCTTTCGCAGCGTCATCGGCTTTTTGTTTGGCGGCCAAATCCGCTTTTTTCTGAGCATCTAATTTGGCTTTCTGTGCAGCATCCGCTTTACGCTGTGCATTTGCTTCAGCCTGACGAGCAGCTTCGGCATTTGCCTTGGATTTTTGTGCTGCCTCCGCTTTTGCTCTGGCTGCTGCGTATTTCGCCTGTTCGGCAGCTTCGGCACGTTTCGCTGCTTCAGCAGCTTGTTGTACAGCCTTGGCTTGCGCTACCTCTTTGAGTTCCTGCTGGGCTTTTTGTGTATCCACTTTCGGTGCAGGCGGAGCAGCAGGTGTGGCAGGCGCCGCTGTCGGAATGACTGGCGCAGGCTCAGGAATAGGTTCAGCTGTTTGAGTAATTTCTTCTGCGACATTTTCATGTGCAGTTTCCTCAAACGGCGTTTCTTCTCGGGTGACCGGTTTGAGGTCCTCAGGTTTGATCAGGACCGTTTTAATCTGCTTCGGCGGTTCAGGTGGTTTACTCATGCCAAGATAAAGTAAACCCACCAAAGCCACGGCATGGATTCCTAAGGTGAATCCAATCGCGATGGCTTTTTTCTGAAATGGTGGCTTTTTATAATCTTTCATACATTATTCTAATGGCTGGGTCAGTAAACCGACCTGAGATAAACCGGCATCCTGCAGGCTGGACATCAAGGCCATGACATCGCCATAAGGACGGGTATTGTGGCCATTGATCACGACATTCAGCACTTTATTGTCATTTTGTGCCTGTGTTTGCGCTTCAACAAGGGCAGCAGTCAATTCATCCAGCGTGACTGGGCCAGTGGCCTGATTTTTATGTTCTAAATAATATGAACCATCTTCTTTCAGGGTGACAATGGTCGGTGCATCTTTAGATTCAATCGGTAGCCCATTGGCCTGAGGTAGGTCGACCTTGATGCCACTGGTGATCATGGGTGCAGTGACCATAAAGATCACCAGAAGCACCAGCATCACATCAATATAAGGTACGACATTCATGTCACTTTTCAGTGGCTTTTTAATACGCTGAAAGCGTCCTGAACCTTGAATCGCCATTAGTCTTTGTCCTGAGTTATGCCCACGGACTGACGTTGTAGCAGTGCCACCATTTCTTCGGCAAACAGGGCACGATCAGAGTAAACGGTTTCACCTTTGGCCGTGAAATGGTTAAAGGCCAACACCGCTGGAATAGCTGCGAACAGGCCAATGGCAGTTGCAATCAGGGCTTCAGCAATACCAGGTGCAACCGTCGCCAGCGTCACCTGATCGACATCTGCCAGGCCAATAAAAGCGTTCATGATGCCCCAGACGGTACCGAACAGACCAACATAAGGTGCAACCGAACCAATACTGGCCAAAGCACCGAGTCCTTGCTCCAGATGACCTTGATCACGGCTCAGGCCGACACGCAGAATACGCTCTGTTCCTTCAATGGATTGGGCAGTCGGTGCATGGCGTTTTTTCAGTTTCAGGAACTCACCCAGACCCTGATAGAAAATATCTTCAAGGCCAGTGCGTTTAGAATTGAGCTGGGCATTGTTATACAGGGTATTCAGTTCAGCGCCAGACCAGAAGATTTTCTGGAAATGTTCATCATCGGCCTGGGCTTTTTTATAACTCATATAGAGTCTGGCAATCAGATACCAGCTATATATTGAGGCTAACAGAAGAGAAAGCATCACCAGTTGTACGACAGGGCTTGCTTGTAAAATAAGATCTGAAACTTGAAGAGATGATTCTAACTGAGTCGCCATAGTTGTTACGTGTGCCAATAAATTTTTTAGTCTTGTTCCAATTCTTTTTGAATTAGTTCGCGTATTTCATCCGGGAGTCGACGTGGTCGCATCTCTGCACTGATACATGCCAACTCAACCTCACCCGATGCAAGCATGATTTCACCACGATAAATATTTTGTTGCAATACAAATGATGAAGCTTTACATGAAATCACACGTGCAGTAACAGTAATTAAATCATCCATCAGGATGGGGCGCATATATTTGACATTAATTTTGTGTACCACAAAATTATATTCTGCCTGTTGCCAGTAATGACTGACTCCGGCAGCACGCAGCCATTCGGTACGGGTACGTTCCATATAGCGAATGTGGTTAGCATGGTAGACAATACCACCTAGATCAGTATCTTCAATATATACGCGGATATTGAATTCAAAATGATTCGCCATAGTTTTGTTCCATGCAGATGTTCGAAATTTTTGCTTGTTTTTTGGAGAGAGGAAAATCCTTGAATTTGCCGGATTCCTGTCCAAAGTCAAGCAATTTAGCGGGACAAAGTTTAGCATTTTGAGTTTTGAGACCAATGGCACAAGATGTCAAATCTGGCTAGAAATAGTCAAGAGGAAGCGCAGAGCACCTGATAGCTCATTTATAAAACAGCAGAAGATGATGAAATGCGCGAGCTCATCAACTCGCGCATTTTTATAGCAGGCAATTAACCTTTATTGTTCTGTTTCCAGTTGGCCTGAACCTGTTCAGCCACTTTTGGATAATCCAGAATAAAGCGCACATGACTTTCGACACCGGTTTTTAAGGTCGCATCATCGACAATAAAGTTCGGATTATGGTTTGGCGCGGCTTTAGCCGGATCTTGATCGGCCGGCGTGGCACCGACAAAGACAAACAGGGATGGCATGAGCTGGCCATAGTAAGCAAAGTCTTCACTCGCACTGGCATTATTATCCAAGACATGCAATTTATCTTCACCATGGACTTTGGCCAGGGTCGGTTGCATCAGCTTGGTCAAAGTTTTGTCATTGGTGGTGACCGGGGCATAAGGCGCAATTTCGACTTTCACCTTGACATCGTTGGCTGCTGCATTGTGTTCTAGCATCTTCGGTAAGTCTTTTAAAATGCCTTGACGAACGTCTTCACTATTGGAGCGAATAGTCCCGACCATATTGACCTGATCTGGAATCACGTTACCGGTGGTACCACCCTGAATGCTACCAATACTGACCACGCCCATTCCTTTGGTCAGATCCGCTTTACGGCTGATCAAACTTTGCAGATTGGTGACCATCTGGGCAGAGGCATAAATTGGATCTTTTCCTGCCCAAGGCATCGAACCATGAACCTGACTTCCATTGACCTGGATGCGTAAATGATCGGCACTGTTTAAAATGGCACCATCTTTGTAGAAGATATTGCCACTTGGCATACCGGCCATGACATGCATACCGAAAATGACTTCAGGTTTTGGATTTTTCAGAGCGCCGTCCGCAATCATTTTACGCGAACCAATCTGATCGCCTTGGGTAAAGTTATCAATATCTGCACCACCTTCTTCGGCTGGCTGGAACACAAATACCACCGTTCCTGCAATTTTATCTTTGTTGGCGGCCAGAACTTTGGCTGCACCCAGTAACATGGCGGTATGCGCATCATGACCACAGGCATGCATCACATAAGACTCTTTGCCCTGATAAATGGCTTTTTGTTTGCTGGCGAATGATACCGGTGCAGTTTCCTTAATTGGTAATGCATCCATATCTGCACGCAATGCCATGACCGGGCCGGGTTTACCACCTTTTAATACACCGATCACACCCGTTTTGGCATAACCTTTTCGTACTTCAATCCCATAGGATTTTAATTCTTTTTGAACCAGTTCCGAGGTTTTAAATTCCATATTCCCCAGCTCAGGATATTGATGAATATGCTGGCGTAATTTTATGGTGTGCGCTTCAGCCGTTTGTACAGAATCATCAATCCAGTCGGCCAGACTGAGTTGGCTACAGAAAAGAAGAGGAAGACAAAGGGAAATCTGCTTATACATATTCATACTTGGGGAGAACCTTAAGAAATTGAAATGGTTAAAGTGATTCTCTAGGATTGCATATTGATTTAAATTTGACCAAAACTCTCTAAGTATTATGATAATACCTTTAAGGTATATTGCTTGTTAGACCTTGTTCTAAAAGAGCTTTATGAATGCTTTTACATTGTAAAATTATGTACCCTTATTTATTTTCTATATGTTAAAGGTATCAAAATTATCAATAAGACAAAATAAAAACAAATATCAAAAATAGATCAGGACAAGATTCCGCGACAATCATTAACGCAACCTTTGGGCGAAAATGATGAGTTCTAGATTACTCCAGGTTTAGATGAAGACCTTGATGAAGCCATGCGTAAGTCTACGCGTGAAGCAATCCGTTTTTTGGTCAATGAATACTGAATTTCAGAAGAAATTGCTTATACATACTTAAGTGTTGCAACGGATTTTGAAGTATCGCAAGTGGTAGATAAAACCAAAGGTATTCACGCGATGATTCGTAAAGCGGACTTTTAGGAGTTTAAGAAAAAAGAGAAGTAATTTTTTTATTTAGTTTTTTGTTTTGTGCTTTTGCCAACTGATTTAGACATGTCAGTTGGCTTTTTCTTTTTGTAATGGTTTGAAAATTTTTAGAATATCAATAATAAAAATTTATTGAAATGAAATGGGGAAATTGTGGCAGAGCAGAATAATAATGCAGTGATGATTCAATTGCCATGGACAGTGCCACAGCAACCTTTTGATCAAACGGCAAGTGTTGTAGAGAATCCAAATAGAAAGATGGAGCTTGATCTCAATCATTCGACAGATACGACAGCAATTTCACCATTTACTTTATCTGTCATTATTGCGCTTATTTTAGGTAGTTTCGCAACTTGGCTTGCTTATTGGTATGGACGTAAGAGTTTTCAACTCACAGAACTATCTTTTAAAGTAGTAAGTGAAGATATTAAAGAAGCAGCAGAATCTCATAGAAATATGACTAAACAACTTATAGAAAGTCAAGAAAATTTAAAAAGAGTTGAATTACAAGAAGAATTTTATAGAGGTTGGAAACTTAAGTTAATAGACGATCTTGCTGTATTGAAACCATTAGTGCATAAATACATTACATTGTTAGGCTCTGTAGCTTTAGTACTAAATGATGTGAAAGACTGGTTCAAAAATAATGAATACGAAGATATGCGTTCAGAATTAAAGAGTTTAGAAGATGATATATTCCCTTTAATAGCTCGTATTAGTACTCATTTAAAAATGTTAGTAGAGGAAGATCATGAATTAGTATCTGAATGGGACGAATTTGAGCGTTATCTCACTCAGCTACAAATCATGTGTATTACCGCGGTAATTGATAAAGAAGGTATTGCTGATAGTTTCAAAGCTCTAAACATTGTAGTAGATTCTCTTATTCAAAATTTGAAATCTATATTCAATAAAAAAGCAGCCTAAGCTGCTTTTTGAATCACTTTTCTTTTGGCTCAGGTGGTGTCAATCCAAACTGTAAATAGGCCATATTGGTGGCAATACGGCCACGTGCAGTACGCATCACATAACCTTGCTGAATCAAATATGGTTCAATCACATCTTCCAGCGTACCAGAATCTTCTGCCATGGCAGCAGCCAACGCTTCAACACCAGCAGGGCCACCATCAAAACGTTCTAATAACATCGATAGATAACGGCGGTCTAAAGTATCTAAACCATCTTTATCGACTTTGAGCATGTCCAAAGCACGTTGCGCCATATCCTGATTAATTTCACCAGTGCCTTTGACCTGAGCATAGTCACGTACACGACGCAATAAGCGGTTGGCAATACGCGGTGTACCCCGTGAGCGACGGGCAATTTCTTTTGCGCCATCACCGGTCATGGGTACATCCATCAGGTTGGCTGAACGTTTGACAATGTGGGTCAAATCTTCAACTGAATAAAATTCTAAACGCTGTACGATGCCGAAACGGTCACGCAAAGGAGAGGTAAGCAGACCTGCACGTGTGGTTGCTGCAACCAGGGTAAAGGGTGGCAAATCCAGTTTGATTGATCGTGCAGCAGGCCCTTCGCCAATCATGATGTCGAGCTGGTAGTCTTCCATCGCTGGATAGAGAATTTCCTCAATCACCGGTGAAAGACGGTGGATCTCATCAATGAACAGGACATCACCTTCTTCCAGATTGGTCAGCATGGCGGCCAAATCACCGGCACGTTCTAGCACCGGACCTGAAGTCGACTTAAGATTACCGCCCATTTCGCGGGCAATAATATTCGCCAGCGTGGTTTTACCCAGGCCGGGCGGGCCAAAAATCAATGTATGATCCAGCGCTTCTTCACGGCCACGGGCGGCACCAATAAAGATTTCCATTTGCTCTCGAACCACAGGCTGACCAATATAGTCATCGAGTGAGGTTGGACGGATGGCACGATCAAAATGATCTTCTGGTTTTTCAGAACCACTGATGAGACGGTCTTGCATATCTTTTGAGTTAATCTCTATGGTTTATTTGAGGTGAATAAAGTCATAGCCTCAAAATGCTTTAACAATTCGTATGCCATTGTGCAGGCATGCTCTTACTTTTGACAGGGCAAAAGTAACAAAACCCTTTGCAAAAATAATGGCACATCCTATGCCATATTTCTGCGGCAGCATCCATGCTGCCTTCTCATCTTCATTTTGCAGCGAATATTTAAATCAGTATTAACGATTCATCGATTTTAATGCGGCACGAATAATGTCGCTGGCTTCAGTGTAATCTGCTTTAACCGCATTAATCAGTTTTTGCGCTTCAGCAGGTTTATAACCCAAAGACTGTAATGCAGCTTCTGCTTCAGCCACGGCTGAATTGCCCATAAACTGAATCTGTGGTGCAGTTGAATTGCTTGGCGCAGCACCTGAAGCCATGGCTTTAAAACGGTCACGTAATTCAATCATTAAACGTTCAGCGGTTTTTTTACCGACACCGGGAACTTTGACCAAGGTATTCACATCTTCATTTTCAACGGTATGAATCAGCATTTCCACACTTAAAGTCGAAAGAATACCCAAGGCCATTTTGGGACCCACGCCGTTGACTTTGAGTAAGGTGCGGAAAATGGTTTTTTCCTGAGCATTGATAAAGCCATACAGCAACTGTGCATCTTCACGCACGGCCAGATGGGTCCAGAGTGTGACTTGTTGTCCTTTTTGCAGCTGGCAGAAAGTCGTCAGCGGCGTATCAATTTCATAACCGACGCCATTTACATTTAACAGTACGGTCGGTGCTTCTAAAGCCAGTACTTCACCAATCAGACATCCAATCATCTTTTATCATCACTAAATTCAGTTTTGCTGCATAGTAGTCAGCATTTTCCGGAAAGGCAAAATCTGCCGCTGTAAAATAGATGATTTTATTACAATCATCCTCCTATACAGCAGAATATTTTATAACAATCCGGCTTTATTGCCTTGTAATTCCTGCGACAGGTTATAAGCCTGATGATCAGAAAATTTCGAAACAATATCCAGCACCTGCATGATATTGTCATAATGGCTGGCGCTAAAATTCGCCCCTGAACGTTGCAGAATCGACATCAAGCGCTGTTCTTTAAAACTCAGGTTTTTATGCGGCGTTGTTAAGGGAATAAAGGCATCCAGAATATTTTGCAAACATTGATGCGCGATAATTTCCAGTCCTGCTTTTTGCGGATGCTCAAAAATTTTATCCCGTGCCAGTTCTTTGGCGCGATTAATCCCGATTTCAATGTCCGCAGTACAATATTGCAATAAAGTACCTTGTAACTGACCCGATAAAATCTGGTCATGATGACGGGCAAAAGCCGTTGTCACTTCATCGACCAGACGTTTCATGACCCGACCACGCAAGGCGGCAATTTTTTGCTGCCAGGTGGTATTGCTCATGGCGATTTCAGAAGGAATACCATAATCACCGAGCAGATTTAAAAAGACCGGCTCAACTTCGTCATAACTGAGCATATTCAGGCTAATACCATCTTCAAGGTCAATCAGGGCATAACAGATATCATCAGCCGCTTCGAGCAGATAGGTCAGTGGATGACGGCAGTAATGATATTCAGCTAACTGAATCAGTCCGAGTTGTTCTGCAATCTGCTTTAAAATCTCTTTCTCGGCCTGATAGCAGCCAAACTTGGCCCGATTGCTGGCAGGTAAATCGACTTGAGATGCCATGGTTTTTGACAGCCACGGATATTTTAAATAAGCCCCTAACGTGGCATAAGTCAAACGCATGCCGCCATCATTGGGATGGTAATCGATTTTGGTCAACAGGCGCAGACCTTGGGCATTGCCTTCAAACTGACGTACATCGGCTTCTTGTTCAGGACTGAGATCTTTTAAAAAATCGGTATGCGATGCATCGTCGAACCATTCTCGAATGGCGTATTCACCGGCATGGCCAAAAGGGGGGTTGCCAATATCATGTGCCAGACAGGCAGCCTGAATAATAGCACCGACATCGGCCGGGGAAATCCAGGGCGGTAACTGATCTTTTATTTTCTCTGCGGCCAGCATCCCGAGTGAACGCCCAATACAGGACACTTCAAGTGAATGTGTGAGTCGTGTATGAATACCATCGTGCTGGGTTAAAGGGTGAACCTGAGTTTTACGGTTCAGCTGGCGGAAACTTTGTGAAAAAATAATACGGTCATAATCTTTGTGGAACGGGCTACGTGCCAGTTCAGTACTTTGCTTTTTACTACCAATCCGAACTGTCGAAAGCAGCTCTAACCAACGCATTTGAGTCATTTATCATTATTCAATTCTTTGCTAAGTGCATCATGCCAAAAAAGTAGCAACAGCACTAGAGTGCTGCGACATGAATTGTCGGAACAAACAAAACCCTGTGGAAATTTCAGCTGAACAATCGCTATAAAAAAACAGGTCATATTGACCTGTTTTTATCTCATGATAGAAGTGGACTAAAGCAAATCTTCACCACTGATCTTGGCTTCCTGGATGTCTTTATAGACCCCCATGCAAATGACGAACAAAATCATCGTCGCCACCAATGGCCAAAAAAGTACATATAGGGTCATAAATTGACTACTCATCTGAAATCTCCTTATTTACTTTTCTCAGATACCTGGTGAAATTCAATCACCATCTTATTGATTTGTTTAAAATCAAATCGTTCTTTGCTATTCATTAAAGTCAGTACGGTACAGACAATGGCGCTGCTGCCGTAGGCGGTCAGGGAACTCAATAGCGTGCCATAATCACGCAGGAAGCCGATGGTCCATGGAAGGAAGCCGATACTGGCCAGAATACCGACCACCAGGCCGACTTTCTTGCCAAAGAAGCCAAAGCTCATCAGACCCAGTACCACACCAATACCGATGGTGGCCATAAGCTCAAAACTGAGTGCGATCAGACCCTGAATTGGCAGCCATTCAAATCGAACCACCAGAAAGCTTAAAAATGCGATACCGACAGACCAGTTAAAGGCACGGGCATTGACCTTGTCCCAGTACAGGCTGGCAATCACCGGGAATACGATGGCACCCCAGAGTGCACCGACGAAAATCAGCATCGCTAGAATGTCGAATTTAAGCGTGGCAATTAAAATACCGAGCATGGTGGCTACAATCATGGTCATCCGGCCAATAAACAGCATTTTCTTCGGATCAGGACGATTTTTAGCAATCTGTTTGCCATAAATATCGGTCATTACGATGGCAGACAGGGCAGATAAATCCGAATCCGCCGTTGACGAAAGCGCGCCAATCACCATGACAAAGAGTAAGGCCACCATAAATGGAGACAGATACGTTGCTGCCATTTGTGGAATCAGGTTGTTCAGGTTGCCATCAATCGGCTGAATCCCGGCAAATAGTGCCAATAATCCGAGCATTCCCAAACCGACGACAATCGCGGCATAACCGATGGTTGCAGTAATGAAGCTGGGTTTGATCAAGTCTTTACGCACTGCAAACAGGCGTTGGGCGATGGTCTGGTTACCAATTGCATAAGCCAGTACCGCCACAAAAAATGGTGCACCCTGTTCTAAAAATGCGGTTTTCGAAAAGAAATCCAGTTGTTCCGGTTGCAGATTATGCATGCCGGTCTGGAACAGTGAGGGGCCGCCCAGGGTGAAAAATAGCGTCGGAATAATGATCACTGCCGCCACAATCATGGCGACCAGTTGACCAAAGTCGGTAAATACCGAGGAGCGGAAACCTGACCATAAAGTATAGGACAGGACGCCAATTCCGGTAATCAAGACCCCATGGATAAAGCTGAGGGGAGACAGAATTTCAACCAGCGCACCTGCTGCGGTAAAGTTTACCATCAGACTGATCACGCTTCCGACAATATTGGAGCCTGCCAGAATCATCTGGCTCTGGTTGCCATGCCGTGCATGCATGATTTCTGCCAAAGTGTGTGCATTGGGTGCCAGGTCGCGGAAACGTTTGCCGAATGGGTAGATAAATAAAATCATCAGTGCACCCCACAAACCATAGTGTAAGGCACCGGAAACACCGTATTTATATCCGGACGAAGCTGCTGCATAAAATGAAGCGGCCCAGATCCAGGTGGCGGTCATACTGGCCGCAGACATTCCAAATCCGATGGAGCCATTCGAGACCATATATCCATCGACATTTTCATTTTTTTGCTTAATGCGTAACGACAATAGAAAGGTGATGCCATAGAAAAGCACCATCAATAGTACAGTTGCTGTACTAGTGAATTGAAACATACATACTCCTTAAGCGGGTCACCTTTTGTTTTTGAAAATTAAATCATTGGCAACAGATTAAGGCTCTAGATTAGACAGAGCAGTGAAGCTACAGAAAATAAAAAAACCAGCGTCTGAATATCAATTGGATATTCATATCTGCAGCAGAAAAGAGGATGATTCATGCGTCCTGAATGTGGACATTTCCTCAGCAATTGGCGTAGAGGTTAACATAAAATCATCAAATTTACTGATGAAGTCATTAATTATGTAGATTCTTTGCTGATATAAGGCTATTTTTGATTTCAACATCTTATAAAATGTAGATCTGTTGGTTATATATTTTTATAGGAATTACAGGTATTTATTGCATGGTTTTTTATTAGAATAAAGATGGATGTCAGTCAGAAAATGAAAAAGTAACAAAATTTTAATATTTCTTATTTTCTTCATTATGAGTAGTGATTTTTTTCATAATAGCCTAAAAAACTTTCATTAATTCATGTCTGATGATGCTTATATATTCTGAATTTTTGCATAAGAATAGAGGCCGAGAATCAGTTTGAATTTAAGCTTTATATTTTCAATTGATTAGCATGTAATTTCGCTCTTTTTAGCGAAGAATTTAAGAAATATTTGAATCAATATTTTTGGTTAATATATCGGTGAAAACAGACTTAATATCCTGGAAATCCATTTACTAAAGTAGATCTATTGATTTTAATTCTCACTCTTTATTAGAAACTATGGTGGGGTCTTATATGTGAGATTTAGGTATCTTTGAATAGAGTTCATATATTAAGATGAGTGATCGGAGTAATCTGGGCTACCGGATATTACTGGAAGTCGATTGAAGCAGGCGATATAGTTTGCTCATACAGACAGGCTCGAAAAGGGAGAACAGCGGGGCAGAGTCTTAAATCCTGCAATGGAGCCCGGAATGGGGATAGCTGGATACAAAATTATTTCAGTAGTGCAACTCGCCGACAGAGAGATGAGCTAAAAAATGAACTCGACTGTTTCAGTCTATCTGTAAGTGAAAGAGGACTCCACCCGACAGTCAGGGTGGAGGTGAATTTCACAGATTTTAACCTTGTTGGTTTTGAATGTATTTCTTAATAATATCTAAGGGCGCACCACCGCACGACCCTGAAAAATAAGATCGTGACCATAAAACAGGTTTTGCATAACTACCACGTAAATCTAAAAATTCATTCCGCATTCTTCTGCTTGTTACCGATTTTAAATTATTCACCAACTTACTAAGCTGAACAGTTGGT
>NZ_VOYB01000049.1:0-4628 GCF_013420445.1 Acinetobacter sp. YH01006 | reverse complement strand
GATTTATGGCATTTATCACATCGCTTTATCAGAAAGATTCTGTCACACACCGTCTGCGTTGTTTTGAATAAAAAGCTTGGCCATTCGCCAATTCAACTCGAAAAACTCATTTTAAGTTGAGATTGGCGTTCTTTATATAATTATTTTGGGGTAAAACATGAAGTTTAATAAAAGTGTGCTTGTTATCACTTTATCAGGTTTTTTAGCCGCATGTGGGGGCGATGGTTATTATGATAAATCACCTTCAACTGGAACAAGCAATGGTGACAATTCAAGTGTTCCATCTGGGGAACAAACTTCTCAGCAAATCTTAGATACTATAAAACGTGAAGGTCAATTCTTATTTGGAAATTATGATCCAAATGATGAAAAAACAGCTAAAGGCTATATTGATCATGCTTTAGATACCTTTGCACAAGGTCCTCTACAACTTGCCTTAGATGCCAAAAAATTATTTGATCAAGATAAGTCTGCTTTTGTATATCGTGAAAAGTGTATGAACTCAGGCACATATACAAATACTAGTTGTTATATTCTTTTTAATGATGCAACCATCAAAAATCAGTTAAATAAAGTAAATCCTAATAAATATTCGACATGGGATTTTGATGTGAATGATAATGAACTTACAGGCATGAAACTTTCAGATGAACAAATTGATAAGTTCACTGGAAAAACTATGATTATTATTTTTGATAATCGAAATGCTGATAAAAAATTTAATGATATTTGGGTAACTGGTGTATTTGGATACCCTTACAAGCAGTCATGGGGTCTTACACAATCAGATCAGCTGCGTATTGTAAGCATGAATGCAGCCAATAGTGAATATGAGGTGACTCTAACTTATGATGATGAAACCACCGAAACCAAAGGTGCACTAAGTATTTATAAAGACCCAACCTCTACAGATGGTGAACTTTATGTCCTGCAAAACAACTCAAGTTTTGATGTATTAACCAACGATAATCCAAATACACCTGAAGTCGAAACAGTTAATTTCGAAATTAATTCAGTTGTTGGTGATCCAGCAGCACTTGCAACATACCGAGTCAAAGCAAATGCACAACAAATCCTTGATATTCCAAATGTAAGTGCAATTATAGGTACACGTGTAGAAAATGAATCTCCATCAAAAAATGAAAAAAACTTTGTTGCAAGTATTCATTTGGAGGGAGAAAATATTTTCACATTTAAAGAATCTTTAAATGGTAGTATTTTGAAATTCAAACATATTATTGATGGAATTACCTATGAAGGTACTTCAACAAATAATAATGGTACTATTCAAACAAATTTGACCTCTCCAACAAATCTAAAATATTAATGTAAAGATTTAATAAAAGCCCTCTTTTAGAGAGGGCTTTTTTGTATATTGGAACTAAGGATATAAATTTCTAGAAAGTCTATTATATGTACGACCTCATCATCATTGGCGCAGGCACTGCAGGGATCAGTGCTTATAACGAAGCCATCAAATACACCCAAAATATTTTAATTATTAATGACGGCCCATGGGATACAACCTGTGCACGTGTCGGCTGTATGCCAAGCAAACTTCTGATTTCATCTGCAAATCGCATGCATGACATTCAATCCGCGAAAGACCTCGCTTTACAACATGAAGCTGTAATAGATACTTCAGGTGTGATGCAACGTCTACATAGCTTAAGAGAACGTTTCATTCGCGCAACCCTAAAAGGCGTTGATCGATGGGAGGCTTCACATAAAATTTCTGGTCATGCAACGTTTATTAATGCCCATACAGTTGAAGTCAATGGACAAGCTTATCAGGCTAAAAGCTTCATTATTGCGGTTGGTTCACGACCTAATATCGATAAAACATTCAAGGAAGAATTAGGAGATAAATATCTAACTTCTGATAAGATATTTGAACTTTCTCAATTACCCAAGTCTTTAGCAGTGATCGGAAGTGGTGTGATTGCCATTGAACTGGCACAAGCCATGCAACGACTGGGCGTAGACACTACCCTGTTCGCTCGTAGCCAAAAAGTAGGTGCCTTAACCAGTCCAGTCTTACAAAAGCTGGCACAGGAGCAATTGAGTAAAGAACTCAATATCAAGTTCAAAATCTTGCCAGATCAAGTTAAAAAACAAGCTGATCATATCCAGATTAATTTTACTGAAAATGATCAAGCTCAAACTATTCAAGTTGAATATATTTTGGGCGCTACAGGCCGTCAGACTAATCTGGATCGATTAGGTTTAAATCAGTTAGAGCCTAGTTTTGCTGATATCAAAAAATTGCCTATCAATGAAAAAACCAAACAACTCGCAGATATGCCTATATTTATAGTGGGTGATGCCGCACCTGATGCCCCCATTCAGCACGAAGCTGCTCATGCTGGTAAAGAAGTGGTTCATAACTGTTTAAATTATCCCGAGATTAAGCCGATTCCCGCACTCACCCCACTGGCAATCGTATTCTCTCACCCGGAAATGGCGATTATCGGACAAAGTTTTAAACAGTTAGAACAGCAAAATATTGAATTTATTCGAGGATTTGCCTCCTATGAAAATCAAGGACGTGCATTGGTTCTTGCTGAAAATAAAGGTGGTATTGAAGTTTATATTGATAAAAAATCAGGCAAATTATTAGGCGCAGAACTCTTCTGTTCACAAGCCGAACATCTTGGCCATCTTCTGGCCTGGACCATTGATGCAGATCAGGATATTCATCAAATCCTGGCAAAACCTTTTTATCACCCAACGCTGGAAGAAGGCCTCAGATCTGCTCTTAAACATGCTCGTCGTCAATTTGATGCATTGTAAGTGTTTGCTGACGCTCATTGAGTACATTAATCAAACGGTAACTGTGCGCAACTAAGCGATCTAACCAACGCTGAGCAGCCAATAACTCAAAAGTTTTGGCTGCATTCAGCTGATACGTTGAGGCATAAATATTAGTTTTTTCACGTAATTCGCTACGATGCTGTTTACTCCACTGTTTTAGATGTCCCATTTCAATATACAACTGGCTCAAATCTTCAGATGAGCGAGTATCTAGCATGCTATTTCCAGCATTTTCCAGAATCTGGATAAAATCCAAGGCAAGTTGATGAATCGCGGGTTGGGTACGAATACTCACAACATGCTTTAGATTTTCCAAATCACTACGCAACACTTTCAGATAAACCATCATCCTTAATAAGCTAAAGAGCCGACTTTGATCAGTGCTATTTTCAGGCACAACAATTTTTCCTAAATAATCCTGTAATTTGTAAATTAATTCGTCTTGCTGTTTTAATTCATTGGCCGAAACCAATTCTGCTGACTTGATGGCTTTTAGAATCCAGGAATATTGGGTCAATATGGTTTTAAAGATCACTTGTTCTGCCGTATTAATTGCGACCGCAGGCACTGCCAAACTGGCTTCATCTAAGGCCTGTAATAATGAATCTTCATGTGCCGGAATATATTTCACCAACAGCTGTTCAAAGGGGCGAATCAATGGCATAAAAAATAAGGCACCAAATACACTGAAGGCTGTATGAAAAGCTGCCACAATGACCACATGATCCCAACCAGATAAAAAATACTGTGGTTGATACAGCCATAAAAACAAGGGAACCAAAATACAAAATGCAAAAATTGCACTCACGACATTAAAACAGACATGCACAGCAGCAGTTCGTTTTGCATTCGCATTTGCACCGATGGCTGCCAGTACTGCAGTTGCAACGGTTCCAATATTCTGGCCAATGACGAGCACAAGCGCTTGATCGAGCTGAATCGCCTGACTTGCTAATGCAGCAAGTGTCGCTGTAATGGCGGCACTAGAGGACTGCAAAATCACAGTCATGACCAAACCGAAAAGTACCAATAACAGCTTTGCAGCAAAACTTTCGGTCGAGAAAATTGAAAGATCGAGATGTTCTGCGACACCTGACATTGCTACTTGAAGCAAATCAATTCCAAAGAAAATCAGGCCGAATCCCGCAAGCGCCAAGCCGGTAAGCGCTGTACGTCCATGTGCTAATATTTTAAGTAAAGCGCCTATGGCAATGAGAGGCAAAGCCACTTGTCCAATAGAAAACTTTAAACCTAAAAAAGCCACAATCCAGCCAGTACTGGTTGTACCGATATTGGCGCCAATAATTACACCAATGGCTTGCGAAAAAGAGAGTACGCCTGCACTGACAAAGCCAATGGTTGCTAGAGTCGTGGCTGTGGAGGATTGCACAATCAAGGTCAAGGCAATACCTGAAGTCATTGCTTTAAAAGGAGAACCAGTAAACCGACCTAACCATTGTCTTAATGTTTCACCTGCAATATCTTTAAGGCTCTCGGTCATTAAAGTCATACCAAGCAAAAATAAACCGATTCCACCACAGAGCTGTGTAAATACCTCAAACACGCAGATTCCTAGGCTTTAAATTTTAATGATTAAAACATAATCAGGCTGATTTAAAAACAGCAAATAACCTTGAGTAAATTCAGAATATTATTTTTACTTTTTAATTTTGCTATAAACTCCACACACAAAAAAACACCCCCTGCTCATGCAGGGGGTGTTTCGAATAATGAGCTGGCGATGACTTACTCTCACATGGGTAACCCCACACTACCATCAGCGCAAAGAGGTTTCACTTCTGAGTTCGGGAAGG
>NZ_VOYB01000048.1:0-4667 GCF_013420445.1 Acinetobacter sp. YH01006 | reverse complement strand
TTAATCCTATTGAAAAAATGTGGGCATGGGTGAAAGCAAAAAGGAAAAAATGGTTGGTTAACTCAATAGATAAGCTTTTTAGTCGTTTCTTTAACGAGTGTATGGGTAATTAAGCGGTTTGACTATACCATTTCAAAGAGACCGCCATGTTTGGCAAAATCTGGAGAATGAAATTCTTCATGGACTACACCTGAGCCTGCGGTCATCCACTGCACATCACCTGCCTGAATCGTGCCGCCACCGCCACTTGAATCTTGATGCGTCACTGCCCCCTGATAGGCTAACGTCACTGTTTCAAAACCGCGATGTGGATGTGAACCCACGCCATGTTGTACAGTCGTCGGATCAAAATGATAGGGCGCAGCATAATCCAGCAACAAAAACGGACTGATCGCCTGACCTAAACGGTCATAGGAAAACAGATTTTTGACCGGAAAGCCATCACCGACCCAATGCATGTTTTGATTACGGTAAACACCAATTACTTTTTTCATCTTTTAACTCCTATTACGATAGGATGAACATGCAGCCATTTTATGCCGGGCCAAGATGCGCTGATAGTCCTAAGCTGGAATACAGTATCTTATATATAAGACAATCTTTGCTTTAACTTCCCGAATTCAACACAAATAAACTAAAATTTTGGTCTAAATTTTTAATTATCCTATTTTTAAGATTATTTATCCCAGAATTTGGGCTTATTTTGTCCTGTTTTTAGCTCTAATATAAAAATCACCACGTCCCGGAACAGCCTGGGTTTGATCCAAGACGGGATGCTAATTTTATAGAGAGGAACAGAGAAATGGCAAAACCTTATGTACGTTTAGACAAAGACAATGCAGCCGTATTACTTGTAGACCATCAGACTGGTTTGTTGTCACTGGTTCGTGATATTGACCCAGATAAATTCAAAAATAATGTATTGGCGCTTGCGGCAGCAGCAAAATATTTCAATTTACCGACCATTTTGACCACCAGCTTCGAACAAGGCTCAAATGGTCCGTTGGTTCCTGAGCTGAAAGAGCTATTCCCGGACGCACCTTATATTGCTCGTCCAGGGCAAATTAATGCCTGGGATAATGAAGATTTTGTTAAAGCGGTAAAAGCCACGGGTAAAAAACAGTTGATCATTGCTGGCGTGGTGACTGAAGTGTGCGTTGCCTTCCCGGCGCTGTCTGCACTTGAAGAAGAATTTGACGTATTCATCGTGACAGATGCATCTGGTACCTTTAATCACCTGACACGTGATGCTGCATGGAACCGCATGTCACAGGCTGGTGCACAGCTGATGACCTGGTTTGGTCTGGCTTGTGAACTGCACCGTGACTGGCGTAATGATATCGAAGGTCTCGGCAGCTTATTCAGCAATCATATTCCTGACTACCGCAACCTGATGAATAGCTATAGCCAGAATACTGCACAGAAATAAACCATACACATCTCTAAAATAAGCGGCCTTCGGGTCGCTTTTTGTTGGAACAATTAAATTAATCTGGCTTGGAAACAGTTTAGCCTGGCCCGGATTTCCCCTATGATGGGCATTGTATGAACGCAGGGCGATTGAGGTGAAAGGTGCATTCTTTTGATGACTATTATTATTTTTATCTGGTGGTCAAGCATGGCGGCTTCAGTGCAGCCAGTGACATCTCCGGAATCACCAAATCCAAACTCAGCCGACGTATTTTAGAGCTGGAAGCCCGTTTCAATGTCACCCTGATTCAACGCTCAACCCGACATTTTAAGGTGACCTCACTAGGCCAGGAATTTTTTGAGGAATGCGAAAAGCTGATTCAACAGGTGGAATGTGCCCGTAATGTCTTGCTCAAGCAGAAAAGTGAACCACAAGGCCTGGTCAAGCTGAGTTATCCTTCGGTGATGATGCGCTACCAGATCCGCAGCCTGCTGAATGAATTCCTCAAGACTTATCCCAAGGTTCAGGTAGAAATGGAAATTACCAGCCGGCGTGTCGATGTGCTGCATGATGAGATTGACCTGGCGATCCGCACCAACTTTGAAGCCAATGAAGATTCCAGCATTGTCGTTCGCGATGTGATTAAAACCACGCATTGTCTGGTTGCCAGTCCGGAGCTGTTGCAAGGCCGTTCGATACACTACCCCACTGAGATCAATGACTTTCCGACCATCGTTTTAGGCACGCAGAAAAACCACTATCAATGGCATCTGCATCGTATCGACAGTCATGAACAGATGGATATCCCCCTAGAACCCCGCATCAAAAGCAACGATCTGGCCGGCGTATACTATTCTGCCCTGGATGGCCTGGGTATTGCCGATCTACCCTTGTTAACCGTAGAAGCAGATCTCAAAGCTGGTCGCCTGATCCATCTGCTGCCAGACTGGTGTTCCAATATGGGAACCGTACAACTGGTCTATGCCTCACGCAAAGGTCAGCGTCTGGTGATGGAAAAACTGATTGAGCATCTGGTCGAAGGCTTACGTGCCCGGGCAGAAGGTCATCAGGGCTATACCATTTAAATTGCGCTGTCATGCTGAGCAGCCAATAAAAAAATCCAGCACTGAGTGCTGGATTTTTTGCTTCGAAAGCAAGTGAGCGAATTAGATTTTACCCACTAAGTCAATTGAAGGAGCAAGAGTCGCTTCGCCTTCTTTCCATTTCGCAGGACATACTTCACCTGGGTGAGCGTGTACATATTGCGCTGCTTTCACTTTGCGAAGCAGTTCAGCTGCATCACGACCAATACCACCAGCATTGATTTCAACGATCTGGATTTTACCTTCTGGATCGATCACGAAAGTACCACGATCTGCCAGACCTTCAGCTTCAATCAATACTTCAAAGTTTTTCGCCAAAGTCCAGGTTGGGTCGCCGATCATTGGGTACTGGATTTTACCAATTACGTCAGAGGTATCGTGCCAAGCTTTATGGGTGAAGTGCGTATCGGTTGATACACCATAAATTTCTACGCCCATTTTCTGGAATTCAGTATATTGATCAGCAAGATCGCCTAATTCAGTTGGACAAACAAAAGTAAAGTCAGCAGGATAGAAGAATACAACCGACCATTTACCTTTCATGTCCTGCTCGGACACTTCCACAAATTGACCCTTGTGGTAAGCAGTGGCGTTGAATGGTTTGATTTCAGTATTGATTAAACTCATGAGACCTTTCCTCGTATATTGGTGAGATTATTCATTCGATGAAGATAGAATACGAAAATTTCTTAAATAGGTAAAACCGTAAGTTTTTATAAAAATAATCGTTTTTTTAGATTTAAGATTTCTATGAGGATTACTGATCTGATTGATTTGCTCAATATGGAGCCTAGAATTTGGAACATAAGCCGAGCAGTTAAAATATAATTTTTTGCAACTTAGGTTAGCAATGATAAAGCTCTGAGCTCTATCAAAACTAAACAAAGCAAATTCAAGACATAAAAAAACCCACCGGATTCAGGTGGGTCTTGGATGAAGATTTACCGTTTTGATAAGTTAGAATGGAAATCCATATATATTTTAACATAAGCATTAAAATTCAAATATTTATTGATTATTTTTAAATTTTTGTAAATTTAAATATATTTTAATCAATCTTGATTACAGTTTCTTAGTTCCTTCTAACTTTTATCTTTACAAAAATAACTTAAATGAAAATATCTAAAATTATCTAACTTTATCTTTTTTATATCCAGAAATGATTTCTTTATAACTTCTATGATACTTATCACTAGATAACCACTTTGATAGGAGAAATAGAATGTCTAGAACACCTAACGATGATCGCTCTGATAGCATGAATCCTAATAATGATGCCTACTGGGATTCTCTGGATAACCATTCAGATCAATTAAATCCAAACAATGATCGCTACCAAGGATAAAGCATTATGCAAATAGGAGATTCCGATCTCCTATTTGTTTTTAGGGACTGCCATGTATTACTCAAAAGATAAGGATATCAATGCATACGTAAAGCGACTGCTAAAGCATAAGAGCTTTCGTATCATTAGCGGTAAAAAACACGATCAACTTTGTATATTCGAGCAGCGTAAGTTAGCTATACCGTCCACTCCGAGTAAACAAAGAAGTTATATTGAATTTAAAAACACTGTTAAGCGTATTCTAAGAGAACTAGGAGTATCAAATTATGAAGCAATATTATGACGATCCATTCTTAGATAAGTTATTACATAAAACTAAGAATTCTAAAAAAGAGAGTTAATACTCTCTTTTTTAATGGTTAATAGACGAAAGGACAGCAAAACTTTCGTTGGCTGTCCTTTCTTACCCACCCCTAACCCTTAATTCATAGACTTAGTTTTCGGGACTTTCGTTTCCTATTCTGTTTCCAGAATCTAAATCTATGCCAGAATGGATTTTACCATCGCGTTACAGGAGCGAACTGGCTGACCCGTAAGACTCAAGCGGAAAAATCAAGTAAGTCGATTACGACTCATTGTGAGGCTTTAGGTGCCTACGACCTTGAGGTTTTCTTTAAATTACCAAGTTGCAGGAAGTACTTCAACATCTTTTACTTGGTAACCATTCATGACTAATGAATTTCTCTGTACACGACAAAAATAGATAACTCATTGAAATAATGTCACAATAATTGTTTTCTAACGACGAATACTATGACACATCTCAATGAGTTATATCTTATCTTAAACAAATCTCTAAAATGGAACA
>NZ_VOYB01000047.1:0-3236 GCF_013420445.1 Acinetobacter sp. YH01006 | reverse complement strand
ATACAACAACTGTTTGGGTGTTGTATAGTCAAGCCTCACGAGCAATTAGTATTGGTCAGCTTCACATATCACTATGCTTCCACATCCAACCTATCAACGTCGTAGTCTTCAACGGCTCTTTAGAGGACATAAAGTCCTAGGGAAATCTTATCTTGAGGTAGGCTTCCCGCTTAGATGCTTTCAGCGGTTATCCCTTCCGAACATAGCTACCCGGCGATGCGACTGGCGTCACAACCGGTACACCAGAGGTTCGTCCACTCTGGTCCTCTCGTACTAGGAGCAGATCCTCTCAAATTTCCAACGCCCACGGTAGATAGGGACCGAACTGTCTCACGACGTTCTAAACCCAGCTCGCGTACCTCTTTAAATGGCGAACAGCCATACCCTTGGGACCTGCTTCAGCCCCAGGATGAGATGAGCCGACATCGAGGTGCCAAACACCGCCGTCGATATGAACTCTTGGGCGGTATCAGCCTGTTATCCCCAGAGTACCTTTTATCCGTTGAGCGATGGCCCTTCCATACAGAACCACCGGATCACTAAGACCTACTTTCGTACCTGCTCGACTTGTGGGTCTCGCAGTTAAGCGCGCTTTTGCCTTTATACTCTACGCGTGATTTCCGACCACGCTGAGCGCACCTTCGTACTCCTCCGTTACTCTTTAGGAGGAGACCGCCCCAGTCAAACTACCCACCAGACATGGTCCTCGCTCCAGATCATGGAGCAGAGTTAGAACCTCAATATTACCAGGGTGGTATTTCAAGATTGGCTCCACCGAAACTAGCGTCTCGGTTTCAAAGCCTCCCACCTATCCTACACAAGTAAGATCAAAGTTCAATGTCAAGCTGCAGTAAAGGTTCACGGGGTCTTTCCGTCTAGCCGCGGGTACACCGCATCTTCACGGCGAATTCGATTTCACTGAGTCTCTGCTGGAGACAGCGCCCCCATCATTATGCCATTCGTGCAGGTCGGAACTTACCCGACAAGGAATTTCGCTACCTTAGGACCGTTATAGTTACGGCCGCCGTTTACTGGGGCTTCGATCAAGAGCTTCGCTTACGCTAACCCCATCAATTAACCTTCCAGCACCGGGCAGGCATCACACCCTATACGTCCACTTTCGTGTTTGCAGAGTGCTATGTTTTTAATAAACAGTTGCAGGGGCCTGGTTTCTGTGGCTGCTCTCAGCTCAGGAAGCAAGTTCCATCACCAAAAGCAGCGTACCTTCTCCCGAAGTTACGGTACCATTTTGCCTAGTTCCTTCAGCAGAGTTCTCTCAAGCGCTTTGGTCTACTCGACCTGACCACCTGTGTCGGTTTCGGGTACGATTCCTGTGTAACTGAAGCTTAGAGACTTTTCCTGGAAGCATGGTATCAGCCACTTCACTGTACAAGTACAGCTTGCTATCAGTTCTCAGCATAGAGCACCCCGGATTTGCCTAAGATGCATGCCTACAACCTTTCACCTGGACAACCAACGCCAGGCTGACTTAACCTTCTCCGTCCTCTCATCGCATTACACAGAAGTATTGGAATATTAACCAATTTCCCATCGACTACGCCTCTCGGCCTCGCCTTAGGGGTCGACTCACCCAGCCCCGATTAACGTTGGACTGGAACCCTTGGTCTTTCAGCGTGCGAGTTTTTCACTCGCATTGTCGTTACTCACGTCAGCATTCGCACTTCTGATACCTCCAGCAGACTTCTCAATCCACCTTCATCGGCTTACAGAACGCTCCCCTACCACGCATAATAAATTATGCATCCGCAGCTTCGGCATATAGTTTTAGCCCCGTTACATCTTCCGCGCAGGCCGACTCGACTAGTGAGCTATTACGCTTTCTTTAAAGGGTGGCTGCTTCTAAGCCAACCTCCTAGCTGTCTATGCCTTCCCACATCGTTTCCCACTTAACTATAATTTTGGGGCCTTAGCTGGCGGTCTGGATTGTTTTCCTCTTGACTACGGACGTTAGCACCCGCAGTCTGTCTCCCGGATAGTACTCATTGGTATTCGGAGTTTGCATCGGTTTGGTAAGTCGGGATGACCCCCTAGCCGAAACAGTGCTCTACCCCCAATGGTATTCGTCCGAGGCGCTACCTAAATAGCTTTCGGGGAGAACCAGCTATCACCAAGTTTGATTAGCCTTTCACCCCTATCCACAAGTCATCCCCTGGCTTTTCAACGACAGTGGGTTCGGTCCTCCAGTTAGTGTTACCCAACCTTCAACCTGCTCATGGATAGATCACCTGGTTTCGGGTCTATACCCAGCAACTAATGCGCCCTATTAAGACTCGGTTTCCCTACGGCTCCCCTATTCGGTTAACCTTGCTACTGAATATAAGTCGCTGACCCATTATACAAAAGGTACGCAGTCACCGAACAAGTCGGCTCCCACTGCTTGTATGCATGCGGTTTCAGGATCTATTTCACTCCCCTCACAGGGGTTCTTTTCGCCTTTCCCTCACGGTACTGGTTCACTATCGGTCAGTCAGGAGTATTTAGCCTTGGAGGATGGTCCCCCCATATTCAGACAAGGTTTCACGTGCCTCGCCCTACTCGACATCATCATATAAGCCCTTTCGTGTACAGGACTATCACCGTCTACGGTCGCACTTCCCAGAGCGTTCCACTAGAACTTATATGACTTAATGGGCTCTTCCCCTTTCGCTCGCCGCTACTGAGGGAATCTCAATTGATTTCTTTTCCTAAGGGTACTGAGATGTTTCACTTCCCCTCGTTCGCCTTGCATGACTATGTATTCATCATGCAATACCTACCTTATGGTAAGTGGGTTTCCCCATTCAGACATCTCCGGATCACAGGATATTTGCCGCCTCCCCGGAGCTTTTCGCAGGCTATCACGTCTTTCTTCGCCTCTGACTGCCAAGGCATCCACCACATGCACTTAATTACTTGACTATACAACCCCAAACAGTCGTTCATCCTTACAAGTAGGATGAGCAACAGATCAACCAATCACTCAGTCAATCATACAGTTGGCGTCTTGTGCATTTAAGCACTGTACAGCTTCAATTAGATTCATATACCAAAACGCTTGATTCAGTTAATCGCTAGTTTCTCAGTTCTGCATCTTCATTCAAACATGTCACTTGCGTGTCACATTTTAATGTCAATTTAGTTCTGAGCCTTAAACAATTTATTTCAACTCAAATATATTCTGTTAATGATTGATCTAGCCTTCGTCAGGTCTAGACGCTGTGATAAATCACAGAGCT
>NZ_VOYB01000046.1:0-4708 GCF_013420445.1 Acinetobacter sp. YH01006 | reverse complement strand
ATCTTTGGCTGTTAATTTTATCTAAACAAAAACAGGTTTAAACCGAACGAGTGTCTACGAGTGACGACCCATAATAAAAATTCTCGCGCTTTTCCCTCTGATTACAATTGCGGTATTTGCATTGGTTTGAGATTTACCGAGCGAAGCGACTGAACTTAATTTGCTTTATGGCCGAGCAAAGCGAGCATAAAACTTATGAGCGAAGCGAATTCATCGTTTCTTTTGAACCCTATCCGGTCTTTGAAAAAAATTGCCCCTCAGAAACGAGCAAAGCGAGTTTCAATAGAGTTTGAGCAAAGCGAAAACATAGGGCAATTTTCATATCCGTTTTTAAATGTTTTGGGCTTTTAATAATCTTTTAAGCTTTTAAATGCTTTTAGACAGCTTGAAATGTAAGCCTAGTAAGGATTACAGAGGGTATTAAAGGACATTTACCCTGCTATAAACGGACATTTACCCTGCTATAAACGGACATTTACCCTGCTATAAACGGACATTTACCCTGCTTATAAGGACTATTTACAAACTGTCATTTTAATGATATTTTTTTACTTGTCCTTTTATTATTAAATGAAAATAACTATGAGCTTGGTTGTAAAAGATAATTCATTAATAAATGCAAGCTATACCTTAAGTTTAGTGGAACAACGACTCATTCTTTTAGCTATTATTGAAGCACGTGAAACTGGTAAAGGAGTTGATACAGAAACATTTTTAGAAATCCATGCTCAACACTACGCAAACCGCTTTCATGTCGATGTGAAAAATACTTATGGAATGTTGTCAGAAGCAGTCATGACGCTATTTAATCGGCAAGTGACTTATATGACAGTAGATGAGCAAAGAAATAAACCAGAAAAGCGTGTGGTCAGATGGGTAAGTGGGATTTCTTATGTTGAGGGAGCAGGGATAGTCAAACTACGTTTTGCCCCTGAAATTGTACCTTTAATCACTAGATTAGAGAAAAATTTCACTTGGTATGAACTAATGCAAGTAGCTAACCTAAACCTATACGCTACTCGCTTATATGAATTATTAGTTTGTTGGCGTAGTACAGGTAAAACTCCCGTTATTGAAATTAACGACTTCCGTTCAAAAGTCGGCTTGATCGAAAGTGAATACAAAGCGATGTGCGACTTTAAAAAGCGGGTGTTAGAGCCAGCAATTAAGCAAATCAACGAACATACCGATATCACAGTCAAAGTAGAACAGCATAAAACAGGACGATCTATTAAAGGCTTTTCATTCAAATTTAAACAAAAGCCAAAGCCTAAATCAGTCGAACTAAATAGAGATTCAAGTACAGCAGATCTATTTACCAAAATGACAGATGCACAACGACACATGTTTTCTCATAAGCTATCTGAAATGCCTGAAATGTCTAAGTATTCGCAAGGTACAGAAAGCTATCAGCAATTTGCTGCACGTATTGCTGAGATGCTTTTACAGCCCGAGAAGTTTGATGAGCTTTATCCATACTTGAATAAAGCGGGATACAAAAATAAAAGTTAAAAAAAGCCGCATCTTTAAAGATGCGGCTTTTTAATATTATTACTTACTATTAAGCACCTGGTGTTGCTTTACTATTTAAAACACAAGTGCCTGTTTCAGCATTACACTTAGTCGTTTGTGTTTCAGATGCTGTTCCACTTGCTTTAGGAGTAAAAGTTATATCTCCCGTAAAAGCAGCAAGACGAGTTGCAGCTGTATCATTTTCTAAACCGTCTTTAGAAACAGAAAGACAAGCAGACTTTGCATATTTAGATATTTCGTTTCCAGAAGCTTTATCAGCAATTGAAATGCCTACATATGATTTAGCTTCAGCTAAACATGCATTGTTTGAAGAACGTTGAGTGTAATTTTGATATTGAGGAATCGCAATAGCAGCCAAAATACCAATAATAGCAACAACAATCATTAACTCAATTAATGTAAAACCTTTTTGAGCGTTCATAACACTCTCCCCATAAAGTAAGGTTGGATTAAATAATATACTTTTAGATAAATAGCATAAAGCGTGCCAACAAATAATACAAAAATAAGTAATTAATAATCAATATATTATTTGTACATAGAAATAATATTTCATGATTAATTTTTTTGACAAAAGTGACAAAAAATGTCAGAAGAAGTCTCTTTTTGCCAATATTAAGCTATAAAAAAAGCCAGTCTAAAATGTGGAGTTAGACTGGCTTTTTTTATAGCTTAATAGATTTTTTTCTAATGTCTACTATCTTTCATACTTTATTATAAAATTACTTAGGGTCTATCACACACCAATCTAGAACGGTAGACCCATTCAATGAATAACATTGCTTCGACATGATATGAACTAAATTCTTTCCATCCACTCGCTTTACGTCCACTCCATATTTTTCTGCTATTGCCCTCCGCTCTGCAATTTCATCAAACGATGGAATCCATAAAATAGAAAATATTGTTATGAAAAGAATAAAGAGAAACATCCCTCCAGTGACATAGGCATAGTGTGTCCATTTAATATTATCAAAGTCTTTAACAGCATGGGCTGCCCTTGATTCAATCTTCCTTGCTGTCAGTTCTGCTGCATTTTCGGCTGCCTGTTTTACAGCTTCGGATAACTGGGTTTTTAAACGCTCGTTATTGTGTTGAATAGCTGCTAGCTCAGCCTGAATTTCAAGTTGCTGTTTTTCAGCAATAGCCAATAATTCAAAGGCTCTATCTTCTGCATTACTCATTTAATCTCTCTCCATGCCTTTGCTTTTTGATGACCTTGTTTTTTGGCGTTGAGCTTGGGCTTGTCTTTGTCTTTCAATCTCAATGGCTTTTTTGGCTTCGGCTGCCAATCGAGCCTTTTCCATTTCAGCAGCCTTTTTCTGCTGCTCTAGTTGTTGCTGCTTGAGCTTGTAGGCTTCAAACCGCTTCATAGTTGAATCAAGTCCTTGCTTAACCTCTTGAGGAGCAATATGACGAATTTGGGCTGTTTTACGAGATTCCCTGAATGCCATTAATTCAGCACGTTTTTCAGGGTCGCGGGCTTCACTTGGCATATATTTTCTTTCTGGTGCTTGATCTATTCCCTGATCTTTTAGGCTTTTCATGTTTACACGAATGTTTAAGCCTGCACGTTCAAGACTACGGTTGCACATGGTTTCCCATCTTTCTCGAACCTCTTTAATTTCCTGCTTTCTGACTGCGTAATCCTTGCCTGTATTGAGTTTCTGACAGCCACCACGTTCGGGGTTTTTACTATTGAACCGCTTAAAGTATTGATCGGGGTCCCGATCTATACCGTCTAACTTTCTTTCGTTAAACATAATGTGAGCATGGGGCTGCTCCCCTCCGTCCATAGCTTTTGGGTTGTGAATGGCTAGTTGGTAGGGGTGCTGATCACCAATTTCTTGTTTCACCCATTCTTGCACCAGTTCAATTCTTTGTTTCTCACTCAGTTCTCTAGGTAAAGCAATTTCAAATTCACGGTAGGTACTGCCATTTTTACGTTCATATAAATCGGCTGCTTTCCAAAATTCAGAGGGGTTATGCTCTGCCCATTTCGGCATATTTCCATACTCGGTGTATTCGAGCTTTTCACCTTTTTCTAAACGCTTAGAATACTCGCCCTCTCTAGCAATATATTCAGCATGAGGGGCTGCTTTTCCTGCGCCACCTGTTTTGATTTTCATGTGTGGTACTGCCACATTAACCGCCTTTGATTTTTCCAAAACATTTTTTTGATTTTTACTTATGGTACTTGCCATAAAAGTAAAATTTAAAAAAATTGTTTTGTTGGGGTCTTAGGGGATTCCCCTAACGCGTGTTTCTGCCCGAAGGGAGAAACGTCTAATCGCGCCATCAAAAATTTTGATGGAACGGACAACGAATATCTCATTCCGACAAAACTATCAAAAATGGATATTTTTGCATAGTTAGGAATGTATATTCATTGTCCCAGATTAGATGCCAAAATCTGACTTACAATAAAAAATAAATATGATGTAATAAGCTTAGCGTTAATTTTATATTTGAGATGAAAATGAGTGAAAAGTGGTTAAGTGATCGTATTGCATATATTCAAGGTTTAAAGAATCCAAGCCTTACCCAAAAAACTCTTGTTGAGCTTTACAACATTCCTGAACATGAGCGCACACCAACAAATACAAAACACTTAAATACGCTGATCAAGGCAGAACGTACCGCAGATCGAGCAGCAGCAGCCCAACGAGCAGCCAAAAAAATATTTACCGAAGAACAAGCAAAAAAACGTAAGGAGCGAACTCACAAACTTGTCCAACTTGGTGCCTTGTTTGAAATCGCCAATTTAGACAACCACAACCCAGCTGAGTTGCTAGGAATTCTCCTTAAAGCAGCAGAATTACCCCAAGATGACCCAAAATGGGCTTTATGGCGCGAATACGGGCAACAAACCCTAAACCAAAGGAAAGACACCAAAAAGTAAGAAAAGTGCCTTAGAGCGCAAATGAGAGCGTTTTAAGGCAATAAAAAACCTAAATTGCAGATGAGAATTTGTTTTTTAGGCTGAAAATGATCTTTTTTACTGATTTTGATCAGATCCCAATGCTTTTTTTTGGTGTTCAAGTCTAAATCTTTGGCTGTTAATTTTATCTAAACAAAAACAGGTTTAAACCGAACGAGTGTCTACGAGTGACGACCCATAATAAAAATTCTCGCGCTTTTCCCTCTGATTACAATTGCGGTATTTGCATTGGTT
>NZ_VOYB01000045.1:0-5910 GCF_013420445.1 Acinetobacter sp. YH01006 | reverse complement strand
ATTAGGCATTCTGTACCGTTAGAGTTTAGATAATTAAATACATATTGTACCGAAATTAAATATTAAGTCTATAAATACGGTTTTTGAGTTGCTTTTTAAGACTTTATTTTGTTCCGTTAGGCTATAGGACAATATGACAGTAAAAATCAAACTATGTTCATAAGAAGATATAGCTAAATACTGAATTTATCAGCACACCTAAAACCCTATAAAAATGGATTTTACAGGCATTTTTATGTGCTGATCTTTTTAGAATTTAGCTATAGCTTGAGCTGTTCAGCAGCTTAAAGTTTTTTCCACAAATTTAATTATTTAAGATGAATCTAAGGTTATTTAAAAGACTTAAATGTCCGAAATTTTTATTTTGTACCTTATACACAGGGCTAGGATTAGCGAACTCATTGGAGATAAATTCTGGAGTTGTAATAGCCCTTGCCAAATTTTTCGAGCAAAAGTCTTTTTCCAAATAACGTAATGTAAATAAAAAGGACTCTATATTAGGTGTTACTGCAATCCATTTTCTATTTAAGTTATTTGCCGCATTCAAACAGACGCTATCAAAGCTGAAAGCATCCAATATTAAAGAGTCTTCATTGGTACTGGATTTAATAATAACCTCATAGGCTTTCTGCAGATTTTTAATTTGGTATGTTGAATTTTTTGCTGATGCTAAGTCCCAATAATCTGTATATCTAACACCGGTATCACTTTTAACATAATCCTTTAAACGTGGATTACCTGTTCTTGACCAATGAATAAGGCCCTGTTGATCAAGTTCATCCATTTTTTCTGGAGAAAAACGCCAGTGCTTACCTTCGGGTGGATTCATATCCCTCCATTGTCTACCAGTTTCACCATGTTTTCGTACACCAGGAACATGTAAAGGCATGAGTCTAAATTGCCCCAGTGCATCCACATGAGGAAACTTTTTAGCTAAATTATCATCTGTGATTGTCTGGACCAGATCATTCCAAATAAAGTTATCTGTTTTGGTATAAAAAAGAATTACCTCATGAGCGGTTTTAGTAAAACCTTTTGATGCTTTAAATGAAGAATTATGGGTTTTTAGTAAAATTTGATTCACACACCTAGCTTCACCAAAAACTTTATCTAATATTACTTGGAATTCACTCATTAGGTGAAGATTGGAAACATGTACATATAGACTACCGTTATCAGTAAGTAATTGTCTCAATAATTCAAAATATTGACGGTAATGTTTAAGTACAGAATCTTTGTTTTTAAAGAGCCCCACAAAAAGAAAAAAATCGATCTCTGGTTTTATAACAATCAGATCAAACTCTTTGGATTGCGAAACAAGTCTATGTAAAGAGTTTATTTCATTCCCAACAATGATATCAAAGTCATTGATTTCATATTTTATTTTTTCAAAATCTTTATCAGAAATACCCGTGTCGCTATTTTCAAAGAAATAGCCAAAAGAAGGGAATGCAACAAACTCATCCATTGAAGTGTCTCAAAAAAAAATAGCTATTTGTATGGATTATATGATTGACAACCTTCATAAAACAAGTTAATTTTTTTGGTAACCAGTTTGGTTACCAAAAAAATTGTTTAAAAAAAAGAGCTTTAAAAACTCTTTTTCCCATTTATTACGATCATAAGAATATGAGGCAATAAACTACGCCACTTGGTAGGTTAGCGTAGGGATTTTTTCATAGTAGATATCGAAAGTAAAGTTATCTATATCCTCATTGTTTCTAGTTCTTGTGATCCTTTACTTTACAAGGATAAATTTATGCCAAATGTGTATTTAACCCACAATAACTTAGACTTGATGTACCGAGAGGAAAAAATCCGGAAGAGTTTTCTGAAAGAGGTCATTAAATCTGTTTTACAGAAGCTGTATGATTTTATGAGTTACGATTCTGGAAATTCATCAAATAAGATGATCACTTACTTTGGATTGAATGGATATTCAAGTCACTCTTCACATCAAGAGAAATTAGAGCAGTGGCTTCAACAAGAAATTTCGGAAGTTTACCTGCATGATATAAGTCAGGAAGAAGTCGTTGAGATTTTATGGAAAAAAATTCTCGATATCATTAGCCATTAATTTTTATACAGGCTGTACTAGATTAATCTAGTACAGCCTGTATATTAAAACCAATTTACAACTAAATTAGTTTCAAATTGGTTTCTATTTAGTTTCATTCTTCCTTTAACTTCTTCAGTGCAAATCTAATAATCCCATTATGGAGCAACATAAAACTGGACGTATGATCGGTGGTTTCTCATTTACGTTCATAACTAAGCAACAACCTAAGGAAGTCACGCACAGCAAAGCTAAGAAGCTAACAGACAAGCAGATTCAATTCTTTGCAAACAAGCTAGCTCACCATGATCCATTTGCAAGCCAAAAAGCTGCAGTAGGGGAAAGCTATGCTGATCTAGAGAAAAGGCTCCTGATTGAACTACAAGATCCCGAGGTTGTCAGAAAGTATTCTAGTGTCCTCAAAGAGTTAGGTCTTGAGATGTGATGTACAACTAGATTAGTTGTTTAAAACAACTAATCTAGTTTTTTAATAGTTGTAATTTGATTGCAAAAAATTAAGCAGCAGAGAGCTCTTCTGCTAATTGCTCAGCCTGTTCAAGCACAGTCTCAGTAGCCAATAAAGCCATATCAGGTGGATAGCCATACTTCTTGAGTAGACGCTTCACAATGACTCTCAGCTTCGCCCTGGCAGCTTCTTTGATGGTCCAATCCAAGGTTACGTTCTTACGAATAGACTCAGTCAGCACAACAGCGAGTTCGCGCAGGATCTCTTTTTGCATCAACTCTCTAGCACTGTCATTGTCTGCAACTGCTGAATAGAACGCATATTCATATTCAGTCAGGTTGAGTTCCTCTGCCATTTTGTCTGACTCTTGGATTGCCTTAGCCAACTTGATGAGCTCATCAATCACTTCGGCTGCAGTCAGTACCTTGTTCTGATAGCCCTTGATCGCAGAGCTCAGCATCTCCATGAGCTTTTTACCTTGCGTGACACTACGCTGCTCTCGCATCTTGATCTCATCGCCTAAACAACAATGACAAACACCGACTAAAAGGGGCGTTTTACGATGAAAAATTCGAACTTGGAGCTTATGCAGAGCGCCTTCGAGAGGCAGAATCAAATAAACCAACTGATCGTGAGCTTGCAGCTGCTCTCACAGACGCTGATCAACTTCGAGAAACTTATCGAGCAAAGCGAGCTGCCTATCATGAACAGTACCACCCTTTTAAACGGGATAGAGAGTACGACAAGATCCATAGAATCCAATCTAAGCTCGATTTTGACCGAGGTGGGGAATCTATCACCACAAGTGCTGCAAGAAGCAACAATGGACTATCTAGTAGCGTTAAAAGCAATCCACGAGCAGATATCGAATACAGATATATCGAAACTCCAACGGCTTTCAGTCTCAATCGAATCGCTGCAGACCGAAATCAACAAAGCAATTGGCAGCATTTCGATAGATCAGAAGAGCATCCAAGCCCAAGTCCAGGCCCAAGTGAAGCAGGCGATAGAAGAGAGCCAAAGCGAGCTAATAGAGACCGGAATTCAGTCGCTATTAAACTCTCAAAAAGCCAAATACATGACATGGGCGAGTACAGTTTTTGGGGGGCTGATGATTTTAATCAGTTTTTATACGATCTATCAGTTCAGTACAAACCTAAAAACCATCCAAGCACAAAAAGAAATGATTCAACAGAATTCACAAACAATTCAGAGCCAACTCAATTACCTAAACAGCATACGGAGATAAGTTATGCAGACCGAGATCGACCAATTTTTGACAGAGCAAAACGCCTTGTTGAGTCAACAAAACAGCTTGTTAGCAGAACAAAACGAAGCCTTGAGTCAACAGGTCAGTTCATTAAAGAATATTTTGACCACTTACAGCGAAGTAGAGCAGAGTTTAAAGGACAAAATCAACAACTTGAACTCAGAGAAAGAAGCTCAACAAGCCTTGATTTTGGCTATGAAAGTAGAACTTTCAAAGCTCGAGCAGGGCGAATTTTCGGAGCAATTACAGCAAGCATTTCAAGAAAACTTGAGAACCCAGTTACAAATGCAATTAACGACAGCATTAAATCAACTGGATTTAAACAGCATTGTCAGCGACCTGGTAAAGATCGAATTAAAATCCATTCAACAGACGCTAGACACACAGCAGACAGACCTGGAGACAGCACTCTCAACCATCTTGCAATTGCAGCTACCCACCGACTTTTACACAGACTTGGAGATGCAAAGCAAGCAGATCAATACGCTTGGGGAAACTGTAGAACGATTAATGACCTTAATCAACAACTTGAACAACTAGAACCCCTAGTCGCTAAAATTCGACCCAAGCCAAAGCCGGCTACAGATTTCCGTGACTTGAGAATTGACGCTTATTACCCTGGTTACGTTGCTGATCACAAACAACTTTCAGCCCAACAACAGCAAGCATACAACGATAATAATCTATTGCAATTGATTGGTTGTGTGCAGAAAAAAGCTCAAAACTTGGAGAAATACATCAGCCAAGCAAGCAGAATGATCAATACATGGGACTATGACAAAATCGAGGAGATCATCAAAAACGACCAACGCATGCTTAACTATCTGAAATGTGAAATTATTTTAGAGCCTCAAAATGACCATTTGAAACATCAAAGAGCGTCATATCAATCGTGTTTAGAGAGTTTTGAGAACATAAAGAGCCATATCCACGAGGTGAAAAAGCCTAATCCGACTCCTCAAAGCGATGTCTTAGAGCAAACTTATGAACCTGAAAAGCAGCCAAATCGTGATTATGATCTAGATTTTTAATTTCAGCATTGATGATATAAACCGTCCGCTTCGATAATAGCAAAAGCGCAGATTCTACAAGCGGACATTTCTATTTGGGGTTTACACAACAAAAAAGGGAGCTGTAAGCCACTGCTGTCCCATAGTTTGATTTAAATAAAAAAACCTGAGTCCGAACAGTTAAAATATGAGTGCAAACAAACACTTTAACGACCAGGATTCAGGTTTTGTCACATCAGAATACCGTATTTCATCAGTTAATTAAACCAGTCTTACGACAAGATTTTGAACGGCTTGCTAAACAACATCATGTTGGGCAGAAATTCAGATCTGCTTCTCGATGGGATCAGTTTATTGCCCTGTTAATGTCCCAACTTTCCTGCCGACAAAGCCTACGGGATATTCAATCCAATCTTGAGTCCCAGCAGGAAAAGCTTAATCATCTCGGAGCAAAGTCTATTCCCCGAAGCACGCTGGCACGAATCAACGAGGAGCAACCTGCTGCCTTGTATAAACAGATGTTTCATCAATTACTGCAATACTGTGAAAAATCAAAAGTAGCCCATAAATTTCGCTTCAAGAATCCTCTGTATTCCCTGGATGCCAGTCACATTGATCTGTCGCTTTCCTTGTGCGCATGGGCCAAAGTTCATGATTCAAAAGCCAGCATGAAACTCAGCATAGGATTGAATCACAGCAATCATATTCCTGAGTTTGTTGCAGTTGAAAATGGTAAAGAAAATGACATGGTACAAGGCCGAAAATTCCAGTTTCCCTCTGGCAGTATTGTGGTCTTTGACAAAGGCTATGTAGATTATCAATGGTATGCGAATCTGACCGCTCAAAATATTGGCTTTGCTGAATAAGCCGTCATGAATAGGTTTGTGCAACAAAGCCCTCTATAGCTCACGGCTTTTGGTTGTTGAGCTTTTTGAGTAGGTGATTGCTTATATTTTATCGTTTGTTTTGTTTTTTTAATAGCTGTATCAATAGCTGTATTGAAAGAGATGCTTGGAAGGATCTGTGCTGCTTCCAGGACATTACTGATCAATTTGGATTGGTATATCAAGTCATGGAGAATAAAGTTGTTGTTCTGGTCCTATATGTT
>NZ_VOYB01000044.1:0-6764 GCF_013420445.1 Acinetobacter sp. YH01006 | reverse complement strand
TGTATATAGAAATCGTCGTAAACGATTAAACCTGCGGTTTAATTTACTTGCTGGCATATACAATTTAGATTGGGTGAAAGATAAACAATTAAATTGGTTGAAAAATGATTTATGAAGGAAGTCTAATGAGTATTATTAACCCTCAAGAAACCTCTATGAAAGGTTTACAGTCAATCATTCTTTATGATTCTTTTCTTTCATCTAAACTATTCCGAGTTGATATTAGTGGTGGTCATACAAACATTACCGGTATCAACGGTGCAGGGAAAACCTCATTCCTGAACCTGATTCCTATTTTCTTTGGTGCCTCACCAAATGGGTTAATAGAGAAAGCTGCAAACAAGAAAAATTTCGTAGACTACTATTTGCCGAGCAGTCGAAGCATGGTGATTTTTGAATACCTTGCTCACTCAGGTACAAAGTGTGTGGTGCTGTATCGCAATAATAATCAGGGCAAGCACAACTACCGATTTGTTGATGGATGCGCGGAAGATACGCTATTAAGTGAGAGCAGTCTGGAAATCTTGGGTCTTTCTCAGAATGTGAAAGACGTATTTGATCAGGTTTATAAATCTGGCGTTGATGTGAGCCGTCAGATCGACAGCATCCCTGAATATATCTATACGCTGACTGCAGATAAATCACGACTGACAGGTGAAAGAAACCTTCGTGATTTATGCAACCGCTATTCACTGTCTGGAAGCAAACAACAGCTAAAATTCCTGAGCAATCTGACCCAGGTAACGATTAACCAGAACAATGTTGTCTCAAACTTCAAAACCATGTTAATTGAAGCGTATTTGGACAACGAGAAAATCAAAACAAAACCAACCTCTACCGCAGATTGGTTAGCAACCATCAATGATGTGAAAGCCCTACAAAGCCTTCAATCGGAAAAGCAGAAGATTATCTCTGGCATTCAGTTAAAGAATGCGGTCTTAGCCTCCTTTAATGCGCTTCATGCACACCTGTTGGTACTCCGGGACCATGTGGTGAACTACGAGCAGCAGATCAGTTCGATAGAGCATGAAATCTATGCGGTAAAGAACAAAGGGAATGAGACAGTCCGTAACCTGAATAACCAGATTGTACAAGTCAAAGAGCTGATTGCAGTAAAAGAAAAGTCTGCAGGTAACTTTAAACAGGCAATTCATGATATTGAAGTTGCGGAAAGACGTTATCAAGACATGAATATTTCCGTCATGGAACAGGAATATAAGAAACGTGCGCACTACTTCAACGAGATTGAAGAAGCGAAGAAATACAAACAGTTTTTGACTGAAAGCTACGAAAATATCAACCGCGAGTACGACAAGCATTCAGCAGATTTGCTTCGTGAAAAAATGGCATCCAGTGAAGCCCTTAATGCTGAATCTAACGAGGTTCAGGAGGCAATCAACCAGTTGCGAAACCGCTTTGATCTCAAGGTGAAAGAGCTTGAGCGCAAACAGGCTGAACAGCTCCAAATTCTTGATCAAGAAATTTCCAGTGAACGTCAAAGGCTTCTGGATATCCAGTCAGCAGCTATGGAGCGCATGCACCAATCAACACTGTTTACGGATGAAGAAAACCTACAGCTACAGCGCCTCAAGTTGGCTTATGAAGTCAAAGAGAATACCTTGTCTGCAAAGTCTGACGAATTGAAAGCGGCTCAAAACAAGCTTAAACAACTTAATTTTGATCAAAACAAGGCGCAGTATGATCTTAATGGATTAAAAGCCAAGCTTGAGAAAGCCAAGCAGTCAGAAGAGAATCTGCGTACAACCCTGTTCCAGAAAGACACCTTGCTACGGTTCCTGAATGATGCACCGAATGAAGATGTGGACTGGCGTACTACCATTGCGAAGGTCATCAATCCTGAGCTTTTCTTCAAAACCAACCTGAACCCTGTCTGGCAAACTGGCGTGAATGCCAATGCGCTAAGCCTCTATGGTCTTGAAATAGACCTGAACAAGTTGGAGATTCCAGGGGAAGCCGACAGTCTTGAGCAACTACAAATACGTCTGAAAGATGCCGAGATTTACACGGCTTCTTTGGTTGAGCAGTACGACAAGCAATCGCATCTGGCTCAGTCCATCCATAGAGAGATCAACGAGACCAATATTGCAGTTGTTAAACTCGAAAATGAGTTAAATACCCTGCAAAACGAGAAGCAGCAAGCCCGACAGGTTTATGACCAGACTGAGAAAGAGCTGAAAGCGAAGAAGGCAGAAGCTACACGTATTGAGCAAGAAGCTGTAAATAGAGCGAAATACGAGCTGCAAACTTTCAACAATCAGATTGAGCCGAAGAAACGTGGTGAGCTTCGATCAGCCAACATGCTTGAAAAAAATGGCTTAAAGGAGAGCTATGATGCGTCCTATGCAGACTTGCGTATCAAGCTTGACCTGATTGCCACAAAGGAAAAGCAGCTAGAGAGCAGCTATCAAGCCAAGATGGATGATTTGACCAACCTGTATCACAGCAAACTGCGTGAGCAAGGCGTGGATGAAAATATCCTGAAACAGGCAGAAATGAAGATCAAGGCTGCGATTGCACAGCACACCAAAGTCAAAGGCTATGAAAGCATTTTGGCTGAGTACGATATGTGGAAGAAAAACCACTATCAGTACAAGCAGAACCATATCGAGGACATGAACCAAGCTCTGAAACTTGTATCTGAATACAGCCACAATCTTTCCAAACTGGAAAGTGAGCTTGAACAAGTCCGAACCTCCCTTCGTACAAGAGTGGACAATCTTGAAGCGAGTGCACAAGATTTCAGGGAGAAAATCAAAAAGCTGGATAAACAGGGGCGTGAAATCGAAAACCTGTTCGATGACGATATCCTATTGGTAGAGGTAGATCGACCTGAGTTTTTAAGCTTCGACAGCTTCTCTCGTGATCTGGGTACGTTGGCTGATACACAGAAGAAACAGATTTATCAATTACGCTTGCAGACAAACGCTTCTAAGGCATTACTGCGCAAATATGAAGCCTTCTCTCTGTTCAAGCTGTTTGAGGAAAAGATGGAGAGTATGGGGACTACCAGTGAAACCATGAACACCATTAACTCCATGTCTACCATCGAAAGCATCATGGACTACGACTTGCCGAAAAAGCATGATGCAGTCACAAACATTTTCCGTAATAAATCGGCTCAGTTGCGTAACTATATTCAGGAAATCCTTAATCTAAATAAGCGTTTAAAGAGCGTATCTACGGAACTGTCTGGCTACCTGAACCGTAGCAACAAGTTCAAGGCATTCACTGACTTCTCAATGAATCTGGAAAGTGTGCTGAATGACAAGAACACCCTAGATCAGCTCAATCAGTTTGTTTTGCAGTGTGAGGACTATCAATCCTTTGAAAACATGCAAAGCAGCTCCATTCCGAGCGAGGATTTCATTCGTTGCTGTGAATACACCTTAAAGGCAATTGAAAGCACCAAAGGACATACTGATGATATCCGCTCTATGGTACGTCTGAAAATGAGCGTGATGAACAATGGTCGTCTTGCCGAGCTGCGTACTGACAACGACTTTACCAGTGCAGGGAGTACAGGAACGTCACGTATTCTGGTGCTGATCATGTTCCTCGCATTGTCACGGAAGTTATGCCCTGATAACTCGACCTACATCCATATCCCGCTTGACGAGATTGGCAACTTTGATGCGATCAACACCAATTTGCTGTTCGACATGATGGACCATAACAAAATCTATCTGGTCTGTGCTCAACCGGAAAACTCAACCTCTAACCACAAGTTTAAGAATCTCTACATTGTTGGAGCCAATGGTGTCAGCACTGTTGTTCCACTGGAAATCGAAGGCGATAACCCATTGCTTGCAGCAGAACCAGTCTAATAGGGAAAAAGTGGAGAATTTTAAATGGCTGATAAACGATTAACAAAAGTAGCGACCAAATTATTAGAAGGTTATCTAATTGACCAGTGGAGTGATTTTGAGAACTTTGAGTTTTTGAATGATGTCGAATTTTTAGATCAACTAAACAACCATATTAGTTTTCTAGGCAAAAAGTGTATTCAGACACCGTGCGGTGGTGGGTATTTCCTGATTTACCTTGATATTGAAAGTGACCCTGAGATCAAAAAGGTCATCACCAAACAGTTTGAGGAAAACGTCAGCAAAATGGAGCCACTTGTGGACTGGCTGCGACTGTTCAGAAAGGCAGGGGGGCGCAATGAACCTCTGATTGGAGGCGACAGAATTACGTCTGGTGAAATCCTGGTTGAAGTGGAGAAGTCCAAGCATGTCCAAAAAGGGCTAAAAGAACTCTCTGCAAAGTTGGGTAAGACCGCAAGCACAGTGAAAGACCAGATCAACGGTGTTATTCAGTTTTTGGTACAGCGCGAATATTTAGTGCCGGTTGGGGTTGTGGGTACTGAGTTTTTGGCAACTTCACGTTGGTCGATTTTCTACGATGAAGCTGAGTACCTTGCCGAACACAATGCGATTGATATCACTCAAACAGATGATGTGGAGCAGGGCGAGTTACTATGATCGACTTCGTGAATCCGGCTGAACGTGGGGCGAAGGTTTTCTCTGCAAACATTGATGCTATTGCCGAAGCAATCATGTTTACCAGTTCGTCTATTCAGGTCAATGAATCAAACAAATCCTTGATTGATAATTTGCTGTCTTGCGATCTTGGGTATCTGGATGCAGAAAAAAACACGCTGCATCTAAGAAACTTCGTCATTGAGTTTGTGAATTTCTATAAAAACAGAAAGAAACGCAACATTTCCGCACCCGACATTAGCGGTCTGATTGATCGTATCAAAACGGTGAGTACCGACTATGCCTTGTCAAAAGTCGAGGACCCGGAAAGTGCCGAAGTATTAAAGGTTGAAGCAAGTGACCTGATTATTGAGCTTTCAAACAATATCAGCGAGAACATGACCAATTTTGCCGATCAGTGCTTTGAGTATCTGTCGCTGTTCAACAACTACGACATGAAAATGCGTAAGGCTGAACAAAGCTTAAAGACTGCCAAAATGCTAATTACGGCACTGGAAATCCTTTCACCAAATACGATGGATGAATTGGCGGTAGGTGATGCAGACTTGCAGAGAGTGATCTCCAAACGTCTCAAGCCAAGCGTGTTTGAAGCCATTGAAGAAATGAACCACAGCCATCACCGACTGGACAAGCAACTCTTTGAATGGAAAAAGGACATAAAAACCCAGGAGCGAATCAATCTGATTGATGCGCTGCACCGTCATTTTGCCAACAACCGGACGCTGAATGCCGATATTGATTTCAACAAGGCACCTGATAGCTTCCGTCGTGTACCACTTATCAAGCTGAAAGCTCGTGCCGATATCTACCTTGAGGATTTTGAGAACACTTTATCTGCGGTAGCTCAGACAGCCAATCAGAAGCGTGTTAAAAAAGATGGTCCAGTTGTTGAAAAAAAACGCCCACCGGTAGAGAAGGCAACGCATACGATAGTGAAGGCAGTCTCACCTCTGGATAAAGCTGCATTTTTCTTCTTTGACGCTTTTGGCAGTCCGGCAATCAATGAAATATCAGCAAAGAACGCCTACATACGCCTAGAGCCTGGATGCAAATTTGAATACTGGATTAGTCGCCTCCTGTATGAGTTTGAACTCAACCACTCAAACCATCTTGAGTTGCAGTTAGTGGGTGAAACGGATGCTAAATATAATGGCAACTACTACATTTCAGATATCGTGTTTCGTCGCAAAGACAGCAACGGAAAGGTGATGCAATGCGCTTAGGGCAAAGAGAACTCTCAATCATTCAGACGGTTTTACAGCTTAAAACCAGAGTGGTGAAGCTTAACAAGACATGGACAATGCTGAACAAAGACATGCAGATCGGCAGCATCATCAAACGTGAGCTGCATCTAAGTGAATCAGATCTTGATGTGCTTCGGGTTCTGTACGGAAAGCATGTAAAAACGGAGCCAGAGGTAACGTATGACTCCAATGCAGACCGAATATCGCTTGCTGATCATCGTATAGATGAAAAGTCTGGCAATGCCAGCGTTTTCGGTGAGCAGCTTTGGTTTGCTGCGATCAATGCACAACTACCGTTAAAGTCCGGTGAGATGCACATTGCACATCCTGGCGTGACAACAGCCGTGTCCTTAGAGCATCTTGCAGTAGAAAAAATCAGGAAGCTGATCATTATTGAGAATGGCACTATGCTTGTACGGATTTCGGACTGGTATCAGCAAGTTCCACTCGAATGGCAAGACAGCCTATTCCTTTACAGGGGGCATGGTAAGAACTGCCGGTCAGTCAATCAGTTGCTTGAAGTTCTGCCAGAAGAATGTCCGGTAGCGGTGTATACCGATTTCGACCTGTATGGGTTGAATATCGCCAATAATTTCAACCTGATCAGACCAGTCTCTGTGATGGTTCCCCAATGTTGGCAAAGCATTAAAGAACAACACCCTGATAACAACTTCTATAAGTATGTAGACCAGTCAGAGTACATTTCGGATTTGTCGGAAACCGAAGGCATGTCGGAGCCGATGAAAGCGATCTTGAAGCATGTGAACTTCAATAAAGTTGCAGTTATGCAAGAGAACGTGAACCGGCTTGGTCCATTGGTGTGTATAGCAATTTAAGGGCACTGTTGCAAAAGTTCAAGGTGTTACTTTAGACTATAGCCTAACGGAACAAAATAAAGTCTTAAAAAGCAACTCAAAAACCGTATTTATAGACTTAATATTTAATTTCGGTACAATATGTATTTAATTATCTAAACTCTAACGGTACAGAATGCCTAATC
>NZ_VOYB01000043.1:0-6956 GCF_013420445.1 Acinetobacter sp. YH01006 | reverse complement strand
TGTACACAGTGCACTGGGTTATGTATCGCCTTTTGAGTTTGAAGCAATGTACTATGATAAGATTAACCCGTTAGGTCAGGTGGCCTAACTTAAATAAAAAAGTCTCCGACAAACCCGGTACGGTTCAGACATTTCTCAAGCATCATAATCTTGAAAGCAGTATGAGTCGGCGTGGAAACTGCCATTATAATGCTGTTACCGAGAGTTTCTTTCAGTTGTTAAAGCGAGAGAGGATCAAGATGGATATATGTGTCTAGAATTTTGGTGGCTATTCAGTCCAATAGAATAAAGACATGTTTTTAAACTGTTACCTCTATTTCTACAAAATTAATAAATGATTTTTTATGTTCCTTAGAACATGAATATAAATGAGAAAGGGTAGAGTTTTATAGATGGTTAATGAGTTCTAAGGCTCGTCAGAGCTTTAGAAGGAATGTTAATTAATTTTTATAATTCTTCTTTTAAGATAAAAATTTTTAACTAATTGATTACTATTATATTTATATCTAACTCAAGACAAGCTTTTGTCTTAGGACTATGTTTTACTATTTTAAAAGAACTCTTTGAATTTATAACTGTTGATAACTGCCTAAGCTCTTACACAATTTATTGTATAATATAAAGGGCTGTGGGAAAAAAAGTGTAAAGTATTTCTTGTAAACAATTGTTTTTATAGTAAATGTATATTTAATTTTCATTTCTAAAAAAAGTGTAAAATAATTATCTAATCAATCAAATCTTATTAGCTCGAAACTTTGCGAGCGTATAGCTAAATGCGCTAGCATTTTGATATACCGAGTAATAGTTTGAGCAAACAAACGACTGAACCAGTTTACTATAGAATGAGAGTAACAGAGTGCGTTAGTTGATCTCAAGACAAAATGCTATGTCCAAGAGAAACCCTTACACTTTTCTATCTTAGATAAGGGGGGTATGCTTAAAAAAGTGTATGGTTTGATTTTACACTTTTTTATATTGAAATATTATCAATCAAATACTTAAAAAGAGTAAACAATGGACTTGTGTGAAATAAAGTGTTGACATTGATTTATAATTTTGATACTGTTAATCACATAGGATAGAGGATTATCCCTCACTACTTCATATCCTGACAACATATAAATGACACTAAAAATTAAGACCTATTTAGGTAATCCGATAAATGAATTTACAAGATTTAGTAATAAATAATGCAGTAAAAATAGAGCAAGATGCTCAAGCAAATACAATAACAATTATAGCTAGTGATAGCTCCGAAAAACTTTCAAATCTAATTAAGGATTTTCCAGACAACTGTTATGTAAATAAACAAATTACAGGTTGTGGTGGTACAACATTAGTTATCCGTAATGCAAAAAATTATGTAGTTCTCGTTCCTTACATTAACCTACTTAAATCCAAATTAGCAGACAACCAAGGAATTGTTGATTTAATTGGCGTGTATGGTGATACCGAGAGAGAAGAAATAACAGAATATTTAAAAGACACTTCAAGTTCTAGAAAAATTGTTTGTACTTTTGACTCATTACCAAAACTCCTAACAACACCAGGCTTCAATCCAAAAGCATTTAAATTACTGATTGATGAAGCACATACACTTGTGAATTTAGGTAGTTTCAAAGCAGCTACTTGTGAATATGTACTTCAAAACTATAACAAGTTTGGTTCGTACGTTTTCTTAACAGCGACACCAACAAAACGTGAATATTTTCCTTCAGCACTCGAACATTTACCACTATGTACAATCGAGTGGGGTGATGTTAGACCGGTTAAATTTAACCTTCAAAAAATTGAACATGGCGTAGGTGTAAACAATGCTTTGTTTGGATTGTGCTATGATTATTTGATGGGAACAATTGAAGGCAATGCTCATATCTTCTATAACTCAGTGACAGAAATTGCATCTATCCTAAGTAAGTTGAAAGCCTTAGTTGATAAGGAAACAGGTAAGAATCTGTTTAATCCTGACGATATTAGAGTTGTATGTTCAAAATCAAATTCAAACCAAAAAACATTTAATAGTAAGCTTGGCTTGAAATGGGCAAAGATCAGTGACATCACTTCAGCCCCTGCAAAGATCAATCTGTATACTTCAACTGCTTTTGAAGGTGCAGACATCTTCGATGAAGAAGGACAAACCTACATCATCATTAATGGACTCCGTGATGCTACAAAAGTAGATTTCCATGTACTTGTACCTCAAATTTGTGGTCGTATTCGAAACACAAAATATAATGAACACATTAATCTATTAGTTGGAAATCTACCTGAAGCTGCAAGTTGTACAAAAGAAGAATGGATGCAGGAAGTTCAGAAACGTATCCAAGACAGCGAAGACGTTTTGAATGATATCAAAGAAGGTAAAATGTCAGATGCAGGACGTGAACAATTAAGAAAAGCTGCTGAAGATGACAAGTACACATTCAAAGATGAAAAAGGTGAACTGTATGTTTCAGACGTTGCATTGAAAGCTGAATTACAGGCATACGAAGCACTAGAAGCAACTTATGTGGTACGTGTTGTTGCAGGTGCTGAAGTTAATGAAGATGGATATTCTGCCTCATTTAGAGCTTTACTGACTGATGAAACAAAACATAAAGCATTCGCTCATAAACCTGAAGGTGTAGCTAAATTTTTATCAGGTCATAGCCAGTGCTTTTATGAAACGATGAAAGAATATTGTGAAGCAAGAGATGCAGATAATTCTAAAATTTATAAATTGGTTGATGCAAAGGATGACTATTTCAAAACTGCTTATGATGTTTTGACGCACGACACGATTAGAAAATTTGAATATAGAAAGTTACCAATTGAAAGAGCATTAAAGATTCAAGATGCACAGAAGGATAATGCAACTGAAATTCCGACTTTACTTAATTTGAAAAAGGATGAAGTTATTCTTCGTTCAGATATAAAAGTTCGTATTCAAGATGTTTATAATGAACTTAATATACCTGACAAAGCAAAAGCTACTGATATTGAAAAATGGTATAAAGTTAAAGATACTAGATTAAATACAAAGCCTGCTTTTAAAATAGTTAAAATGTTGTAATTAGAATAACTAAATACAAGTTTTTACATCATTTAATACCTCTAACAATACAGCTATTAAATGAACATCCAAGAGATTGTAGATTTAGTTCAATTAAGTCATGACATTGTTAAGATTTCCTCTATAGAAAGCATATTCATCACCTGCTGCAGTCCAATACGCTGTCAGGGTTTACCCTGGATCAGCCCTGTAATTTTCTAGGCTGAGTGCTACAGTTTCACTCTGGTGGATAAAGCTCAATGGAACTTGTCCTATTCCAATCGTCTGGCACAAAGCCAGACCACCAGGACTTTCATGCGATGGCCATGCTTATTACAGAATAGATAAGCGCAATGTGGTTTGATGTAGCCAAAGGCTCTCATCACCTATGCCATTGCAGTATCCATATCCGCATGCATGTCCATGGGCTGGAGAACGCTTGATTTCATCAATACAGATCATTTAATTATACTAGAGTAATATTTGATATTCAAAAGACTAAGCTATCTAGAGCATCTGCTGCAGTAGAATCCTAATGTGAGCAACAGTCTCTTGATTGCTGGCGGCGGTTCAGTTCTTCTTTTACTGGGGGCAAATGCAGCACTTTTAATAATGGAAACTATGGACGGTATTGAATAGCTAGAAAAAGCGGTGGTTCACCGGATGCTTACAGTTTGAAACGTACCATAAATTAATATTAAAACCAGATATATAAAAAGATATCAACCCGTATAGTTTAGTGCTTTAGAATCTGTATCACCCCCAGTTTAATGCGGCACATCACATCTATAACCTGTTACAAAATAAACAAATATTATTCTTGTAGACTTATATTAATCCTTTATACAATAGAGCTATTGTTACATCTATTTAGGTAGAAGAAGAAATGATAATTACCATTGCCAATCGTAAAGGTGGAGTAGGTAAGACAACACTGGCTACAAACCTTGCTGTAGCCTTGAGTAAGAAGGGGTCTATAGTCCTAGTTGATGCTGATGATCAACAGTCAGCTCTTAAATGGTCTAAGCGTAGAACTCAAAATCCTGTTTATACTGAATACCATACTGGTGATTTAAAGAAGATCCTTTTAGATCTTCAAAAGAAATATGACTATGTTTTATTAGACGTAGCTGGGCGTGACAGTGAAGAATTTAGATCTGCTCTTCAAGTCAGTGATAAGTTAATTGTTCCAACACAACCAAGCCAAGCCGATGTTGAAGTCCTTCCATTTGTATTGAAATTATTTAATACCTATCACAAGGTCAATGAAAAGCTTCAACCATATCTGGTTGTTAATAAAGCTCCATCAAATACAAGATCTACTGAAGTTGCAGATTCAATCGAACTGCTAGGAACACTTCCTAAATTCAAGTTATTAAACACCATTATCCGTGATCGTAAACAATTCCGTGATGCAACGATTCAAGGCTTGTCTGTAATGGAAATGGGTAGCTCTAAGGCTAGAGATGAATTTAATGATTTCTTGGTGGAGATCCTATAATGGTTAAAAATAAGAGTAAACCATCTTTAGGTTTTGGTGATGATCTTGAGGAAATTTTAGAGAATCCTGAAGCGACTGTAGATGATGCTAATGGTCAAGAAGTCGAATACACACGTAATTTAATGTACAAGATTATTCTCACTCCACACACCCAAGATGTGAAGAAACGCTTTCGTAAAGAGCACGGACGTTTAGCATCTGTACCTTTGTATTATGAGGAAGAGAAAGTTCTAAAAGAAGCAGCCGGATTCGTTGGTGAGTCTTTGAATGATTTTATTCGTGATGTAATTCTGAAAGAAGCAAAACGTGTTTTAGGTGCTGAAAAATATAACTTAACACTGGGTAAACCATTTAACCAAACTAAGGTTAAATTGAGTGAAGAGGAGCATCAAAAATTGAGTGAACAGCGCAAGGCTGAACGTAAGAAAAATAAATAATAAAAGTCCATCTCCTAACTTTATCTAACAATATATTAATTCATATAATATTTTCTAATTTCTTTGGTGTGTTCTGCCACTGAAAATTATTTGATTAGTGTACAAAATAGCTAACACAAACTAGCTGTAGTTTCGTAATAACACTAAATATAAAAAAAATGGAAGAATAATTTACTAAGTTATTGTTTTTAAGTTGATCCTTGTTTTATATGGGGGTGATAATAACTTCTGATTACTAGTTTTTACCTTAAATATACCGATTGAAAGATTCATTTAAAGGCTATGAATACATGAGTTTTACAGTTTGGCTAGGTCAGCATGAGTACTTTTCACAAGATTTAAGATCGACCATGAACGTGATTAAGTTATAGGGGATTGATGAAATAGTTTTTATGAATTTCTGGCTTTCTGGGCTGATTTTATCAAATTCATGTCTATGCAAAATTGCGACATATTTCTCGTGCTGGTAGTTATCCAGAGTTTGGTCTGCATCTATCCATAGTGCAGACCTTTTTTTGGTGACAGTTTTTTCTTAGTGATTTTCGATCTGGATGTAGTGATTTCACGTTTGCAGAATATATCTTAGCGGTGATCCATCTAATATTCGTGATTATAAAGAGAGCTAATTCACAGGTTCTACAGATTATGTAGCGACTAACTATATCAAAGTCTATTTGCAGTTGATGGTTGGCGCTTAGTTTATATTTACGCTTAGGTTTCAGTTAAAAAATCAATATTCTGTTGAATCCGTGATTGAATCATCTGTAGGGTAGATTCTCGAATTTGATGGGGATACAGGCGCTGCGCAATTTGACTAAATTGAAGTGCAATTTCACGCATGGTCAAGATGATCTCATCGACTTCTAGAGTAGTCAGATTAGCTTCTGAAGTACCGAGTTTATGTATGTCATTTCGGGAAATATTGAGCGCTTCTCCCATAATGTCCATTTGATGATAACCACCTGGACCCTCGCAGAAGGTCACATCATAGGCTGGAGCCAATTTCCATTGACCATTTTTCTCCATGAGAAATGAAAAGTTCTTAGTATGGTCATCCCGATTATTGAAAAGCACATTAAACACAGCACGTTTAAAAGCATGCAATCTTTCTCGTACATCTTGCGTACACATCAAGGTTGCCCGGAGAAAATTGCGATAGTCTAGGCTACCTGGAACTTTATAGTCTGCTCCTGTATATGCAGCCAAACTCTGCATTGGAATCCGCATACCATTTTGACGATCGAATCGTTTAGAAGCAAAAGCCGTTAAACCATTGGGCAAATTAAAGAAATGGGTATCTGGAGTCTCAATTGCACAAAGTCGCAAACATTCTGCATAGACGGCTTCAATGGCGCAGACTTCAGGATGCTCTTGCTGAGCAGGAAACTTAATCAGCCAGGCTTCATGTTGATCAGAATCTTGAGTCGAAAACTCTAAATTGACAGGATCTCGGTAAACCAACGCTTTTGGTCTGGCACCTTGAGGGGAGCCACCCATGACCAATAAATGCTGTAGAAATTCACCACCTTCACCTTTGAGTACTTCTTGAACTTCCTGGGCCAGTTGTTGTAAAGGGATATTTTCTGAGGTTTGCATGTCAGCAACACAAGGTTCAAAGGAGAGGGCACCCATTGCGTGACTACTAATATAGGTCAGACGCTCCAAAGGTCCAATTCGTGCTGAATTTAAGCCAATTTTTTTGAAATATCGATCCATCAACATCATGCCCCAACCATCTGGTAAAGCGTCATAGACTGGACCTGGGAGTCCCATTTGATGAGTAGGAAAACCTTGTCTGAATGGTAGACCTTTTAAAGGCAGCAAGTAAGAAGAGAGCTCAACACCTTGCTGTATTGCTTCTTGAACCGTACCGGGTTTGTCGGAGACTTTTTTATTTAAGTTAGGCCACCTGACCTAACGGGTTAATCTTATCATAGTACATTGCTTCAAACTCAAAAGGCGATACATAACCCAGTGCACTGTGTAC